>CAYPLZ010000017.1:0-9779 GCA_964411855.1 uncultured Candidatus Saccharibacteria bacterium
TTACCTTGGCCATTACATTTTGAGCAAGGTCTTTCTTGAGCAAAGGCTCCAAAAATTGTTCTTCTTTCTTTTTGAATTCTTCCGGTTCCATCACATTCTAGACAGGTTTTAACATCCTCTGGGCTTTCTGCTCCAGTTCCATTACATTCTGGACAGTCAACCATTCTAGTTAAATTAACTTCTTTTTTAGTTTGATTTAGTATCTCTTTAAGATTAACTTCTAAATCAATTTTTATATCATTACCTTTGTTAGTCTTTTTTCTGGTTCTCGTTCTAGTTCTAGATTGGCCACCAAAATTACTAAATATCTGTTCAAAGACATCTCCCATATCATCAAATCCTCCACCAGATCCAAAATCAAAACTAAAGCCTTGTCCTTGGTAATTTTGTCCACCAAAATCAAATCCTGAAGCTCCTGCAGAGGCACCAGCCTTCCCAAACCGATCGTACTGGGATCTTTTCTTTTCGTCAGATAAGACATTATAAGCTTCGTTAATTTTTTTAAACCTCTCTTCATCCCCTCCTTTATCTGGGTGATGTTTGTGGGCTAGTTTTCGATAAGCTTTTTTAATCTCATCTTGGGAGGCATCTCTCGACACCCCCAAGATATCATAGTAGTCTTCAGCCATTTTATAGTTTTATTTATTTATCAGAATCTTTTTCTTCGTATTCTGCTTCTTCTGCTTCTTCTTCATCTTCGCCTTCTGTTTGTTTTTGAGCTTGTTGCTGAGCTTGTTGTTGCTGTTTGTAAATTGCTGCACCTGCTTTTTGGATAACTTCTGAAGCCTCATCAATCTTCTTCTTGATCTTCTCTGCATCATCTTCATCTTTAACCTCTTTTAGTTCATCAATCTGTTTTTGAATTTGTTTTTTAGTTTCATCGTCAATTTTATCTCCAGTTTCGTCTAAGGTACTTTCTGCACTGTAAATTAAACTTTGAGCTTCATTTCTTTTATCGATAAGCTCTTCCTTTTTCTTGTCTTCTTCTGCATGTTTTTCTGCTTCTTTTTTCATCTTTTCAATCTCTTCATCAGAGAGCCCACAAGATCCTTCAATTCTAATTGATTGTTCTTTGCCGGTACCCTTATCTTTAGCTGAAACATGGAGAATTCCATTTGCATCTATATCAAATTTAACTTCAATTTGAGGTACACCTCTTGGTGCAGGTGGAATTCCGTCTAAAATAAATCTGCCTAAGCTTTTGTTATCGTCAGCCATTGATCTTTCCCCTTGAAGCACATTAATTTCTACCGAAGTTTGGTTGTCAGCAGCTGTAGAGAATACTTTACTCTCAGAGGTTGGAATAGTAGTATTCTTAGGAATTAAAACAGTTGTTTTTCCTCCTAAGGTTTCAATTCCTAATGATAATGGAGTTACATCTAAAAGTAATACATCTTTAACATCTCCTTGCATAATTCCTCCCTGAGTTGCCGCACCAATTGCAACTACTTCATCTGGGTTAATATCTTTCTTGGCTTCTTTTCCAAAGATATTTTTAATCTCCTCTTGGATTTTAGGCATTCTTGTTTGTCCTCCTACTAAATCAATTTCTTCAATATCATTTTGAGAAAGATTTGCTTCTTTACGTGTCTTTTTAATGTGTTTGATAGATCTATCTATGTAATCTGAAACTAAATCTTCTAGTTTTGCTCTTGAGAGAGTAAAGTTTAAGTGTTTTGGTCCTTGGTCATTTGAGGTAATAAATGGAATATTAATTTCTGTTTCTTTTGCACTAGATAGTTCAATTTTTGCTTTTTCTGCTTCTTCTTTTAATCTCTGTAATGCTAATTCATCTTTTGATAAATCAATTCCTTCTTCTTTTTTAAATTTCTTTACCATCCAATCCATAATTTCTTGGTCAAAGTCATCTCCTCCGAGATGATTATCCCCTCCAGTTGCTTTTACTTCTACAGTATCCTCACTAATATCCAGAACTGAAACATCAAATGTTCCTCCTCCAAAGTCATAAACTAAAATTTGGTGGTCTTTCTTTTTATTTAATCCGTAAGCAAGTGCTGCAGCCGTTGGCTCGTTAATTACTCTTTCAACTTCAAATCCAGCAATTTCTCCTGCTACCTTAGTAGCTTTTCTTTGTGAGTCATTAAAATAAGCTGGACAAGTAATAATAGCTCGGTCTATATCTTCACCTAATTTATCCTCAGCATCTTTCTTAAGTTTCTGCAAAATCATTGCTGAGATTTGGACTGGTTTATACCATTCGTCTCCCAACTTAACTTCTATTCCTTCATTATCAGCCTTTCTAATTTCATAAGAGAGATTTTTCTTATCTCTTTCAATATCTTGATCGGAAAACTTCCTACCAATTAATCTTTTAATTGAAGCAATAGTATTTTTAGGATTAGTAATCTGCTGTCTTCTTGCTAAGGTTCCAACTAGCCTTTCTCCTTTTTTATTTAGAGCAACAACAGAAGGTGTTGTTCTTTGACCCTCCTTGTTCTCTATAATCCTTGGTTCACCTTCTTCTGTAATTGCCATTGCAGAAAAGGTTGTTCCAAGGTCAATTCCTAATATTTTACCTTTCTTTTTTTGTTTTTTTTGTTTGTCTTTAGCCATGGTTTTTTTAATTAATTTATTCTTAGATATGATTAAAACTGATTATTTGGCAACCTTTACTTTTGCTGGTCTTAAAACTTTATCTTTTAATTTATAGCCTGGTTGAATCTCTTCTGTCACAACGTCAGACTCATATTCTTTGCTCTCAACTCTTTCTACTGCTTCTGCAATATTCGGGTCAAACTTTTTTCCTACCGTTTCTATCTTCTCAATCCCTTCTTCTTTTAAGAATTTTTTAAATTGACTTTTAATGTGAGTTATTCCTTGGACCCAGTCTTTCTCTCTTTCTTCTTCTGGAATATAATTTTCTGCTCTTTTTAGGTTGTCGAAAATCGGTAGTATTTTCAGTAAAAGCTCTTCATTACTGTAGTTGATAGTGTCCTGCATTCTTTCTTTTTCCTTCTTTTTGTAATTAATAAAATTTGCTCTTGCTCTTTGCCACCCTTCTAAATATTCCTCTTTTTCACCTTTTACTTCCTCTAATTTTGTTTCTAGTTTTTTTATCTTATTTTTAAGTTCTTCTACTTTTTCTTTTTGTTCTGCCATATTTAATTATTCTTTTAAAAGTTCTTCTATTAACTGTTTTCTAATTGAATTCACCAAGGAAATATTTCTTTGGTACCCCATTCTTTTTGGGCCTAATAACGCAATTAAAGAATCTTTTTCTTTTTCAACTGGGCATCGAGAAACAATCAAACTAAACTCCTTATCATCGGTTAAAGGATTTTCACTACCAATGAATACCTTTAAATCTAAATCTTTTTCTTTAGACAATTCTTTTATCCTTTCCTCGATTACTGCAGCGAAGTTTAGAAAGTTTTCTCTAACTTCAGAATCTTTAAACTCAGGTTCTTTTAAAATCTCTGTCCAGCCTTCTTTCCATAAAAAGTCTTCATTTACTAAATAAGCAAGACTTAAAGTTGAAGAAGAGCTTGAAATTCTCTTTAAAAGGTTTTGAACAAATTTCAAGATGTTTTCTCTTTCTCTTTTCAGTTCTTTTAATTTTGCTTTTCTGACCTTTTCTCTCTTTCTTTCCTTTATCAAATTATCTACGAAAAAACGATAACCTTTGTCGGTCGGCATTCTTCCTCCTGAAACATGCATTTGGTACAAAAATCCTTCTTTTGTTAAAAATTGCATTTCCCTTCTAATGGTAGCAGAACAGACATCAAAATCATAGCTCTCTTCTAGAGTTTGAGAACTTACTGGTGAAGCTGTTTCTATATATTCTCTAATCAATAAATCAAGTATTATCTTTTGTCTTTTTGTCAGTCCCATCTTTCTTTTTTTTAAAAAATATTTCTTGAATTTAGTATAACAAACAGAAATTAGCAGTCAAGACTCTAGAGTGCTAAATTCTTTAATTTAATTTCTCATTTTGATATAATTTAGAAATGAAAAAGAAAATACTAATTGTACTCCTAATAATAATTGCCCTTGCAGGTTTTTTAAGATTTAAAGGTTTAACTTCTACTCCTAAAGGACTTTATCCTGATGAAGCAATAAATGGCAATAATGCCATTGAAACTCTCCAAGAAAAAGATTTTGATCTTTTCTATCCCGATAATAATGGTAGAGAGGGTTTATTTTATTGGCTTCTTGCTGGCTCTTTTTGGGCTTTTGGAATCAGTAAATTCGCACTTAAATTTGTTCCCGCTTTAGCAGGAACTTTAACTATCCCTGGAGTCTTTCTTTTAACTAGACAGTTACTTTCTTTTTATTCAGAAAAAAAGAAGAATATTATCGCACTTTTAGCAGCATTTTTAATAGGAATTTCGTTTTGGCATATTAATTTTAGTAGAATTGCTTTCAGGGGAGTATTGCTCCCTCTTTGTTTTGTTTATTCTTTTTACTTTTTCTTTAAAGGTTTAAAAGAAGACAACTTTTTCTTTTCGGGTATTGGAGGATTCTTTTTTGGTCTAGCCTTTTACACCTATAGTAGCGTCAGAGTTTCTCCGTTAATTTTTGTAATTCTATTTATATTCTTGCTAATCATTGCAAAATACAAAAAGCATTTCTTTAAATATGCTTCTACCTTTACTATAACTTCTATTTTAACTGCACTTCCTCTTGGTATTTTCTTTTTAAAATTCCCCCACTACTTCTCTAGTCGCTCTTCCGGTATTATGGTCTTTAGTCAACCCAATCCTTTAAAAGCTTTTGGAATTAGTCTTGGCCAACACTTAATAATGTTTAATATTTTAGGAGATCCAAATTGGAGACATAATTTTGCTCATCATCCTCAATTGCTTTGGCCTGTTGGAATAGCTTTCTTAGTTGGAATTATCTTTGCAAAGATAAAAATCTATCAGCACTTTAAGAAAAGAGAGTATTATTATATTACTCCTTACCTTACACTTCTTGCCTGGACAGGCGTAATGTTACTTCCGGGCATACTTACTTTTGAAGGATTGCCACATTCTTTAAGAGTTATTGGAGTAATCCCCCCTATCTACATTTTTGCTGCCCTTGGTTTTTACTTTCTTGCAGAAAGAATAGGTATAGAAATTAATAAAAATGTTACAAAAAAGAAAAGAGTAGCAGCAATTCTTGTCTTATTAATTTTCTTCTCTGGTTTAACAATTACTCAGTATAATAAATACTTTAATAAGTGGGGAGAAAAGAAAGAGGTTGAAGCTTCTTTTTCCTATAATTACGTAAAAATTGGAAACTATTTAAACTCTTTAGATAGCAATGTAGATATTTATGCGATAATTAATAAAAGAGGTGATCCTATCTCCTATCCCGACAAAGTTCCAATGAGCGCTCAAACCCCAGTATTTATTGAAAATTCAAAATATGGAAGACCTAGAACAAGCTATTTAAAAATTAATGAAATTAAAGAGATAGAAATAAAAGATAAGCCAGTAGTTATTGTGCCTCTTGCTGAAACTAGTGAAATTAAAAATGAAATTAAATCAAATCTTCCTCAGGGAAAAGTTGATACTCAAAATGGTCTTTGGAAATATAAAGTTAACTTTAATTAATAAATTATGTCTAATCGTACTACAAATATACTTGCAACAATACTTTTAGTCTTTCTTTTTGTAATTTCGGTTTTCAGCATGATGGGAGATTCTTTAACTTTCGATGAAAAAGCACATCTCCCAGCAGGATATTCTTATGTTAAAAAACTAGATATGAGATTGAATCCTGAACATCCCCCTATTATTAAATCTTTGTCTGGTATCCCTCTTCTTTTTATGGATAATATTAACTTTCCTTCAGATAGTCCATCTTGGCAGGAAAAAGTAAATGGACAATGGTCTTTTGGTAATGAATTTTTATACGAAAGTAATAATCCGGCAGAAAAGATGATATTTTGGGGACGTTTTCCTATGGTTCTTGTTTTGCTTTTATTGGGATATTATATTTTTAAAGTAACTAGAGAATTATTTGGTAATAAAGCAGGAATAATCTCTTTATTATTCTTTTCTTTCTCTCCTACTTTCATTGCGCATGGCCGATTAGTTACTACTGATATAGGAGCAGCACTAGGAATATTTATTGCTATCTATTATTTCGTTAAGATGCTTAAAAATTATTCTACTAAAAACCTTGTCATTGCAGGATTTGCTTTGGGAATAGCTCAACTACTTAAATTTACTTCTGTTTTCTTAGTTCCTTTTTTTGTAATTATAGGTTTATTCTGGTGGTGGGCAAGAGAAGAAAAATTGATGATTATAGCAAAAAGAGTCTTTATTGTGTTTGTTATTGCTTTCTTACTAATTGGGGCAGTTTATCAAATTCACATTCGGAATTATCCTCACGAGAAACAAATTAGTGATCTTCAAACTCACCAAGAATTATACCCTTTACCTTTAGCTTCGTTAAGAGCTACAGCTGAACCAGCAATAAGATGGATGGCAAAAACTCCTTACTTTAGACAATATGCCTATTACCTTACAGGTGTAAGTATTGTAACTGCAAGAACAGGTGGTGGAAATACAACCTACTTTCTAGGAGAAGTTTCTGCTTCTGGCTGGCCCCACTACTTTCCTTTTGTCTACCTAATTAAACTTCCTCTTGCATTCCACTTACTTACCTTGTTGGCTCTAATATATGGTTTCAGTAGAATTAAAAAACCTTACTTTGAAAAAACTTGTGCCCGTTTCAAAAATTGGATTAAAAACAACTTATTTGTCTTTACTACTTTAAGCTTTATAACTATTTATTGGTTGAGTTCCTTAAATTCTCCTCTTAATATTGGTGTTAGACATCTTCTCCCTATCTTTCCTCTTATCTTTACTTTAGTTGCTGGTAATACTTCAAGATGGTTAAAAGATTCAAATCTTAAAAAATATTTAGTAGGTGCATTGATTTTGTGGCAAGTAGTTACAGTAATTAAAGTTTATCCTCATTTTATCTCCTACTTTAATGAATTAGTTGGTGGACCATCTCAAGGATATAAATATACGATAGGTTCTAATGTAGATTGGGGGCAAGATTTAATAAGATTAAAAGAGTGGACAGAAAAAGAAAATATAGATACAATTTATATTGATTATTTTGGTGGAAGTAGCATTGACTATCATTTTTCCGAAGAAAAACTAGAGAGATGGTGGGGATCAAGAGACCCAAAAGAACTACCAGATAACAGTTACCTTGCTATTTCAGTTACTTTCTTAAAGCAAGGTCAAGGGAAAGCAACTCCTGACTATGATGGAGAAACTGGCTATTATCGCTGGTTAGAAAAATACGATCCAATTAAAAAAATTGGTCATTCTATCTTTGTTTACAAGATAGATAAAAAATAATAGCTTTCTATCAAAACAAAACCTCTCATTTTTATGAGAGGTTTTTTGTTTATGATTTTTGTAATTATAAAGAACTAAAAATAATTATTATTAGAGTTATTAGAAATAAAATACCAAAAGAGATTTCCTTTTTTACTCTAGTTTTTTGATTTTGCGGTAAATATTTAAAGCGACAATAAACTGTAATGTCTTTATCGAAATTAACTATATAAAAAGATTCTGCCTCTTTTGCCTGAATAAAACTTCCGTTCTCTCCTTCAACTATGTGCTTTCTATCATTGCCTCTTTTAAAATAAAATTCTGCTCCTTTTTCTAGCTCCCTAATCTTAACTGAAAATAAATCCCATAACATCCAGACACCTCCTTTAGTTTTTTCTTCTAACAGCTACAAATATATTAAAGAAAAAGATTAAACTAGTCAAGATCGCTGCCTTCTTTGTATTTATAAGGAGCAAAATTACCAAAACGTAGCTCAATATACTCTAAATCTTTTCTTCTTTTCTTAGGAATCTCTCTTTCTAAATCTGCTTTTAATTTTGTTAGCTGCCAATCTATATCTTTTTCTAGGTCAAAATAAATCTCCCATTCTTTCTTTGTCTTTGCAACTAAGCGATCTTCTTTAATAATAAAAGCACTAATTTGTACATTATGTTTCTCTACTTCATCTTTAATCCTAAAAATATTTTCTAATTTTTCTTTTTCTATTACTTTTTCTCCAAGGGCTAGAGGTTTATTTTTAGTTGCATCAATAATTAAATCAAGCTCTTTATTTTTTTGAATCTTATCAAAAATAATTCCATCTTTATCAGTTTTAAAACAATTATCTTTAACGCACCATATAAAGTTAGGGACTCTTTCTTTAATAGTGATATTTAAAGCATCAGGAAAACTTCTATTAATTTTAATTTCTGAAATATAAGGATACCTCTCTTTTAGGTTATTTTTTAATTGGCCTGTACTAGCTAAAAGAATACTTTTACTTGGCCAAGCCAAAAGATTTTTTTCAATTTTTTCCCAAGTAAAAGAACTTAAACTTTGCTCAGAAATCTTTTCATTGCCTTCCACTTTTATTTGGCGAACTTTAAAAAAAGAACAAAAACAAACTAGAAAAACTAACTCAATCCCAATCAGGACTATTGCTAAAGAAACCCAAAAATAATCTTTTTTAAAAATTGGTTTCTTTCTTTTTACTCTATGTGGTTTTCTGTATTTATTTTTTACCATTAAAGTCCTCTTTTAATTTTTCTTATTCTTTCTATTAAATAAGTAAAATAATACTTAAAAGTTAAAGGCAAATCTTGGGTTTTTACATAATCTAATCTTTCTCCTCCAAATCCTTTTTTAAATTTAGTTAATCCGTGCCAAGGATGATCAGGATCATCAGTTGGAGCAATTCCCCAGAAATTATAACGAGAACAACCTCTTTGTTTAGCTTCTTTTATAGCTTCCCATTGTAATAAATAAGAAGTTGGAATTTTAGGATACTTACGAATTGAAGCTCCTTGATGATAAAAACCGATTCCAGACCAATAGATTATCATAGCTGCACTAACAATTTCCCCTTTGTATTTAGCTAAAAAAGTAAGTATTTCATTATCTTTATCAAAAGCTGCAAATTCATTTTTAAGATACTTTAATGAAAAAGGAACAAAATCATGTCTATCAGCAGTTTTTTGGTAAAGTTCATTATAGGTTTCTACCGCTTTAGGATTATCTGTTTTAATGATTTGAAGGTCTTCATTATCTTCACCTTTCCTTATTAAATACCGGGTAGTCTTTCTCATATTCATTAAAAGATCTTCTTCGGAAGGACTTAAGTTAAGTTCCCAAGTTAATTCAGGATGCTTGTGGATAGGAGCTTCCTTTAAATTACTTTTTTTAAATAATTTTTTATTTTCTTCTGTTCTTTTCCAAATTGGTGCTATTCTTATAAAGTCGATGCCACCTTCATTTTTAGCAATACTTTTAATTTTTTTAAGAAATAATTGAAGCCCTTTTTCTTTTTCTTCTAAAGTATCAAAGTTACCTGTTGGTCCGTGAGGGACAAATAAGAAATTGCCTCTTTTGGCTTTTATTTTAATTAATAAAGAAACTGCTTTTAAATTATTATTATCAAATAAACCTAATCTCCAAACTTTCTTTCCCATTTTCTGTTCAAAGTCTCCCCAGTTCCATGAGTCTAAAAATGTTTTTTCTTTACACTCTGCAAGTAAATTTTCCCATTTTGTTTTATCTTTTACTTTTTCTATCTTCATTTAATTTGATTTTTAATAAATTGAACTATTTCTTTTGCTTTTTTCTTTGAGATATTGATATGAGTTGGGAGATTAAAAGTAGAAAGCGCCAATTCTTCTGCGTTTGGACAGCACCCCTTTTTATAGCTTACTTTTTCTAAGTTTGTATCATAGGGAGCTACCGGACTTCTATACCAATCTCCTATTAACAAAT
>CAYPLZ010000018.1:0-9470 GCA_964411855.1 uncultured Candidatus Saccharibacteria bacterium
TATCACGTTTATTCTTTTTTCTAAACTTTTTAATAGCCTCAATAATTGACTTCATCTTTAAAATAAGTATAATATAAAATGATCTAGAAATTTAAATAATCTAAAAAAAGACAAATGTCAAAAGTAAAAGCAACTGGAACAACTAAATTAGGGAGAGATTCAAATCCGAAGTATCTCGGTGTTAAATTATATCATGGACAGAAAGCTAAAGCTGGTAGTGTGATAGTTAGACAAAGAGGCACTAAAGTTCGTCCAGGCAAGAATGTTCGCCGAGGCAGTGATGACACTCTTTATGCTACAAAAGAAGGAACAGTTAAATTTAAAACTAAAAAAATTACTAAATACGATAACTCTCGTAAAAAGGTTAAGTTTGTGAGTGTTGAATAGCAACTTTCACAAACTCTTTAAATAAAGGGTGCGGATGAAGTGGTTTAGACTGAAATTCAGGATGAAACTGAGTACCAACAAAGAAAGGATGATCTTCTAATTCTATTATTTCAACTAAATCAGTTTTTGGATTAGTTCCTGCAATTGTCAGACCACTTTCTTCCAGCTTTTCTCTAAACTTATCATTAAATTCATAACGATGGCGATGTCTTTCTTCAATGATATCCTTATTATAAACTTGGGAACTAATAGTTCCCTTTTTTAATTGGCATTTGTAAGTTCCAAGCCGCATTGTTCCACCATAATCTTTATTCTCTAATAATTCTTTCTGCTCTGGCATTATATCAATAATAGGTGTACACTTTTTATCAAATTCTGTAGAATTTGCATCCTCAATTCCAGCTACATGTCGAGCAAATTCGATTGTAGCTAATTGCATTCCAAGACAAAGACCTAAATAAGGAATATTATTTTCTCTACAATACTGTGCTGTTTTAATTTTTCCTTCTGTTCCTCTACTTCCAAATCCTCCTGGGATAACAACACCATCAAATCTTTTTAATTTTTCTAACTTAGAAGGATCTTCTTCAAATTCTTCAGCAGAAAGCCAAAATATATCTGCTTTTCTATTATTTGCCCAACTACTGTGATTGATTGCCTCTATGACTGAAATATAGGAGTCAGAGAGCGTAAATTCACCCGTTTCAAAGTATTTACCCACCATTCCAATTTTAACCTTCTCATCGGCATTTTTAATGACATCAACCATTTCTCTCCAATCTTTTAAATCACTCTCTTTTGGTTCTAAATCAAATTTTTCTAATATCTGATTCCCTAAATTATCTCTTTCAAAATTAAGAGGGACTTCGTAAATCGTATTTACATCAGGAGCAGAAATAACATCTTTTTTATCTACATTACAAAAAACAGAAATCTTTCTTTTTCTTGGTTCATCTAAAGGAACTTCTGCTCTACCTAATATTATATCTGGTCTAATCCCAGCCGAATTTAAAGTTCTTGCGGCATGTTGGGTTGGTTTTGTTTTCATCTCCCCTATCATTTCTGGAACTGGAAGATAACTTACCATAATAAAAAGAACATCCTTCGGATGTTCCAATTTCATCATTCTTGCTGCTTCTAAAAAGAGCATGTTCTGATATTCTCCAATTGTTCCTCCAATCTCAGTTAAAACAAAATCAACATCATTTATCTCTCCTGCTTTTTTAATTCTAGATATAACTTCATTTGGAATGTCTGGTACTACTTCTACACATTTTCCATCGTATTCTAAATTTCTCTCTTTTTCTATTACAGACTTATAGACTCTTCCAGTTGTCATATAATTGTGAGTTGAAAGAGTTGTATTTAAAAATCTCTCATAGTTCCCAATGTCTTGATCACATTCTACTCCATCTGCAGTTACAAAAACTTCTCCGTGCTCAACTGGATTCATCGTACCTGCATCTACATTGACATAAGGATCAATTTTTACAGCAGTAACAGAATACCCTTTGCTTTGGAGAATCTTTCCTATAGAAGAGTTTGCAACTCCCTTTCCTATTCCAGACATAACTCCACCAACAACAAAAATATATTTGGTACTATTTTCTTTTTTACTCATTGTCTTCTCCTTTTACAATAACTTCTATTTTAGAACTTAAATTTTCTCCTAAGTTTAAATTAACTTCATATTCGCCTTCTTTTTCAATTGGGTTTTCTAAATTTATATGCTTTTCTTCAACCTCTTTATAACCAAGTTCTTTTATTTTTTCTACAATATCTTTTTTATGAACTGATTCAAATAGTTGTCCTTTTTCTCCTGTCTTCATAGTAAATTCTACTTTCTTTCCTTCAATTTCATTTGCCATTTTTTCTAATTTTTCTCTTTTCTTTTCTTTTGCTTTTTCTCTTTTTTCTTGTAACATCTTTGCTTTTTTCACTTCGGATTCGGTAGCTTTTTTGGCAAGATTATTAGGAAACAAATAGTTCCTAGCATAGCCATCTGCTACTTCTTTTATTTCATTTTTTTGTCCTAAATTCTGAACATTTTCTTTTAATATTACTTTCATAATAATACTGATTTTAATTTATTACTTAGTTAATACTTCTATAGCTTTTTTAAGTTGTGGGTCTTCCCCTTCTTCAATATCTTCTGGGATATCAACTTCAATATCTGGCTCAATTCCTTTTTCTTGAATTAAAGTTCCATCTGGAGTAAGCCATTTTGCTACAGTAATTTTTAAAGATGATTTATCGCTTAATTTAACTAATTCTTGAACTGAACCTTTTCCAAAAGATTTCTTTCCTACAATTTTAATACCTCTTTGGTCTCTTAGTGCCCCTGCTAAAATTTCAGAGGCAGAAGCAGAACCTTGGTTTAATAATACTACTAACTGATAATCTTTAAGCATTGCATTTCCGTCTGCTTTATAAACTTGATCTTCTCTGTCTCCTCCAAAGTGCTCAATAGTAACTGTTTTTCCGTCTTCTAAGAACCAACCTGCAATATATTGTGCAACCTCAAGATATCCTCCTGGGTTTCCTCTAAGGTCTAAAATTATTTTTTTGGAAGGACTATTCAAAACTTTAAGTGCAGTTTCTCTAAAGTCTTTCCTTGCTTTTTCTGAAAAATGATACAGCCTAATATAAGCTATATTTCCTTCTTCATCTTCTTCTGCATTTTCATTTAATAATTTCCATTCTAAAGAAGGAATATCAATTACTCCTCTTGTAATATCAATATCTTTTGTTTGTTGCCAACTTTCTCTTGCTACGGTTAAAGTAACTACACTTCCTTTTGGCCCTCTTATCTTGTTTACTGCTTCATCTATAGTCATTTCGCTAGTCAACTCTCCATCCACTTTTAAAATTTTATCTCCTCCCTTTAATCCTGCTTTCTCAGCTGGGGTTTCTGGTAAAGGTGAAATTACTTGAAGTTGCCCATCTCTCATTCCTATTTCCATTCCTACTCCTTCAAACTGACCTTGAACATTTTCCATAAAATGTTTTGTTTCGTCTGGTTGCATAAATATTGTATAAGGATCTTCCAAGGCATCTGTTAAACCAGAAATGGCTCCATAAACTACATTCTTCTGATTTAACTTGTCACTATCTACATATTTGCTTTCTAATTTATTATAAGCTTCCCAAAATAAAGAAAAATTAATTTCTTGAGGCGGACAAACATCACATTTTTGTTGGCCATAGAAAAACCCTCCCCCAAAAGAAAAAAGGATCAAAATTACTATTAAAACGGAAACTAAATTTCTTTTATTTATAAAACTCATTTTGAACTACTATATCATAATTAATCATCTTCAACAACCTTAACTCGGACCCCAATAAGACGAAGTGGTTTTAAGTTTTGAGTCAAGAATTTTAAGAGTAATTTTTTACTCTCTGAACGTAAGGTTTCTAATTCATTTGAAGGTTTGTTAATTGTATGAGATCTGGTGTAAGTTTGAAAGTTTTGCACTCTACAAACAACTGTAACAGTTTCAAAATAGAGACCTTCTTTTTTTAAATTTTTATAAACTTCTTCTATTAACTCATTAAAGGTATTTAAAATAATTTCTGGCTCTCTAGTATTTTCTTTAAAAGTATTTTCCCTTCCAATTGATTTAATTTCTCTTTCTTTTTTAACAGGTGAATTGTCTATTCCTCTAGCTCTTTTATAAATATCTTCTCCTCGACTACCAAGTAATTCTATTAGTTCTTTCTTTTTTATTTTTTTTAGTTCACCAACTTTTTCAAGTTTAAACTTTTGTTTTAGTTTTTGTGCAGTTTTAGGTCCAATTCCAGGAATAATTCTTATTGATTTATCTTTTAAAAAACTTTCTACTTCTTTTGGCTTAATGACAAACAATCCATCTGGCTTCTCTTCTTCGGAAGCTATTTTAGCAAGCATTTTATTTGGTCCAATTCCTACACTAGTAGTTAATCTTTCTTTTTCTAAAATTTCTTTTTTGAGCTTCTTTCCAATCTCTTTTGCTTTCTTGTAATCAGATACAAAAGAAATATCTAAATAATTTTCATCAATTGATAAAGGTTCGTATTGATCAGAATATTTTTTAATAATTTCTAAAATATTCTGAGAAACTTTTTTATAATATTCTAAATTAACTGGAACAAAGACAGCATCAGGACATTTCTTATAGGCAGTTGAAATTGGAGTTGCTGAATTAATTCCATATTCCCTAGCTTTGTAATTAGCTGTAGACACCACTCCTCTCCCCTGGCCTTTTTTAGGATCAGCTCCAACCACAACAGGTTTATCTTTAAAACGAGGGTTTTCTCGCATCTCTATTTGAGCAAAAAAACAATCCATATCCATATGTAATATTATTTTTTTCATACTGTTTTTAATTGTACAAAAAAAAGCCTTCTTTTCGAAGGCTTTTAGTTAGCTCTATTAACTAATTTTTGAGCTGTCTTAAAATTAATAATTGTTAAAAAATCATCGCAACGGATATAAACTACTCTTCTTCCTAAATGAACTTCATCTATTTCAATAATAATATCATCGTTGTCTAAAATTTGAGCAACATTTAAATGTTGAAAAGCTGGTAAAAGGTCAAAGGAGTCTATTTCTATTTTTTCTCCTTCCCATTTTTCCTTAAATTTTTCAATACTCTCCGTTTCGGGAAGAGTCATTCTAAACCCTCCTTTTCTAATTCTTTAAGTTCCAATCCTAAATCTTTCTTTAAACTATAACCATTTTCGCTATGGTCCAATTCCTTCTTAATTCTCCTCTTTAATCCTTTTACCTCTGCTTTAAGATCTTCTGCAATTGCATTTAGTCCATCTAGATGAATATTATCGCAATTACCAGTTTCAATACAAAAATTTAAATTTTCTCTAATAAAATGAGGAATGCTTTCTTTATTTTGCTCTAACCTATCAATTATTTCACAAAGTTCTAAAACTTCTTCTAAAACTTCTTCAAAATTGACAATTACAGCCTCTTTTTGTCTTTCTCCACTTTCAGAAAGAACTCTAATTTCTTCTTCTTGAGTCATTTTTATCCCCCTCTTTTTTATAATCTAAAATAGACTCAATTTCTTTCCGTTTTTTATCCCCTAAATCCTGATCTAAATACATTCTTATCAGTTGTTCGGCTTCTTCTTTGCTTATTTTGTTTGGAAGGTGCTTTGTGTGTTTCCGGCTTTCTACTCCTCTTTTCAATCGTTCTGCCAACATTGAGATTCCCTCTTCGTCCAACATACGCACTCCTCCTTTCGTTGTATTATCATAGAATCTTTAAGGTATTTTGTCAAGAAAAGATTTTGATACTTTCCCCTATTAAACTATAATAAAATAATTATGAGTAAAATTATTCAAAAATTAAAAGAGAAAAAACTAAAAGGCCGAAGTGGATCTTGTTTTCCAACTGGTAAAAAATGGGAAATTATTAAAGCTAAAAAAGCAAAAGATAAATATATAATCTGTAATGGAACAGAAGGAGAGCCAAATGTTTTTAAAGATAAATATATATTAGAAAACTATCCTGAAGAAGTTATAAATGGAATAAAAATAGCAATTGATGAAATAAGTGCTAAAAAAGCTTACATTTATCTAAATAAAGAGTATTACAAAAAGTTTAAAGATAATTTAAATAAAATAATTGGAGATTATCCTATTGAACTTTTCCAAACTAAAGAAAAATATATTGCAGGAGAAGAGACTGCTGCTTGCAATACTATTGAAGGAAAAAGAACTGAAGCAAGAGAAAAACCTCCTTACCCAACTGAAATTGGTCTATGGAACTCCCCTACTTTAATAAATAATATTGAAACTTTTTACTTTGTTTCTCAAATTGCAAAAGATAAATATGAAGGAACAAAATTTTATTGTGTTGCAGGTGAAGTAGATAATAAAAAAGTTATTGAACTTCCTTTAAATTTAACTATTAAAGAAGTGTTAGCAAAAACTAATAATTTACCTCCTTTTGATTTTTTTGTACAGGTTGGAGGCGGTGCTGCAGGTGAAGTACTCCTTGACTCTGAGCTAAATCATAAAATTAAAGGACTAGGATCAGTTATAGTTTATAACAAAAACAAAACAGATCTTTATGATTTTTTAAAAGAAAAAATTAACTTTTTTCATCAAGAAAATTGTAATCATTGTACTCCTTGTAGAGAAGGACTTTATAGGATAAAAAAGATGATTGATAATAAAAAAATTAATAAAGATATTTTAAATGATCTATTTTTTGCAATAGAAAAAACCAGTCGTTGTCCTCTTGGAAAAACGGTTATGATTCCTATCAAAAGTGCTCTAAATAAACTAAATAAATAAAATATGGAAGAAGCTAACATAAAAATAAATAATAAAAAGATTAAAGCGAAAAAAGGACAAACTATTTTAGAAGTAGCAGAAGAAAATGATATTGAAATTCCTTCTCTTTGTTCTCATTCTGATTTAAGTCCAAAAGGGAGTTGTAGGATTTGTTCAGTAAAAATTAAAGGAAGAGATGGATTTACTCCTTCTTGTTCTACAAAAATAAAAGAAGGGATGGAAATAATAACTAATTCTGAAGAAATTAGAAGAGCAAGAAAAATAAACCTAGAACTTCTCTTTTCTCAACATCAAGAAGAGTGCCAAGATTGCGTCTGGAAAAATAATTGCCTCTTCTTAGAGTTAGCAAAAGAATACGATGTAGAAACTACAAGATTTAAAAACCGAAAAGAAAAATTTCCTATTTTAAAATTCACTCCTATGGAATTTGATACTTCAAAATGTATCAATTGTAGAAATTGTGTTGAAATGTGCGAAAAACAAGGAATAGGCCGCTTAAAAATAGAAGACAAAGATGGCTTTACTAAAACAGTTGTAGATGAAGACAAAAAATGTATTTACTGTGGTCAATGCTTAATCCACTGCCCGGCAGGAGCCTTTGAAGCAACAGGAGAATTCGAAGAAATTGAAAAACCTTTAGCCGAAAAAGGTAAAACAGTTGTTTTTCAATTTGCTCCTGCAATCCGTAGTAGCATAGAAGAAAGATTTAACTTCAGCAGTGATTCTCCAATTACCGAAAAGCTAGTTGCTGGAATAAAAAGCCTGGGAGCAGATAAAGTTTTTGATGTTTGTGTAGGAGCTGATTTTTGTACTGTTGCAGAAGCAAAAGAACTACAAGAAAGATTAGAAAAAAACGAAAACCTTCCTATGTTTACATCCTGTTGTCCTGCTTGGGTAAGATTTGTTGAAGTTTATTATCCAGAATTTATACCTAATCTAACTACTGTTAGTTCACCTCATATGATCTTAGGAGGATTAATAAAAAGCTACTGGGCTGAAAAAGAAAATATTGCCCCTGAAGACATAGTAGTAGTTTCTATAATGCCTTGTGTTTCTAAAAAATATGAAATAACTAGACAAGAGTTTAAAGACAATCCAGTTGATCTTGTACTTACAACAAGAGAGCTAGCTCGTTTATTTAAACAAAAAAATATTGATATTAATAAAATTAAAGGAGAAAAAGCAGATAATCCTCTTGGAGAACCAACTGGCGCTGGAGTAATATATGGTGCTACCGGTGGTGTAATGGAATCTGCGCTTAGAACTGTCTATAGTAATTTAACAAATGAAAAACCACCCGAGCTTAGTTTTGAAAAAGTAAGAGGAATGAAAGAAATTAAAAAGGCAGAAATTAAAATTAATGGCAAAAAGATAAAGACAGCTACCATAAATGGAATAGGTCCTGCTAAAAAAATATTAAAAGAACTAAAAGAAAATCCTGATCTTTTTGATTACGTAGAAGTAATGGCTTGTCCTGGAGGTTGTATTGGAGGAGGTGGTCAACCCCTTCCTACAAATCAAAAAATCCGCGACAAAAGAGCCGCGGCTTTGTATAAAGGAGACCAAGAGAAAGAAATTAAACTAGCTGAAGAAAACCCAGTAGTTAAAAAATTACACGAAAAGTATCTCACTCATAAAAAGAAACATAAACTATTTCACACTTCCTATTCCGATAAAAGCTAATTAATTTTTAATAATTCTACATCAAAAACTAAAACAGAATTAGCTGGAATAGGGCCTTTTTTTTGGTTTCCATATCCGAGCTTTGGTGGAATAAAAATTCTTCTCTCCTCTCCTATTTTCATTCCTTCTACTCCTGCATCCATCCCTGGAACTACTTCTCTGTTTCCTAAAGTAAAGACAAAAGGTTGATTTCTATCTCTACTTGAATCAAATTTAGTACCATCAACTAATCTTCCTGTATAGTGGATTGTAACTTTATCTCCTTTTTGAGCTTTTTCTCCACTCCCCTCCTCTAGTCTTTTTAATTGAATTTTGGTAGAGCTTTTATCTATTTTAACATTATCAAAACTAACTTCTTCTTTGTTTTTATTTTCTTCTAAAACAACTTGATTGTTTTGTTCTTCAGAAACTACTTCTTCAGGTTCTTCTTTTCTAATAAAAAAGCCATAAACTAAAACTACAATTACTACTGCTATTATTATTGCTATTAGATTTCTTTTATTCATAATTTTATTGAATTAATTCTCCTTCATTATATAAAAATTTATTCTTAAACCAAAACCAACCAATTAATAAACCACCAATGTTTGAAATTGCAAAAGCAATCCAAATTCCTTTAGGGCCAATTATAGAAGAAAGAATATAAGAAACAGGAAAACGAATTACTCCCATTACTATAAAGGCAATAAAGGCAGCTAAGGTTGTCTGTTTTGCTCCCCTAAATCCACCTCCAAAAATTCTAGCTCCAGCTATAAAACCAAAAGTTAGAGAAATATATCTTAAAAATTCGGCTCCAACATTAATTACTTCCTGAGAATTAGTAAAAATAGAAATAATTTGAGGAGCTAAAAGAAAAGAAATAATTCCTAATCCGGTCATGAGAATAAACATAAATTTCACGGCTATATAACTTACCTCTCTTGCTCTTTTAAAGTTACCCGCTCCAATATTCTGCCCTGTAATTGTTTCCACACTTCTTGAAACTGCTAAGGCAGGAAGAAAAACCATAGAAAATATCTTTATTCCAATTCCATAACCCGCTACTACACTAGTACTAAAATTTCCAACTACTAAAAGTAAGGCATTTGCAAATACAGCTCTAG
>CAYPLZ010000019.1:0-9306 GCA_964411855.1 uncultured Candidatus Saccharibacteria bacterium
TAATCTTCTAGTTTGGAAGTCATGAAAATAAGATGAAGAATGAGTTTCTCCATACCTATTCTGAGTAGGTATCCAAGCTTCAATATCATACTTTTTAACTTGCCCTTGTCCAAGGTCGCCTCCACAATTAGCAACTACCCTATATGGTAGTTCCAATTTTTGCATTAATTTCTCAGAGTTTTCAGTAATTCTATTGTGCCACTTTACTGATTCTTCATGATCATTCTTACATAAGATTACCTGTTCAACTTTCTGAAACTCATGTAACCTATAAATTCCTCTTGTATCTTTTCCATAAGAACCTGCTTCAGATCTAAAACATTTTGATATTGCAGCCATCTTAATTGGCAAATCCTCTTTGTCTAAAATTTCATTTTGATAATAAGCCATCATTGGAACTTCAGCAGTACCAGCTAAATAAAGATCTTCACCTTCTAATTTATAAACTTCTTCTTTATTTAAAGGTAGCCACCCAGTACCAACAAAGCCTCCTTCTTTTGCAAGAGCTGGTGCTTCAAATATTTCAAAATCTTTTTCTAGTAAAAAGTCCATTGCCATCTTCCATAGACCCATTACCATTAAAACAGCTTCATTCTTTAAAAAGTATCCTCTAAAACCAGATACTTTACTTCCTCTTTCAAGGTCTGCTAAGTTAAGATCCTCTAACAGTTCAATATGACTTTTAGGTTCAAAATCAAAATCAGGTTTCTTTCCTACTTTTTTAATCTCTTTGTTCTCACTATCATCTTCTCCTTCTGGAACAGATTCATCTGGAACATTAGGTACTTGAAGCATTAATGTTTTAAATTCCTTCTTTACTTTATCTAGTTTAGGTTTTAGCTCTTTAATCTCTTTCTTTATCTTTTTAGCCTTATCCCTATCTTCTTTTCCTAATTTATTTTTTTCTGCCTGTAATTCCTCTACTTTTTGAATATATTCTCTCCTCTCTTCATCAACTTCTAAAAGCCTATCTACATCTAATTCCATATGCTTTTTTTGAACTGCCTCTTTTATTTTTTTAGGATTTTTGCGAATAAATTCTATATCTAACATTTTATTTTAAGTTTAATTTTATATATAGTACTGTTTTTAAGAAATAAAAAACTAGTTAACTTTCCCCCTAGAGGGGGAGGAAATAACCAATACTAAACTTCCTAAAACTGCCATTGATAAAGCTAAAATATAAGTTGTCCTAATTGAAATCAAGTTTAAAAATGGATTCATCTTTAAAGGCCAAAATGGTTGCATATCTGTATTAATAAAAGAGTCGAAAAGAATATGAGCCCAAGTTCCTAAAAGAGCACTAAGAAATAGAAAAGAAAGATTAAAGCTTTGTTTTAAATATTTATCACTCCATTTTTTTATTCTTTTTCTAAAAGGAAAAATTAAAAATACTACTGCTATTGCACCAATAACTCCTCCTAAAAATGAGTGAAAAGGTCCATGTAAAGGGTAACTCTTTTTAATAAAGAGATTATAGAAAGGTTCTAAATCTAATATTACGCTTCCAGTCATAATAGCAAAAAAATTAAAATATTTTGAAAAGAATAACCCTGGACCAAGGTGATATGGAGTTAACATGAACTAGTCATTGTTTTTAGGTTTCATGAGAGGAAAAATCTGGCACTCTTTCAGACTTTTATCCATAAAGAAGCTAAATACTCTTTCACTCATTCCAAACCCACAAGTTGGAGGCATTCCATAGCTTAATGCTTTTACAAAGCCTTTATCAAATTGCTGGGCTTCCTCATCACCTGCTTCTCTCATTTCTTGCTGCTTTTTAAACCTCTCTGCTTGATCAAGAGGGTCATTTAACTCACTGTATCCATTACCTAGCTCTGATCCAGCAATAATAGGCTGAAATCTTTGAGCAAGATCAGGATTATCTTTCTTTCTTTTAGCTAAAGGAGAAACAATAATTGGAATATTAACTAAAAAGCCTGGTCCTTGAATCTCTTTTCTGCAATGCTTCCATAAATTGTCAATTCCTCTAGCTAAATTAAAGCCTTTCTTATCATACTTAATACCAAGCTCTTTTAATTTTACCTTAACTTCATCAAGATCAGTGTCTAAAACATCAACTCCTGTTTTTTCTAATACTACACTTCGATAATCATATTCTTCCCATTCCTCTGATAAATCTATATCAAATCCTCTAATCTTAAATTTAAGTTTTCCAAAAACTTCTTTTGCAATATGCCTATATAATTTTTTAACCAATTCCATCCCATCTTTATAAGAAGCATAAGCCCAATAAATCTCCATCTGAGTATAATCTTGGAGGTGTTCTGGATCAATTCCTTCGTTTCTGAACTGTCTTCCAATTTCAAATGTTTTATTAAGTCCCGCTACCATTAATTTCTTCTGCCATAATTCTCCCATTGAAATTCTTAGATAAAGATCAATATCTAAAGCATTATGATGAGTTTTAAAAGGTCTTGCATCTGCTCCTCCAGGTGTAGTTTCTAAAACTGGAGTTTGAACCTCTAAAAAGTTTCTCTCTTCTAAGAATTCTCTTACACTCTGCCAAAACTTAGATTTTTTAATTATCATATCTCTAGTTTCTTCATTAAACATGATATCCAAATATCTCTTTCTATATCTTTCTTCTGTATCTTGTAATCCATGCCATTTTTCTGGCAAAGGTAGTATGCTTTTAGAAAGAATTTTATATTCTTTAACTTCTAAAGTTTCTTCTCCTCTATTAGTTTCAAAAACTTTACCTTTAACCTCTATAAAGTCTCCAATATCAAAATTATCTAAAAAGAAATTATAATCTTCTTCTCCTAATGTATTCTCTTGATAGAAAAGTTGAATTTTTTCAGCTCCATCTTTTAAATCAACAAAAGTAGAACCCCCGTGTTCTCTTATAGCTCTTATTCTGCCTGCCAAAACGACTTCCTCTTCTTTTTTTTCTAAGTTTTTAAAGTTATTTAAACACTCTTTTATAGTATGAGTTCGTTTTGTTTCTGCAGGATAAGCTTGCATCCCTTTTTCTCTAATTCTTTTAAGTTTCTCTATTCTATTTTTTCTTAATTCTTCTTCTGTTGGCATAATTAAAAATCTGATTAATACCTTTATTAAACTTACTGAATCATACCAAAATTTAAACTATTTTTCAACTCATAATTATCTTAATTAATCTTTCTCAATTAAGGTTTAATTGACAAATTTTATCAAATCATATACTATGGGGGTGTATACGAATTAACACATAAAATTATGGCTGAAAATAAAAAAATAATACATCAGTTAAATAGACTGGAAGGGCAAATAAAAGCTCTTAAAAAAATGTACAAAGATGACAGAGAATGTTTGGAAATTATTCAACAAGTTACAGCTGCTAAATCAGCCTTGAATCGAGCAGCCAATCTTATCTTAGAAGAAGAAACCTGTCATTTTATCGAAGAAGGCAAAAAAGAAAAGGTTTTACCAATTATTAAAAATATATTTAAAATCAATAATTAAACTATGACTAAAAAAGTAACAGATCAAAACTTTAAAGAAGAAGTATTAGAGGCAGAAAAACCAGTTGTTATTGACTTCTGGGCTGATTGGTGTGGTCCTTGCAAGATATTAGGCCCAATTGTAGATAAGCTTGCTGAAGAGTATGAAGGAAAAGTAAAAGTAAGAAAACTAAACGTAGACAATAATAGAAAAACTGCGGGAAAGTATGGAATTCAAGGAATACCTACTCTACTCTTTTTAAAAAACGGAGAGGTAGAAAAGAAAACAACTGGTGCAAAACCATATAGTCAACTAAAAAAAGAGTTTGATAACTTTTTAGAATAAATATGTACGACACAATTATACTTGGCGGAGGGCCTGCAGGTTTAACTGCAGGTATCTACTGTAGCCGTTACAATTTAGATACTCTTATACTAACTGAAGGAATTGGAGGAACTATAACAGACACCCATCTTATGGAAAACTGGCCTACTGAAAAACAAATTTCTGGAGATCTCTTTGCTAAAAAGGTCTCAGAGCATGCAAAAGAAGAAGGAACAAAGATTGAACAAAAAAGAGTATCTAAAATAAAAAAGGAGGAAAATCAATTTAAAATTACGACATTTGATGATGAAGAGTATACAGCAAAAAGTATACTCCTTGCTTTTGGTAGTGAAAGAAAGAAATTAGGATTAGAGAAAGAAGAAGAATTTCTTGGAAAAGGGCTCTCTTATTGTGCAACTTGTGATGGAATGTTCTTTAAGGATAAAACTGTAGCTGTAGTTGGCGGAGGAAATGCTGGAGTTAATTCAGCCCTATACTTATCTAAGGTTGCAAAAAAAGTATACCTTTATACCCATGGAGAAGCTTTAAGAGCTAGTAGTAGTTGGATAGAAAAAATTAAAGATAAAGAAAATATAGATATTTCTTACTTTACAGAGATAAAAGATTTACTTGGAGATGAAAAATTAGAAAAAATCATAATTAATAAGGATGGAAAAGAAGAAAAGGTAAAGGTAGATGGACTTTTTATAGAAATTGGATCTAGTCCTTCTCCCCTACCTGAACATAATTTTGAATTAGAAAAAGATTCTAATAACTTTATAAAAGTCGATCAATCTCAACAAACAAGCCAAGATATGGTTTGGGCAGCTGGAGATATTACAGATAATTCTAACAAATTCTTTCAAGCAATAACTGCTGCTTCAGAAGGGGCTGTTGCTGCCCAAAATATAGCAAAAACATTAATTAAAAGAATACATTAATTATGAAAGAACCATTTGAAAATTATCTTTCAACTCTAAAAAGCACAATTAAAAAAGCTGATATTGATAAAAATGCTTTTAAAAAATTGAATTCTCCTAATAAGGTTCTAGATTTTAAAATTAAACTAGACAATAAGAAATACCAAGCCTATAGAGTTCAATTCAATAATAATCTTGGACCATACAAAGGTGGAGTTCGTTTCCACCCCCAAGTTAATCTTAGTGAAGTAAAAGCTTTATCAGCTTGGATGGCTATTAAAACTGCCTTAGTTAATCTTCCCCTAGGAGGAGGAAAGGGGGGTGTTAAAGTTAATCCAAAGGAATTATCAGAAGAAAAACTAAAAGAGCTCTCAGAAAAATATGTAGAAAATATTTATAAGTTTATTGGAGAAGATAAAGATGTCCCTGCCCCAGACGTAAACACGAATGAAAAAATAATGAAGTGGATGAAAGAAAAGTATGAAGAGTTAACAGGCAAAAAATCTCCTGCATCTTTTACAGGAAAAGCGATCGAAGATGGGGGTTCTTTAGGCAGAAAAGAAGCAACTGGACAAGGAGGAGCTTATACTCTTCAATTCTTTGCTAAAGAAAAACAATTAAATCCAGAAAAAACTAAAGTAGCTGTTCAAGGATTTGGAAATGTAGGTTCCTATTTCAGTTTAGCCGCTTCCGAGATGGGATTTAAAGTTGTAGGAATTTCAGATACCAGTGGAGCTTATCTAAACCAAAAAGGAATAAGCACAAAAGAGCTTAGAGAAATACAAAAAATAAAAGAAGGAGGAGGATCAATTAAAAAATATCTTACTGAAAATAAGAAAAAGGATAAACTATTTGAAACAGATAAATTGCTTTCTGTTAAAACTGATGTTTTAGCACCCGCCTCTTTAGAAAATGCTATTCATAAAGAAAATTATAAAGAAATTAAAGCTAAATATATCTTAGAGTTAGCCAATGGCCCAATTACAGCAGAAGTTGAAAAAGTTATAGATAAGGTAGTAATCCCTGATGTTCTTGCAAATTCAGGAGGAGTAATAGTTTCCTATTTCGAATGGCTTCAAAACAGAAGAGATGAAAAATGGAGCAAAGAAAAAGTATTTAAAAAACTCAAAGAAAGAATAGACAGAGCTTTTAAGGAATTATTAAAAGAACAAGAAAAAAATAACTTAAGCTTAAAAGAAGCTGCTTATTCAATAGCTATAAAAAGACTAACTAAATAGTTTGACAATCACTCCTTTTTTAATTATTGTATTAATAGCACTTTAAAATCCTAAAAGGAGTGATTCTGTTGCTAGAAGAAACCTGGAAAAGGTTTTTAGAAAAGCACAGAGAAAGGAAGGAACTAGAAGAAAGAATTAAAAAGACAAAAGATCTCAAAAAAACAGAAAAGCTTTGGGAGCGTTATGAAAAGAATCATGAAAGCTTAGAGCAAATTAAAGAAAAATTGATTGATTTGACTGAATATGAAAACTTCTTTCAAGTAGACACTAAAAGGGAAATTGTAGTAGCAAAGAAAAGAATTAAGAAAGAAAAGTTTTATCAAAAGCTTTTAAATAATTTAGGTTTTAACCCTACCCCTGAACTTGAAGAAAAATTTTTCCCCGTATATCTAAAAAACGGAGAACTAGTCCCTCTCTACGACAAAAAGTTTAATTCCCCTCATGGTATAGTTCTAGAGAACTAAACCATATCAGGCCTCTCCAAAAGAGAGGCTTTTTATTTTTGATTAAAATACCAACCTAAAACGTCCCTTGCTACTGGTAAAACAGCGGCTTGCATTCCTTCTACATTTTCAATCATAAGCGTAAATACTATTTCAGGATCATCATAAGGGGCAAAAACTACTACCCAGTTATGATAATGATTTTGCTTTGAAGTTTGAGCAGTACCAGTTTTTGCTCCTGCCTCTACTGGTAAATTCTTTAATAAGGTAGCTGATCCATATTCTACTGCCTCTTTCATTCCTTCTTTTACTATTTTAATATGATCTTTTTGAATAAAGTTATCTCTCTTTATTTTAGGCTCTCTAATAGTCTCCTCTTCGTCTTTTATAATTTTTTTAACCATCTGAGGTTGATATAGAGTTCCTCCATTTGCAACTGGAAGAAAGGCTGTTGCAACCTGTAAAGGGGTGGTTAAAAAGTTTCCTTGCCCAATAGATAGATTATAAGTATCTCCTGTTCTCCAAGGTTGTCCTTTGTTTTCTTCTTTCCATTCTGGAGTTGGAACAAGACCACTATTTTCTGCCGGGAGATCTATCCCGGTTTTAGAACCAAACCCAAATAAGTTTAAGTATTTATTAATCTTGCTAACTCCTAGTCCTTCTTGGTTTTTATAACCACCTCCAATAGTATAAAAATAGACATTACAAGAAACAGCAATAGCTTTTCGCATATCTACCATCCCGTGAGCTTCCCAGTCATGAAAGATATGACTATCGTTTGGGTTATAAGGGTTAGGAATTTCAATATAACCCTTTGTATCGTCAATTTGTTTTTGAGGCGAAATAATACCTTCTTCTAAAGCTGCTAAAGCCATGATCGGCTTTATTACAGAACCAGAAGGATATTGCCCAGCAATAGCTCTATTTAATAAAGAGTTATCAGGGTTTGATAAAATATTAGAAATTTCATCTGGATCTCCATTAGTAAAAGCATTATTATTATAACTTGGAATACTTACCATACTTAACACTCCTCCAGTATCTGCATCTAGAACAACACCTACTCCTTTATCACTCCCTATCTCTTCTAGCTTTTTCTGTAATGAATTAGTTAACTTTTCTTGTAATCCTTTATTAAGCCAAAGAGTTAAATTTTTACCTGGTTCTGGTTTAGATACAATTTTTTCAGAAATTTTATTTCCATGAGCATCTCTTTCCACCTGGATTTGTCCTGGTTCTCTATGTAGGGCCCTTTCGTATTCTTTTTCTAAACCCGCCTTCCCTACATAATCGTTCCCAGTATAATCCTCCAAAGATAGAAGCTCATTAGAACTTATCTTCCCGACATAACCTAAAAGATGAGAAAAGACTTCTCCATCTGGATATTCCCTACAATTTCTTTTTACAATTTGGCACTTAGGAATTTCATTAATTTTAGTCTCTATCGCAAGTAAAGTTCTTCTGTCTAAATTTTCCATTATTATTGGATCTCCATTAGTGCAATTTTCTATATCTTTTTTAATTTCTTTTTCATTTTTATTAATTATTCCAGCCAAACTAACAATAGATTTTTCTTCTACATCCTTTTTGCAGGTTAAATTAAAATTAAGCTTATTATTAACAAGTTGGCCTTGTTCTTGGCTATATATAACACCTCTTAATGATTCTATTTGTTTATTTCTAAATTTATTTCTTTGAGCTAAAGCAGTATAATGATCTCCTTTTAAAAACTGTAAATTAAAAGTTTGCCCTAAAAGAACTAAAAAAACTAAAGAACTGAATATAAAAAAGCTAATAATAATATTTTTATACAAAGGAACTTCAAATCTCCTTTCAGAAACACCAATTTCTTTTTCCTTTTCCTTGCTTAACTTATCAAGCAAAACTTGCTGTGGTTCAATATCTTTATTGGGATCGTTGTTAATGTATCTGTTTTTATTCATTTAAATTTCAAATTTTAGATATTTTCTTCGAATAATTTTTATTAAAAGAGAACTAATTAAAAGTCCTATTGTAAAAGCTCCAAAATAATAAGAGGAATAAAGATCTAAAAGGAACCCTCCTATTCCCCCAATCCATAACCCTGTTTCTTTTTCTTCTTTTTCAAAAAGATTTAAAAAAAGGATATATAAGATAACTATATTAAAATTAATTCCATACAAATCAAATCGAAATAAAAAAGTTGTCTGTAAAACAACTAGTAATACCAATACTAAAAATAGTATTAAAAATCGTTTCATTGTAATATAAATAAATTACTTAAATATCCTATCTCACAATCTAGTTCTACTTCAGCTTCTTTATAAGGCTTTAAATCATAACTATTAACCTCTTTAATTTTACCAACTAATAATCCTTCCGGATAAAGTCCTCCTAACTGACTTGTATAAACCATATCTTCTTTTTGAATTTCAATCTTTTTGGGTATTAAATCTAATTTCAAATTTCCTTCCCCCTGCCCCTTAGCAGAAGCTTCTATATCTTTCTCTTCAACTTTAGCAGAAAAAACACTCTTCTTGTTTGAAACAAGCATTATTCTTGAATAATTCTCAAAAGTTTTATCAATCTTTCCACACAATACTTTTTCAGAAGTAACAACTGGTTGATCTTTTTCTACTCCATCTTTTTTACCTTTATCAATTAAGATATATTCCCCGTCTATATTTTTACTAATAATTTGAGAAAAAACTAAGCTATGGTCTTCATTTAATTTTAAATCAAGAGCACTCCTTAATTTTTCATTTTCTTCTCTTAAGTTTTTTAATTTAACCAATTCAGCCCTAAGAGTCTTGTTCTTTTTGGTTAATTCATCTACTTTTTCATAAGAATCATCTGGAGTAAAAATAGATTTAGTAAAATCAAGCTTTTCTATTCCTTCTTGCCAAACTATTTTTTGAGTTGAAGCAAAAAGATTATAGGAAAAATTTTTAACAT
>CAYPLZ010000020.1:0-6381 GCA_964411855.1 uncultured Candidatus Saccharibacteria bacterium
TTCCTTTTCGCTATCGTCATTTTTATCTTCTTTTTCTTTGTCATCACTGTTTTCATCTTGCTTCTTTTTATCCTCTTTAGCTTCCTCTTTATCCTCTTTACTTTTTGAAGTCTCTTCTTCCTCTTCTGCTTCTTCTTTAGCTTCCTCTTTATCCTCTTTACTTTTTGAAGTCTCTTCTTTTTCTTCTACTTCAGGTTTTTCTTCTCCTTTTCCTTTTTTATGCTTTCTTCTTTTCTCACCTTCAATTATTCCTTCTTTTAAGAAAAGATTATGAACGGTGTCTGAAGGTTGAGCACCATCTGACAACCATTTTTTAGCTTTTTCTTCATCTATTTTACATTCTTTTGTAACTGGATTGTAATGCCCAATTCTGTCCAAAAAATTACCTCCTTGAGGAGGGTTTTCTTTTGGTGTTACCACAATCTTATAGGATGGTTGATTCTTTTTTCCTGTTCTAAATAGTCTTATTCTTACCATAATTTATTTATTTGTTTAAATTATTAATATTCTTTTTTAAAGCCTTTTTAGCTGCTTTTTCTTCTGCTTCTTGTTTTGAGGCACCAATTGCTTTTTCAACCTCTTTTTCTTTTAGTTTTACAACTACTTCAAATTTTTTAGCATGATCTGGCCCCCATTCTTTTTTCACTTCATAAGTAGGAGTAATTCCCACTGCTTCCTGTGCTTTTTCTTGAAAGGTTGATTTTGGATCTCGATACAAGCCTTCTTCTATTATCTTATCCAGTTTAATTAGTAGATTTTTTCTAACAAATTTCTTAACACTTTTCAAGCCTTTATCTAAGAAAAATGCACCTATAAAAGCCTCAAAAGTATCAGCTAAAATAAATTCTCTAGATCTACCAGTTTCTTTTTGTTCTCCTCTAGATAATAAAAGGTAATCATTAAAGTTTAGTTCCTTAGCTAATTCTGACAAACTTTTTGTTTTTACTAAAGAAGCTCTCCATTTTGTTAGTTTACCTTCTGGTTCTTTTGGGTATTCCTTAAAAAGGAACTCCGTTACAATTAATTCTAAAACTGCATCTCCTAAAAATTCTAGTCTTTCATTACAACCTAATTCAAACTCTGGATTTTCGTTTAAAAAAGAACGATGACAAAAAGCTTTAGTAAGCAGTTCTTTGTCATTGAATTTAACATCTAATTCCTTTTCTAATTTTTCAAAATTAAAATTATTCATCATCTTCTTTCATTTCTTGGTAAATAGTACCAAGAACTCCATTAACAAATTTACCAGAAGATTCTCCGCTAAAGTTTTTAGCTAATTCAATAGCTTCATTAATTGCAACCTTAGGAGGAACCTCCTCTTTATCAGCGAATAAAAGCTCATAGAGCCCAATTCTTAAAATGTTCCTATCAACGATAGCCATTTGTTTAATTGGCCATTCTGGAGCTGCTTTATCAATAATTTTATCTAATTCATCAATTTTTTCTAAAACTCCATTTATAGTTTTCCAGATATAGGCATCGTCTTCTAGGCCTGGCCCGAAATGTTCAATGTTTCTTTTTACAACATCATCTATTTCTCTTTTCTTTTCAGAAAAATCCCATTCATATAGGGATTGCATTACAATTGATCTAGCTAAATGTCTACTAGCCATAAAATAGTTTATTTAAATTTATTGTGAAAGATTTTCCATTGAGAGTCTTTTTTGGTTCTCTTCCTTAGTTTCTTCTTCTTCGTCTTTTACTTTAGGTTTTATTACACTTTTTCCATTGTAAAAACCACAATTAGCACAAGCTCTGTGTGGCATCTTTTCTTCTCCGCATTCAGGGCATTCTGTTATCTCTTGCTTTTTGAGATAAATATGCATTCTGCGCTGATTACGTCTAGATTTTGTTTTTCTTTGCTTTGGTACTGCCATTTTTCTGTTATTTAGCTTAATTTATACTCTCTATTTTATATCAAAAAATACACTAAAAAGCAAATTATTTAACGCTTTAAGGAGTAGTTTCTTCCCAGTCTGGTAAAGGAGGTGCACTATTTATTGTATAATTTTTAGAATCAGCTCTTCCGTCGTTGTCTTCTGTAGTTAATTCAATATTTAAAGTTGTAGAATCGATAGTAATTGATGTAGTAGAATTAGTTCCAATACTTTCTCCGTCTTTTTCCCATTGATAACTTGTAATTGAGCTTGCGTCTTCGGAAGGAGTTGAATCATCTCTTAAAAAGAGAGTTTCGTCTACTGTTGGATCAATATCATTACAATTTTTCCAATTTGTATCAGGATCTAAGGAGCATTCAAAATCAGTTTCAATCTCTCTTTTAATTTCAAGTGGGTGAGTAGTACTATCCACAGCTCCAAAATTATCTTCTACTTCTAGCTTAAGATCATAGTTTCCTGGAGTTTGGCTAGTTACTAAAGTACGATTACAAATTCCAGAACAAGTATCTAATAAAGAATAACTTCCGCCCTGCTCTTTAATGTACCACCTTGATTCTACAATATCAGAGTTACCATCTGGATCAGTTGAATTATTTTCTAATTTATAAGCACAAGGATCAACATTAGAAGTTGGTTGGTAAGTTACCCAGCTTCCATTACAACTGCTTCCATTACAGCCTGACCCATCACAGGCAAAGGAAGCATCTGGGACACAAGTTGAATCGCAACCGTTTCCATTGTCTTGACAACCATTGGCTCCACAAGTTCCTATCTCTGTTTGGTTGCAGCCATGAATATTAATATTAGAAAAACAGGCTCCACCTGAACAAGAATAATCTATGTCTTTATCTCCTATCCACCTATCTCCTCCACTACAATATTCACAATCATTATTGACACAATCATCTCTATCATTGCAATCCTCTATCATGCAATCACATTCATTATTATCAACATTGGCCTCTGACCGACATTGAGCAGCTTCACACCAGTAATCATCATGATCAAATTCTCCTCGAACTATTTCCCCGTCACAATATGTATTATCTTGATCTCCATCTTTGTCGCAGCTAGTACGGTCAGTGTGACAGTCTTCTATTAGGTCAGTAGGGTTGTCAGTGGCACCATCAAACAAGTAAACATTCCCATTGTGACATCTTTTATAAGTAGATTCATAAGCGGCATAACCTCCAAAGGTCTTAAAGGTTTGCCAACCAAAAAATAATAGAATCAATACTGCCAAAACAGCTAAGATTTTAAGTCTATTATTTTTATAAAATTTATTTAAAAAGTTTGACATGTTATTTATGGGTAATAATTTATTTTATTTTAAGGAGTAGTTTCCTCCCAACCTGGTAAAGGAGGTGAACTATTTATTGTATAGGTCTTAGAATCAACTCTTCCATCATTATCCCAAGTAATTAAAGTTATGTCTAGTGTCGTAGCTTCAATACTTAATGAGGAAGTAGAATTAGTTCCAAAATCCTCCCCTTCAGTTTCCCATTGATAACTTGTAAATGAGCTTGCGTCTTCGGAAAGAATTGAAGTATCTCTTAGGAATATTGTTTCGTCTACTGTAGGATTAATATTATTACAGTCTTTCCAATTTGCATTAGGATCTAAAGAGCATTCAAAATCGGTTTTAATCTCTCTTTTAATTTCAAGTGATTGAGTGGTACTATCTACTGCTCCAAAATTATCTTCTACTTCTAATTTAAGTGTATAGTTACCTGGTGCTCTGTTTTGTAAAACATAGTCGCAAATACCAGTGCATGATGTAATTAAAGAGTAGCTTCCACCCTGTTCTTTAATGTACCACCTTGATTCTACAATATCAGAGTTACCATCTGGATCAGTTGAATTATTTTTTAGTTCATAAACACAAGGATTAACATTCGAAGTTGGTTGGTAAGTTTCAGAGCAATCTCCTCCTCCACAATTTGACTTAGAACAAGAAATTGAAGCATCTGGGTTACAGGTTGAATTACAACCACTTGCTTGGCAACCATTACCTTGGCAATTATTTATCTCAGTTTGATTACAAGAATGGAGGTAAGAATTGTACAAACAAGAAATTCCTCCTGAGCAATAATAGTCTCTTTGAGTATCTCCTTTCCATCTATCTCCTCCACTACAATATTCACATTCATTAGAATAACATCCATCATCAGTGTTACAGTTTACACAACTATCCCCTGAGCAATAACAACTTGAATCATTGTTATCACATAAATAATTACAAGATCCACCTTGGCACTCTTTACAAGAGCCACAATCTGTTCCATCGGGTTTGGCTGGATTAGTGCAATTTGCATTTGCTGTTCCAGGATTATTACAAATATCATTAGTACAAAACTTCCCATCATCACAATCTCCATCATTGAAACATTCAGGAGTCATACAAGCTCCATCTTCACAAACCTCTCGTGTTCCACATGTTTTTATTTTTTCATCAGGACAAAAGGTATCATTTTCAAAAATATCATAATAACAACTAGCACTAGAAGCACTACATTTATGATCATAGACAATTTTATCATTCCAAACTTCATCTCCGTTTTTGCATACTCTACCCTGACTTTCACAATGATCATTGGTACAGTCTTTTTTCTCTACATATTCATCTGTACAAGGATCAGAATCTGTATCTTCACAACGATATAATTTCGATTTCATACAAGTATAGTCTCCCTCTGGGCAAGAATCATCACAATCTGGAACACAGGAACCACTGTCACAATGTTCATCAGAATTACATGCCCTTTCACAAGAATTATCTGTTGTATAATAATCATTAAAAGTACAGTCCGGATCACAGGTATAATAAGAATGATACCTTTTACATGCTTTTGTATAACTGCAAAAGCTATCATCTGAAGGGCATGTTTCAGTTTTTGTAGTTACATTTGTTTCCCAGTGACAATCTTCTTCCTCCCAATCAGTACACTCATAGTCAACACATACATTTTCGCAATTTTCTACCCAACTACATTCTTCGTCCCATTCTACACAAATTGCTGTTTCAGCATGGTAATATACTTCCCAATCAACACATACTTCTTCACAAACATATTCATTATCGCATTCTTCATCCCAATCAGTACATTCAGAATCAACACACACATTATCGCAAACATATTCATCAGTAGATTCTTCCCAACTGCAAGTTAAAGCAATGCCTTCAGTGGGATTTATTAAAAAAAATAATCCTATTAAAAAGAACAAAACTGAGAACAAAAATAGTTTTTTTACTGATATCATTTTTCTATCTTATTAAACTGTTTATATTTATATGGGAAGAGCTTTCCATTCTGAGTATTTACTTTTACCACAACTTCTTCTATTTGGCCTCCTTTGAAGTCAAATTTTTCTTTTAAACTAATACCTATAGTCCAGAACTTTATTTCAATCTCTTCTTCCTCTGGGGTTGTTTTAGAAAGGTCAGGACTTGCTTCAACAAGCGAAGTCTCAATGTCTACACTTTTTAAAGTTCCAGGATACTCCTTTAATGCTTTATCAATTGCTTGAGCACAAGAAACAGGAACAGAAGCAGAAGTAGAAGCAAAAGGAGCACAAAACTTTTTAATTCTATCAGTTTGATTGTCTACAGCCTCTTTTCCTTGACTATCAGTGTTTTTTTTATTTTTTTGAGAACTTTCAATTCCCGAATTTTTTAATTGATCATCAGGATAATAATTTATTGTTAAAAATGTAAAAATTATTATTGATATTAATAATAATACAATTATGAAGATATTTTTCTTTTTCATTTCTATAGAGTTAATTTATTCTAGATTAAACTTTCTTAACTAAAGACCACCTTTAAACCTTGCTACGCTTGTTAATTTAATTAGAGACAGTAACAGTTAACTTATCGTCTGGGTTGTTTTTCAACCAAAATTTCATCTCCTTAACCTCTTGATTTATTAATCCTTCTACAGGAAAACCTATTCCTTGCTCTTTTTTAAGTTCTTTTCCATTAGTGAAAAATTTATCACCAACTAAAACAACAGAATTATTACTATAGTTCATTATTGAAAATTCTGTTTCTTTTTCTACAGTAATTGTCTTTTTGTCAAAACCTTGATTAGTTATGCTTACTTCTTTTGTTACTCCAGGTTCTTTTGTTCCCTCCTGATTATTATTAGAACCTTCTTCCGAACTTGAAGGTGTTGAAGTTGCATGGTTTTCTGGATTTAACGGATATACATTAGAAACTAAATAAAAACCTACAAGGCCAATTATTATTAAACCGATAACGATTAAAACTATTTTTTTATTCTGCATGATTTATGGAAATTAATTATTTTAATTAAATTAATTATAACACTTTATAGAACTGGACCAAAACTTTTTCTGTGGATAAAACAAGACCCCTTTTCTTTGATTTTATTTCTATGATATTTTGTTCCATAACCTTTATGATTTTTAAAACCATAACTTGGATAAGTGCCAGCAAATTTACGCATTAATCTATCTCTTT
>CAYPLZ010000020.1:6391-9291 GCA_964411855.1 uncultured Candidatus Saccharibacteria bacterium
GAAGCTAACATACAAGAAAATATCTTGTTGTCCCCTTCTATAACTGACTCTTGATTCAAATCAGTTTTAATTTTAAAATTACCATCTAAAACTAAAAAGCTATTTCTTTCATTAAGGTTGTACTCTCTTTTTAAGCTATTTAAAGCTTTTCGCATAGCTAATTTGGTAGAATTCAAAATATTAATTTCATCAATTCTCTTGTGAGATATTTTTCCAGTTCTAAAATAGATTCCTTTTTGGTTCCATAATTTATCAAAAAGTTCCTCTCTCCTTTTCTCAGGTACTTTTTTAGAATCCTTAATATTTTCTAAAAGAGAAGCCGGAATATTGTCTAAGTCTTTACAAAAAACAGCAGCAGCTACTACAGGGCCAGCCAAGGCTCCCCTCCCTGCTTCATCTGTTCCTATTATATAAGAATATCCTTTTTTAATTAACTCTCTTTCCTTAAGAAGTTTATTCATTATTATAAGTTTAACATAATATTCTTTTAGGTTGAACGAAATCTAAAAAAAAGATAGAATATTTAAATACTACTAAAATAATTTTTAAAGATTTTCTTATGGATTTTACTCATTTACATGTTCACAGTCACTACTCGCTCCTTGATGGTTTACCTAAAATCGATGAACTAGTTCAAGATGTTAAAGATAAAGGGATGAATTCTGTTGCTTTAACAGATCACGGAGTAATGTATGGTGCAGTTGAGTTTTATAAAAAAGCAAAAGAAGCTGGTATTAAACCAATTATTGGATGCGAGGTGTATGTAGCTTATGAAGGGATGACACAAAAAAGACCAAATATTGATAATAAAAGATACCACCTTGTTTTATTAGCTAAAAACAAAAAAGGGTATCAAAATTTAGTTAAATTAGTTAGTAAAGCTCATCTTGAAGGATTTTACTACAAACCAAGAATAGATGAAGAATTATTAAAAGAACATTCCGAAGGACTGATCGGTTTAACTGCTTGTATTCAAGGAAAAATTCCTCAACTAATAATAGCTAATAAAGAAGAACAAGCTAAAGAAACTATAAAAAAATACAAAGAAATATTTGAGGATGGAGATTTTTACCTTGAAATTCAAGATCACCCAAAAATTAAAGAGCAAGCAAAAGTTAATAAAGAGCTTAAAAAATATGCAAAGGAATTTGATCTTCCACTTGTTGCTACTTGTGATTCTCACTATCTAAATAAAGAAGATGCAGAAGCACAAGATATTTTAATGAGGATTAATACTGGAACTACAGCAGCAGACTCTGACAGGCTTAGCATGAAAGAAAGTGATTTTTCTCTACGCACACCAGAAGAAATGAAAAAAGCCTTCAAAGATACTCCTCAGGCTATAAAAAACACTCAGGAAGTAGCTGAAAAATGTAATTTTGAATTTGATTTAGGTGACCTTCAACTTCCAAAGTATGAAGTTCCAAACGGAAAAACTGCTGAAGAACATCTAAAAGAATTAACCTATGAGGGAGCTAAAAGAAGATATGGCGAAATTACTAATGAAATTGATGAAAGATTAACAAGGGAGCTTACATTAATTAATGATAATGGTTTTTCAACCTACTTTTTAATTGTTCAAGACTTTATAAATTGGGCAAAGGATCATGATATTGTTGTAGGGCCTGGTAGAGGGAGTGCAGCAGGTTCCTTAGTTTCTTATTGCCTTAATATTACTAATGTAGATCCTTTAAAATACAACTTAATTTTTGAGAGATTTATGAATGGAGAAAGAATTTCTCCTCCAGATATTGATATAGACTTTACCGATAAAAGAAGAGACGAAGTAATTGAATATGTAGCAGAGAAGTATGGAGAAGATAAAGTTGCTCAAATTATTACTTTTGGAACTATGGCAGCAAGAGGTTCAATAAGAGACGTAGGAAGAGCTTTAGGTTATAGTTATGATTATTGTGACAAAATTGCAAAATTAATACCTTTTGGAAATGATCTTCAAGAAACTTTAGATAACGTAAGCGAATTTAAAGAATTATATGAAGAAGAAGAGAAAGCAAGAATCTTAATTGATTACGCCAAAAAACTAGAAGGATGTGCAAGACATGCTTCTACTCATGCTTGTGGTGTAGTAATCTCCCCTACTTCCTTAAATAATATTATTCCTACTCAAAACCCAAGCCAAAATGAAGATCATGTTATTACTCAATATGAGATGCATGCTGTAGAAGATTTAGGCTTGTTAAAGATGGACTTTTTAGGACTTAAAAATTTAACCATTATTGAAGAAACAATAAATAAGATTGAAGAAAACACTGGAGACGAAATAGAAATTGAAGATATTCCTTTAGAAGATGAGAAAACATTTGAACTTTTCCAAAATGCAAATACAACTGGAGTTTTTCAGTTAGAGTCTCAAGGAATGAAAAGCTATTTAAAACAATTAAAACCCTCTAAATTTGAAGATATCATTGCAATGGTTGCTCTGTATAGACCTGGCCCAATGGAACTTATCCCAAAATATATTAGAAGAAAACATGGTAAAGAAGAAGTTGATTATATCCATCCTGACCTTGAGCCAATTTTAAAATCAACCTATGGAATACTTGTTTATCAAGAGCAAGTGATGAAGATAGCTCAAGAATTAGCAGGTTTTTCCTTGGGTGAAGCTGATGTTCTTCGTAAAGCTATTGGTAAGAAGATTAGAAAGTTATTAATGAATCAAAAGGAAAAATTCATTCAAGGGGTAGTTGATAATGATATTGACAAAGATATTGCATTACAGATTTGGGATTGGATTGAACCTTTTGCAGAATATTCCTTTAATCGTTCTCATGCAGCCTCCTATGCAACAATTGCTTATCAAACTGCTTATCTCAAAGCTCACTATCCAGTAGAATTTATGGCTGCCCTGCTTGCTTCTAAAAAGAATGATGTAGATAAAA
>CAYPLZ010000021.1:0-8272 GCA_964411855.1 uncultured Candidatus Saccharibacteria bacterium
AAAAAAGAAAATATTTTAAAGAAGATTCGGTTATTATAAATAAAAAAATTAAAAAAGCTTTAGAAAACAATTTGAAAGTTATTTTATGTGTAGGAGAAACTGAAAAAGAAAGAGAAGAAAGTAGAACATTCGAAATATTAAAAGAACAAATTAAAAAGGCCTTAAATGGGATAGAAGAAAAAGTTATTATTGCTTATGAGCCACTTTGGGCAATCGGAAGCGGAAACAATTGTGAACCAGAAGAAGCAGAAAAGGTAGCTGAATTTATTAAAGAAGAAATTGATACAAAGGTTTTGTATGGAGGCAGCGTAGACAAAAGCAATGCTTCTTATTATCTAGATAAGAAGATCGACGGCTTATTAATTGGTGGAGCCTCTTTAGATTCCGACCAATTTAGCGCAATAATTAATATGGCAAAAGAGTAAAAATCTCATTGATTTTTAGGTTATTCTTTGCTACTCTGATTTAAAATGAACAAGTTTTTAAAAGGAAAATTTTATAATCCGACTAGAGGAAAGATAGACATAGAAGAAGTAATGAAAGAGATAAAAACATATATGGAGAAAAAGCCTTCTAAGTTTTATGAAATTGTTGTAGGGTGTGATTCTCCAGCACAAGAAGATCCTTATTTCCCTCTAGCAATAGTAGTCCGCCGTAAAGGGCAGGGAGGACGTTTCTTTTTGAAAAAAATTGAGTACGATCAGACAGATAAGTTTGAAAATTGGAGGATGAGAATTTTAGAAGAAGTTGTTTTGTCTTGTGAGTTAGGAAATTATTTAAGAGAAAATTTTGAAAGCGAATTAAAAAACTCTCAAACTAAATTTGATTATAGGATGGAATATATCCATGCCGATGTCGGCAAAAATGGAATAACTAAAGATATGATTAAAGAAGTGGTCGGTCTCATCAGGGGAAATGGATTTAAACCCAAAATTAAGCCTGATGCTTTTGCTGCTACATCAGTAGCAGATAGATATACATAAAAACATGAAAAGCAAAAAGATAAGAGAAAAATTTGATAAATTTTTTGAAGAAAAAGGACACAAAGTTGTTCCTTCAAGTTCTTTAATTCCAGATGATAAAACTGTTTTATTAACTTCCGCTGGAATGCAACAATTTATTCCTTATTTCTCAGGAGATAAAGATGTAATGGAAGACTTTGGGAATAAACATCTTGCTTCAATTCAGAAATGTTTTAGAACTCCTGATATTGAGGAAGTAGGGGATGATACTCATCATACTTTTTTTGAAATGCTAGGCAATTGGTCAATTGGAGGAGACTACTTTAAAGAAGGTGCTATTGACCTTGCTTTAGAATTTTTTGTTAAAGAGATGAAGTTAGATAAAGATAAACTTTGGGTCACTATTTTTGAAGGGACAGATGATATTCCTAAAGACAATGAGGCTTTTCAAATTTGGAAAGATAAAGGAATTCCAGAAGAAAGAATAGAAGAATTTGGAATGGAGGATAATTTTTGGGGACCTGTAGCACAAACTGGTCCTTGTGGGCCTTGTTCTGAAATTCATTATGATAGGGGAGAGAAGTATGGCTGCGGAAAAGATTGTGGGCCAAATTGTGAAGAGTGTAATCGTTTTGTTGAATTATGGAATTTAGTTTTTATGGAATACATGAAAACTGAGGATGGAAGTTTTAAAAAATTAGATCAAAAAAATATTGATACTGGTATAGGTTTTGAAAGACTGGTAGCAATAAAACAAGAAGAAAGTTCAGCCTATGAGACGGATTTATTTTTACCTATTATTAGAGAGCTAGAAAATATTTCTGGTAAAAAATATTCTGAAAATAAAAAATATTTTAGAATTATTACAGATCATATTAAGGGAGCCTCGTTTTTAATTGTTGATGGAATTAGACCAAGCAATGAAGGTAGGGGCTATATTCTAAGAAGAGTTTTAAGAAGAGCTATTCGTTATGGTAAGTTATTAGATCTTAGAGACGACTTTCTTTCTGATCTAATTTATAAAGTAATTGAGGTTTACGGTAAAGATTATCCTGCCTTAAAAGATAAAAAAGAAGAGATTCAAAAGGTAATAAAAAAAGAGAGGGAAAAATTTGAAAGAACTTTAGAAGAAGGCTTAAAAGAGCTAGAAAAAATTATTGATAAAAAAGAAGAAGTTATTGATGGAGAAGAAGCCTTTTATCTCTATCAAAGTTTTGGGTTTCCAATTGAACTAACAGAAGAAATAGTAGAAGAAAAAGATCTTAAAATTGATAAGGAAGGCTTTTATAAAGCAAAAGAAGAACATAAAAAAGTTTCTAGAGCTGGAGCTGAAAAGAAATTTGGTGGATTAAGTGATAAAGATGATTATCAAGAAGTTAAACTTCATACTGCTACTCATATCTTACAAAGATGTTTGAGAAAGATTTTAGGAGATCATGTAATTCAAAAAGGATCTGATATTAATTCAAAAAGATTAAGATTTGATTTTTCTCATCCTAAACAAGTTACAGATAAAGAATTAGAAGAGGTGGAGAATATGGTAAATAAAATAATTGATAGAGATCTTGTTGTGGAAATGGAAGAGATGGATTTAAAAAAAGCAAAAAAGAGTGGAGCTCTATATTTAGAACAAGCCAATTATCCTTCTGTGGTTAAAGTTTATAAGATTAAAGACGAAGAATCAGGAGAAGTATTTTCAAAAGAACTTTGTGGTGGTCCTCATATTGATAAAACTTCAGAGTTAGGTAAATTTAAAATTACAAAAGAAGAAAGTGTAGGAGCTGGCATAAGAAGAATTAAAGCTATATTAAAAGATGACTAAAAAGATAAGAGATATTCGTCCTCCACAAGAAAATAAAGAACCAAAACCTGAAAAAACTAGTACCCCTTCCAAAAAAAGTACTACGAAAAGATTTAATTGGAGCAAGCTCTTATTTTTGCTTATAGTTCCTGTTGTTATTGGTGGAGTATTATTTTTCTGGGATTTTACCAAGGCAGAGGTAGAGGTTTGGCCTAGAAAAAATGAAAAAAATGTAAGTATAAATATTGAGGTTATAAATAAAGAACAAGAAGATTTTGATGGAGAGCTTTGGATAGACAAGAAGAAGATACCTGGAGAATTAGTTACTTCTACTCAGACTGTAAGTGGAACCTTTGAAAGTTCTGGTACTGTAAAAGAAAAAGCGAGAGGAACGGTAAAAATTTATAACAATTATTCTGCCTCTCCTCAAACCTTTAGAGCACAAACTAGATTAATTTCAGATAATGGAAAGGTTTTTAAAATTCCAGAGAGAGTTACTATACCAGGAAAACCAAAAAGCATTGAGGTAGAAGCAGTAGCAGCCGAAGCAGGAGAAGAATATAATATTGACCCTTCAACCTTTTCTATACCAGGCTTACACGGAACTGCTCTATACGGACAATTTATTGGAAAGTCTTTTCAACCAATGGAGGGAGGAGGAACTTTTCCTCAAATCACAGAGCAAGATATTACAATTAGCGAAAGACAATTAAAAAAGCAAGCAGTAGGAAAATTTCAAAACAACCTTAGTGGATTAGAACTTCTTACGGATGGATCAGAGATAGAAGTTTTAAATTTTAATACTTCAAATAAAGTTGGTGAAAAAGTTAAGGAGTTTGAAGGAAGTTTAAAGGCCAACATTAAAGCATTAGGATTTAAAAAAAGCAATATTGAAGAATTTGCTAGAGCCTATATTTTAGATGAAATTCCAGCTGGTTCTAAAATAATTCCAAATACTTTACAGATTAACTATAGAGTAGTTGAGAAAAATCTAGAAGAAGGTAAAATAGACTTAGAACTTGACATTTCCGCTAAAACCTATAAAGATATTAAAGAAGCGATAATTAAAAAAGGGTTAATTGGTAAAACTGTTCAAGAAGCAGAAATGTTTCTTAAAAACCAAGAAGAGGTCAAAAATGTAAAAGTCAATTTATGGCCTTTTTGGGTAAAGCAGATACCAGGAAATAAAAACAAAATAAAAGTTGAATTAACTCTTGACTAATCATTAAAAGTTTGTTACCGTAGCTTACTGACTAATGGCAAAAAAAGAAAAAGATAAAAAAACAGGAACAGTACTAGAAGCTCTTCCAAATGCTCAATTTAAAGTTGAGCTTGAGGATGGGCGAGAAATTATTGCACACTTGTCTGGAAAGATGAGAATGTATAAAATTAGAGTATTACCAGGAGATGAAGTTACTGTTGAAATGAGTGAATACGACAAAGAAAAGGGTAGAATAGTTTACAGAGATTAATTTGCTCAAAAAGTAAGATAAATAATTCATTGTCAGCAACACTGGCAATGGAAATTAATTTGTTAAAAAAACATATTAAATCAAAGAGAAAATGAAAGTTAGAGCATCAGTAAAAAAAATGTGTCGTCATTGTAAAATAGTCCGCCGAAAAGGGCGAGTCTATGTTATCTGTAAGAAAAACCCCAAACATAAACAAAGACAAGGATAATTAAATTAATTAATTTTTATATATTATGCCGAGAGTAGCTGGTATCAATTTACCTCAAGATAAACAAATCAAAATTGCTCTTACCTATATTTACGGTATAGGTGATTCTTTAAGTGAAGAGATTTTAAAACAAGCTAATTTAGAAGGACAAACAGAGGTAAAGGATTTAAATAGTAGCGAAGTAAACAGATTAAACGAAATTATTTCAAAAAATTATACTGTAGAAGGAGAATTAAGAAGAAAGAAAAAAGACAATATTAAAAGATTAAAAGATATTGATTGTTGGAGAGGAATTAGACATAAAAAAGGTTTACCAGTTAGAGGGCAAAGAACTCAATCAAATAGTAGAACAGTTCGAGGTAATGTAAGAAAAACAGTAGGAAGTGGGCAAAAGAAAGCTCCTGCTCCAAAGTAAGAATTTGCAAGCAGAATCTTTTTTCTCGCTTTGCTCCAAAATAAAGTAATAATATTTTAATCTATGGGTAAAAAAAGAGTTGTACAAAAGAAAGGGAGAGATTTGAATAAACAACAACAGGAATTAATTGATACACCAGCAGTTCGTGCTGCGACTAAAGCTGGTATTAAAGAAGGAAGAATTTATATTAAAGCAACCTATAATAATACACTTCTTACTTTAACTGATAAGAGTGGAGATACTATTTATAGTAGTAGCGCAGGAAGAATGGGCTTTAAAGGAACAAGAAAAGCTACACCATTTGCAGCTTCTAAGGTTGGAAATATTGTAGCTGCAGCAGCAGAAAAAATTGGAATGGATCAGTTAAAAGTTTATGTTAAAGGAATTGGAGGAGGAAGAGATTCAGCTTTAAGAGCTATTGCAAATAGAGATGTAGAGATAACAAAAATTGTTGATTCTACTCCAATACCACACAACGGTTGTAGAGCACCTAAACCTAGAAGACCTTAATTTATTATTTATTTTTAATACTTATGTCAAAAGAACCAAAATGTAAAAAATGTCGCCGAGCTGGAACAAAGCTCTTTTTAAAAGGAGAACGTTGTAATTCTCCAAAATGTGCTTTGGTTAAAAAGTCTTATCCGCCTGGACCTAAAGGAAAGAGAGGAAGATCTCGTTTATCAGAGTACGGAAAAGAATTAAAAGAGAAACAAAAACTAAGACACTGGTATAATTTAACTGAAGAGCAATTTTATGGCTATGTAAAAGATGTTCTTGGAAAAGGGGAAGCAGAAAATGCTTCTTTGGTTTTAGTTCAGAATCTTGAAACTAGATTAGATAATGTAGTAAATGAATTAGGTTTTGCTAAATCAAATAGTGAAGCAAGACAACTGGTTTCTCATAAACACTTTTTAGTAAATGAAAAAGTAGTTAATATTCCTAGTTATCAAGTAAAAGTAGGAGATGAAATTGCTATTCGACCTGGTTCTAGAACCAATGGCCCTTTTGAAAATTTACCAACACTTCTAAAGAAACATCAAACTCCAGATTGGTTAGTCCTAGATAGAAAGGAATTAAAAGGCACAATTAAAAGAAAACCAACTCTTGAAGATATTTCAATACCGGTAGACATATCTTCAATATTTGAGTATTATTCACGTTAATAATTAACTATATTTTAAATATGATTCCATTACCAAAGGAGCCAAAATTAATAGAGAAAAAAGAAAACTGGGCTAAATTTGAAATTGAAGCCCTTTATCCTGGTTATGGATTAACTATTGGTCATTCTTTAAGAAGAGTGCTTTTATCTTCTCTAGAAGGAGCTGCAGTTACTAATATGAGGATTGATGGTGTTGATCATGAATTCTCTACTATTGATGGAGTTTTAGAAGATGTTGTTGAGATAATGATGAACCTTAAACAATTAAATTTTAAAATGTTAACTTCTGATTTAAGAAAAGCTACTTTAGAGGTTAGCGGAGAAAAGAAAGTAAAAGGTTCTGATTTTGACTTTCCAAGTCAAGTAGAACTAATAAATGAAGATTGCCATATTATGACTCTGACTGATAAAGATGCAGAGATCAATATGGAAATTGATATTGAAACAGGAATTGGTTACTTGTCTCGCGACGAAGAAAAAGAAAGAGAGGATGAAAAATTAGAAATTGGAACTATTCCTGTTGATGCAATCTTTACTCCAATTAAAAAAGTAAACTATGATGTTGAAAATATGAGAGTTGGGGATAGAACTGACTTTGATAGACTAACTATTGAAATTACTACAGATGGTAGTTTAGAACCAGAGGAAGCGCTAGAAAATGCTTGCTCTATACTTGTAAAGCATTATGAGATGTTAGAAAACAAAGTTTCAGAAAAAGAAGAAGAGAAAGAAGAGGAGACAGAAGAAAAAGAAGGAAAAGGGGAAGAAGAAAAGAAAGCAGAAACTAAAGAGAAAGAAGAAACTAAAGAGAAAGATGCATCTGATATTGATATTGATGATCTTGATTTATCAAGTAGAGTTAGAAATGCTTTAAAAGATCATGGTATTAAATCTGCAGCAGGACTTACAAGTAGAAAAGAAGAAACCTTAAAAGATGTAAAAGGACTTGGTAAAAAATCTGTAAAAAATATTAAGAAAGAGTTAGAAAAGCGTAATCTTTCATTTAAATAACCAAAATGAGAAAAAGAAAAAAAGGTAGAAAATTACATAGAGAAAAGGCTCAGAGAAAAGCATTAATGATTTCTCTTGCAGAGTCTCTTTTAAAAAAAGGAAGAATTCAAACTACAGAAGCTAAAGCTAAAGAGCTCTCTTCTTTTATTGAGAAAAAGATTACCAAAGCAAAGAAAGGAGGACAGGAAGCCATTCGAGAATTAAATAAATTCTTTTCTCCTGACATTAGCAAGTATTTAGTAAATGAAGTAGCTCCAAAGTATGAAGATAGAAATGGAGGATACACAAGAGTTGTTAAACTACCTCCTCGGAAATCTGACGGAGCTAAAAAGGCAGTAATTGAATTAATTAATGAGTAAAATGAACAGAGAAACTCAAACAATTGATGTTGCAAATAGAAAATTAGGAAGGGTTGCTACTGAAATAGCACATATTTTAATTGGTAAACATAAACCAAGTTATGCACCCCATAAAGACAATGGGGATATAGTAGTTGTAGAAAATGCAGATAAGCTTGTTGTTACTGGAAAAAAGAAAGAACTTAAGAAATATTTTACACACTCTGGCTATCTAGGAGGTTTAAAAGAAAAAACCTTTGAGGAAATTTTTGAAAAAGAACCAGGAAAGGTAATTAAGCAAGCCGTTTATGGTATGCTTCCTAAAAATAAATTGAGAGATAAAAGAATTAAAAGATTAAAGATTAAACAATAATGGCTAAAAAGAAAGATAAAAATAAATACTATCAAGGAATAGGAAGAAGAAAGACAGCTACTGCTTCAGTAAGATTATACAAAAGCAGTAAGCCAGGTTTTGTTGTAAATGAAAAACCTCTTGAAGAATATTTTCAAAAGATGCCACTTCAAAAAAAAGCTAAGGAAGCACTTGAAAAAGTAGAAGCCTTAGGTGACTTTAAGGTGCAAGTTTTAGTACGAGGTGGAGGGTTAAAAGGCCAAGCAGAGGCAATAAGACTTGGTACAGCAAGAGCTTTGCTGGAATATGACCCTGAGCTCAGAACAGCCTTAAAAGAAGAGGGATACTTAATGAGAGACCCTCGCATGAAAGAGAGACAAAAGCCTGGATTGAAAGGAGCAAGAAGAGCGCCTCAATGGCAGAAGAGATAATACTTATCTCTTGTTTGATAGATTAAAAACAGGCAGAAGCACCTTCTAGGTGCTTTTTTATTTAAAAATTTTCAATTTATGCTTAAAGAAATAATAGACGATTTTTATAGGGAACAACAA
>CAYPLZ010000022.1:0-8239 GCA_964411855.1 uncultured Candidatus Saccharibacteria bacterium
AAATAGTAACATAAATATACTCTTTTGTCAATATAAGTAGCCCTTTATTTTTACTCTATTAAGTCTTTAATAATCTCAAAATCTTCTTTTAAAGTACCCATCATATTTGGATTATAGGTTGCAACTGCAGGATGATAAAGAGGCACTAACTTAACATCTAAAATAAAGGCTTTTGTATCATACATTTTTCCATGAATTTTACTAATACCCTTAGCCTCTTCTTCTAGCCCACATTTATTCATTAAAAACTCCATTGCATATTTTCCTAAAGGAGATATAATTTTAGGAGAAATTGCCTTTAATTGCCTTTGAAGGTAAGGAGTACATGATCTTATTTCTCCTTTTTGGGGGTCTCTATTTCCAGGTGGTTTACATTTTAAAATATTACAGATATAGACATCTTCTCTTTTTAAATCTATTGAAGCCAAAAGTTTATCTAAAATACTACCCGCTCTTCCGCAAAATGGTCTGCCAGTTTGATCTTCATTTTTTCCTGGTGCTTCTCCTACAAAAACTATATCAGCATTATGGTTACCTTCCCCTATCACAGGAAGATTCCTGTTCTTATACAAAGAACATTTTTTACAGTTTACTACTTCCTCTTTTATCTCCTTTAACTTTTCATCAACATCTTTTTTGTTTGAATCTGCCATAATACTTTAAAATTATCTTTCATAAAGACCAACCAATTCTGCTTTTTCAATAATATGCTTATCCATAGCTTCTTCTAATTCGTCAGCCTCTGTTGAAGGATCAAGCTCTAATTTACTATCTAAAGCATATAATTTGAAAAAGTAACGATGTTCTCCTCCTGGAGGGCAAGGACCACCGTAACCTGTACTTCCAAAATTAGTCATTCCTTCAACTGCTCCTTCGGGAACACTGTCCTCTTCAATCTTCTCAATTTTTGGGTTTATATTCCATACTGTCCAATGGGTCCAAATCCCAACAGGGGCATCAGGATCATCAACAATCAATACCAAACTTTTAGCTTCTTCTGGAACCTCCTCTATTTTTAAAGGTGGGCTAATATCATCCCCATCACAAGTATACTTTGAAGGAATAGTTTCAGTATGTTTAAAAGCAGAGCTTTTTATTCGCATAGTTTTTTAAATTTAGAAAGAAATTAATTTAGACCTTTTTGCTTTTTAAAAGATAGTTCAATTTAGTTAAAACTCAGGTCAAAGTAGTATCAGCTTGTTTTATTTTACCACAAAAAGAGCTTATCTAAAATAATCTTATCTCCTTCTTTTAGGCCTATATCTTTTGTAGTACCAGCATTAACCTCTAAAACATATTTAGCTTTTTCATCTGGAGTATAAGATAAGCAGTTACTACAAGGTGTAGCATTCTGTTTAATAAAAACAACTTCTTTGTCTTTATTAATCCAAATAATATCTAAGGGGATTAAAGTATTTTCCATCCAAAAGGAATGCTTTTCTTCGTCATCAAAAACAAAAAGCATTCCAGCGTTTGATTTTAAGTTTTCTCTATTTTGTAAACCTTCTCTTCTCTCTTTTTCTGTATCTGCTATTTCTGCTATAAAGCACTTGTCTTTAAAGCAAACTTTAGCTTTGTCTTTTTTGCTCCATAAGATTACAGAAAAACTTATTATTAATAAGAGAAGTATTAATATCGTTATTTTAAGCTTTTTCATTTTGAAAAGCTGGACATATTTCTCTGTAGTCACAATAAGGACACAGAGGATTTGGATTAGGATTAAATTCCCTATCCTTTTTAATAGTTTCTGCAACTTTTACGATTTTTTCTTCAATTTGAGGTAACTTTTCCTGATCAGCTTCATAGCGGAGTACTTTATTATCACTAAGGTAATAAAGTATCTTTTCTTTAATTTCATAATCAGGATAAGCTCTGTCTAAAAGAAGTTCATAAAAATCAATTTGAAAAGTAGAAATTCTATTTTTTCTAAACTTTCCGGTCTTGTAATCAATTATAGTTACCTTATCATCTTCTTCATCAACTCTATCGAACTTACCTCTAATTTCTAGATCATCGTCTAAACTATACTTTGGATATTCTTCTACCATAATTGGTTCTTTCTCAAAAAATTCACTATCAGCAAAATTTTGAAAAACTTCTTTTGCTTTCTCTACATAAGTAACTATTTCTTGTTTGTTTTTAAAAACATCTTTATATTTCTGCTCCCATCTATTTTTAAACTTCTTTTCAAATAATTCTCTTAGTTTTTTTACACTCCTTTCTTCTTTATCTACATTCTTATAAAAATCCTCTAAACAAGAATGAACTAAGGACCCAAAGACTAATGCAGGAGTATCTTTCCTGTATTTGTCTCTTAATTCAGGATCACAATCGCATTTATACTTAAATGGACAGTTTAAATAGGTATTAATTTTAGTCGGTGATAGTTTTAACATAAATTATAATATTTAAAGATTTTTACTTTTTTCAACTAAATAATCTTTAAGGTAGGCTGTAGCCTGACAATCTTCTTTATTGTATTTTAAAATTTTATCTTTCATGTCTTCATCTCCTTCTAAGAACTGAGAAAACCATTCAATAGAATTTGCTCCTCCAGCATCAGCAGCACTCCAACTAAAGCCAATGTATTTACAAATAGTTTTTAATCCATAACTAAACAAAGGCCAATCTGAATGTTTTTTTACTTCTCTATATAAGTCAATTGAATCTTCTTTTAGTTGCTCTAATACAGAAGGATCCAGATCATACTTTTCTTGTAATCTCTTTAAAGTGCTAATTTCATGATGAGAATAATGATAGATAGGAGTTCCTTGATTCTTTCTTAAAAAGTCCCATAATTTATGAACAATCTCTTCCTCCTCTTCTAGGTTATCTGCCATTATATATTTGTAATATTCCTTTCCAGTATCAAATTCTCTAATCCAGAACCCAAAAAGATATACAACATCTTGGGTTGGGTCATCTTCTATATCAAAATGTATCTCTTTCGAAACGTCTGGAAATTTAAATTTTGAGTAAATTCTCTCCTTGTTCTCTTTAAAAACCTCTGCTCTCTTATAAATCTTTTTAAATTTTTTCTTACTAATTCTATAAAAATAACCCTTATCTTTAATATCCTCTAATTCTTCTAGCCACTCGTCCAATGGTTTTTCTAGTATATCATCTATTTTTTTAACTCCATAATCTTGCATGCCATATTTTAAAGTTCCCAAAGAAAAAAGAAGAGATAAATCTTGGTTTCTTTTTGCCCACTTAAAGCAATACTCTTGCCAAGGACACAAAGCACATTTTCCTCCAATTGCTGGTTCATATAATTTCTTACCTTTTGCCATCTGTTCTATCTCTTTCAAAACTTTCTGGAACCTTTTCTGTTTTGTATCAATCTTATACTTTAGTTCTTTTTTATTAATATTAATTATTTTTCCATATTTTGGTTTAAATTCTTGAATCTTGCTTAAAAGTAAAACATAAAAAGTTAATTGAAGTTTATAGGAAATCTTTGGTCTTCCATCTTTAAAATTATCTCCGCTATATCCTTTACCGGATTTAATATCTACTGGAATATAATAGTAGTTTCCAAATTTAGAACTTCCTTTTACTTTTTCTAAGAGATCAGGCCTTCCTGCATAATTTCCAGATAATAAAACCCCTTGGTAAATATAATCTATTCCTCTTTTCATAAGTAAAAGAGTTTTTTCAAAACTTTTCTGATTTACAGGTTCAGTCTTTTTAATTCTAGCAAAGGTCTTTTTATCTTTTTCTATAATTTCATCAATAATTTTATCTTCGTGCTGAAGACCTCTTTCCCATAATAATTTAACAAAACGAGAAACTTCTTGTTTCTTTCTTTGATCACCATGTTTTTCAATATAGGGTAAGTATTTGCACTTTCTGTAATTATAAAAATCTGTTGCAATTATTTTATTACTCATTGTCTTCTTTATAATAAATTTGTTCTCCTAGTTCTTCTGGGAAATGAGTTTGGTCAGGCTTACCTTTTTCATTGTGGGCATACTTGTAATCCTTGCCGTAATCAAAGTTTTCCATTAAAGAAGTAACAGCATTCCTTAAATGAAGAGGTACTCCATAGGAACCTTTTTTAGCATCCTTTAATGCCTTTTCAATTGCTTTGTAGCTCTTATTGCCTTTTGGAGCTGTTGCAAGGTATGTTACCCCCTGTGCTAAGTTAATTCTCGCCTCTGGCAATCCTACGTGCTCTAGAGCCCTAGAAACAGCCACTGCCACCTGGATAGCCTGCGGATCTTCATTTCCAATATCTTCTGAAGCAAAGATAATCATTCTTCTTGCAATGAAACGAGGATCTTCCCCTGATTCTATCATTCGAGCTAACCAGTATAAAGCTCCATTTGGATCAGAATCTCTCATGCTTTTAATAAAAGCAGAAATTAGATTATAGTGTTCCTCTCCTTTCTTATCGTAGCGTAATGCATGATGCTCTAATACTTTTTCTAATTTTTCCTTATCAATCTTTTTCTCTCCCTTATTCCCTAAATAATTAGCTGTATTTTCTAAAATATTTAAACCAACCCTTGCATCTCCATCACAATAATTAACAATTTTATCTAAAGCATCATCTGTAATTTTTAAATCTTTTTCTCCTAAACCTCTTTTTTTATCCTTTAAAGTATTTTTAAAAATAGTTTTTAAATTTTCTCTTGATAATGGCTCTAGCTTATAAACTATTGAACGAGATAATAAAGGAGAAATAACTTCAAAGGAAGGATTTTCTGTAGTAGCTCCAATTAAAATTATAGTTCCATCTTCTACATAAGGTAAAAGTGCATCCTGCTGTGCTTTATTAAAACGATGTATTTCATCAATAAAAACTATTGTTTTTCTATTATTAAACTTTTTTCTTTTTTTAGCTTCTTTAATAGTTTCTCTTACTTCTTTAATTCCAGATATAACAGCCGAAAAAGAATGAAATTTACTTTCTGTTTTATTAGCAATTATCTTTGCCAAAGTAGTTTTTCCAGAACCAGGAGGCCCCCATAAAATTAAGGAGTTTAAATTATCATTTTCAATAGCTAATCGAAGAGGACTATCCTCGCCCATTAATTTTTCTTGACCTAAAAACTCATCAAAAGTTCTTGGTCGCATTCTTTCTGCAAGAGGTTGATGTTCTTTTACTTCACCACTCTCTTGTTTTTTATCAAATAAGTCTTGCATATTTATTAATAATTATATCATCTTTAAACTAAAAGAAAAAAGCTCCCTTTTAAAGGAGCTTCTTTTTAGTTTAAGGGGTTGTATCTTAAAAACTCGTAATTTATAAACTGTGTGGTTTTATTTTCGGACAGAAAAACTATTTTTTTTATTTCAATTTCTTTAGTAATCTTATCTAGATTAGCGCATAAATAACCTCTAATTTTTTCTTTAGTTTTTTCTCCAGTTAGTTCAAAACTTACTAGCACTTCTCCATCAAAGTTCTCTTTTCTAGTTCTTTCAATTTTTTCTCGAATTTGGGCCCACCAACCTCTTGACTTAAAATACTCTCGAGTCTTTGAGTCTAAGTTTCTCGGGTATTTCCCACTCTCTAATTTCTTCTCATCAATAGGATCTGGAACAGCCATTTATTAACACCCCTTTTAATAATATATTAAGAACAATCGTGATTTTAATTATAAAACTTTTCTAGTTATTGTCAAGGTTTTAAAGCTTCTTCTGTATAAATATTATTTGGGCTCCATAACATAAAACCTGCAAAATCTTTTTTGGGTAAAGCATCATATACAGCTTTTATTTGAGCTCTTACTTCTTTTTCTTTGTATGGAACATCATTTAAATCAAAATCTTGTAGCCAGGGTCTTAATTTAGTTTTTCTCTCTCCCTCTTCAAATTCATATTTGTCTAACCTGTATTGAGCAACTTCCATACTGTCTTTTATTACTTTATAAGGATGTTTAGCTGGATTTTCTAAATTTAAAAAACCGGTTGTAAAATGAGAGGGATAAATCATAGGGCAAACATAATCAAAGTAACCATAAGCATCCTCAATGTTCTGCCCTATTCCTAAATCACTATAATTAACTGTAGTTAAACCAAATAAATCTGCTGAAATTGTAGTAGTTGCTAAATTTTTATGAAGATACTCAAAGAATTCTTTAATTATTTTTCTCTTATCTTTTTTATTAGAGTGAGGATAATAAATGTCTTTCAAATTTCCATCTGAAGGAAAACGAATATAGTCAAAATTAATTTCATCAAAACCCTTCCCTTTAACTTCTTTTGAAATTTTTAATATATATTCCCAATATTCTTTAGCTGCTGGATCTATCCAAGACAAACCAATTTTATCTTCCCATAATGTACTAGTAGATAAAGAGCTTGTGCTTTCTATTTTTTTAATATCATGAACAGCTAATTCAGGTTTTAAATTAGCCACTAATTTATCTTGAAAAACCGGTACTCTAGCAATAGTATAAACTTCTTTTTTATTTAGTTCCTTTAACAATTTTTCCAATTCTGGAATCATTACAGTTTCAGTTTCATAATCTTCCACCTCTTCAATGTCAGAATTATAAGTAATGTTTCCTGCAAAATCTTTAACATTTATTACAACAGCATTAATTTCAGTATTTTCTACTAAATTTAGAACATAATCAATTTTGTACTCTCTCCCAGCAGACCAAGCTGTTAAATAAACGGCATTTACTACTTTAGAAGAAGTAGAATAGTTTATTTTAATAGTAGAAATAGGATCTGTGTTTTCTTTTTCAGAAGAACTTGTAGAAGTCTCTTCTTTCGTTGAGGTTGAATTTTCCCTTTGATTAATAATATTAACCTTGGTCTCAGAAGAATAATTTAATTGATCAAAAAGAAAAGGGGTCTCTATTAAAAAATAATAAGAGACACCTAGAAAAACTATACTAAAAAATAAAAAGAAATATTCTTTTTTCATCTAGTAATTTTACTTTAATTTTTTCTTAAAATTCTCAACTATCTTAACTGGCTCAGGATCTACATCATATTTTAGTGCAAGATAATAACTTACCCAGTCTCCGAGATGTAAAGTTTGAAAAGATCTTGATATTAAATTGCTTCCCTTTGTTTTGATAATTTTACATTCGCCTCCTTCTTCTTCTATAACTTCTTTAGTAATAGAATATCTTTTTCTTGTCCTCTTATAATCGTCTTCATCTTCAATGATTATTGTGTAAAAATTACCAATTAAATTAGTGTATCCAACTAATTCATTATGGTTTAATTCAGGAAACTGATGAGCAAAAGCATGAATTTTGCTGTTTTCATTTAATCTAGTTTTAAAGCCATAAGAAAGACATTCTAATCTTTGGGAAGAGTAAATTAAAGGAATTTTATTAAATAAGGTATTAGCTAATTCTTTTCCTTTCTCTTCAATTTCATCTCTATTCTGCTCTAATTCCTCTACCATTTTTTCTATCCCTACCTCTTTAATAAGATTGCTCTTCTCTAATATTTTTAAAATTGGAATAGAAAGATAGCCCATTGCACAACGTGGTTGGATTCCAGATGGAACCTCTACAAAGGTTAAATTATTTTCCTCGCAAAAATCTTTAAGTTTTCCATTAGAACTAATTCCTACAATTTCACATCCTTTTTCTTTTGCTTCTTTTGCTACATTTAAAGTTTCTTCGGTATTACCAGAATAAGATACTACAAAAACTAAGGTGTTAGAATCAGCTCGAACTGGAAGTGTATAGTCTTTATTAACTTTAATTTCTACTTCGTCCCCTACTAAAGTATTAACAACATCTCCTGCAAAGGCACTTCCTCCCATCCCTGCAACAACTACATTATCAATACCTTTAAAGGTTTTAACTTCTTTAGAAAGGTTAATTGCTTTTTTACATTGTTCTGGAAAGCTTTGTAATTCTTTTTTCATAAATTAATACTCAATTATTATTTTTATCTATTCTAACATTTTTTAAAAATAAATTTAAAATTGACTTTAGTTTTTAAAATTCTTATAATTCCCACGTATATTATTTTTAATTAATTTTTCAACCCATGAACACACAGACAAAAATAGTAACCACAATCGGACCCTCTTCTAACTCCAAAGAAACACTTGCCAAAATGATCAAAGAAGGAGCAAGTATTTTTAGGTTTAATATGAAACATGCTGATATAGAATGGCATAGCAAACATATAGAAAAAGTTATAAAGGTTTCTAAGGAAATAGAAATTCCAGTTGGAATAATGGTTGATCTCCAAGGTCCAGAAATAAGAATTAGGACTAAAAACAAAGAAGACGTAAAAATAGAAAAAGGTAGTA
>CAYPLZ010000023.1:0-7825 GCA_964411855.1 uncultured Candidatus Saccharibacteria bacterium
CTCTATAGTCTCTTCAAGTTCTCCCCGATAATATCTTTTAATCCTATCTTGCTTATCGAAAACCCATATGTTTTTATCCACCGCAAATACTTCTCCAGCGGTGGATTTTTCTTTTTCAGAAAGCCAATCTTTTAAAGTATCCCACTTCATATTCCCCAAGTAAGAGGATTTTTTAATTTCTCCTTTTTTACTTAAAAAGTAAAGGTTATTACTATAGGTCATAAAGTCCTTCATCTCAGTATTCAAACTAATCTTTCCTTTATTAGAAAGGCTACCATAATCTAAGGTTTGAATATTTCCTTCTTTTGTTATAAAAATAGGAGTTTGATTATTAAGTTTAAAAGCAAATTCTATTTTTTCATTATTAGAAATTTTTTGAGTTTGAAGATCATCAAGTCTAACCTCTTGTAGGTCATCCTCAAAAGGACTAGAAAAATATATTTTACTCTTATTTAAAATTATATTTTGAGGAGTAAAATCTTCTGGTTTAAAAGAAGTAAGTTTGTCTACTTCTTTTATTTTTTCTAAATTATTAGCTTCTTCTAATTCTTTTTTAATTTCATCTTGAAGATTAGTAATGTTTTTTTTAACATCTTTAGGTAAGGAAACCTGAGTCTCTAAAGAAGATATTTCTTTAAGAGAATCTAAAAGAATCTTCTGACCCTCTTCTTTTTTGTTATTTTGTAACTGCTGTTCTGCTTTTTCAGATTCTGTCCTTATCTGAGCTAACTCATCTTTAAAAGCCATTAACTTTTGTTGTCTGTCTCTTTTAAAAAGATAAAAACCAATTAGTAAAAGTAAACAGAAACAGACTAATAAAAATATATTCTTTTTAAATTTAATTGGGCGAAGATTAATTTTTTCTATAGAGAAAGATGGGAGTTGGGGGAGTGTAAGGTTAAGGTCTGGTTTTTTTATACTAAATCTCGGTATCTTAGGTAAAGTAATTCCACTTATTAGATTTTTTAGTTTTGAAAATCCAGAAACAGATATTTTTTCAAAGGAAAACTTTGAAGAACTTGGTGCAGGTAGAATCTTTTTTATGTGCTCATTTTTGTTTTTATTTAAAGAAAGAAGAATAAAAGAACCTTTTAGTTGGGAAAGATCTATTTGTTTGCGATAAAATATTCTTCTAATCTTCTTTTCTGAAAGTGGAATAGATTGAATTAGAGAATCAAAGATATTTCCTTCCTTCATAACTTTAGCAACATCTTCTGTAGCAAGTATTAAAATATCGTTTTGGGCTAATTTACTTGAAGCTATATTTTTAAATTCCTTAGAAGAAGATTCTATTTGTCCTTTTTTGTTAAATTGGGAATCAATATCAATCTTTTTGTCTCCCCTTAATAAAAAAACCTTAGTGTCTCCTGTTTTAGTTAACCTAAGCTCTTTATCTTTTAAAGATACTATTGTAAAGCCGAGATTCCCCATCCAAGAAACTTCTGCTTTATCTTTCTTTTCCTGTAAAAATTCATTAGCCTTTTCAATGCTCTTATTAAAGGCCTTATCAATAGAATGGCCAGACAACCGGTAATAATTATCTTTAGTTTCTTTAGCTAATTGTTGAAGTAAGTTTTTTTTCTCAAAAGCTCTTTTTAGTTCTCCTATAAGATATAGATTTCCCAGTTTCTTTTCGTAGATATTATTAGGAGTAAAACAAAAAGAATTAAAGTGAAGCCCTATCTCTTTTTCTGGATTAAAGTGAAATTCAAAAACTTGCATTTTTATTATATTTAAAACTATTTTTCTATTATATAATAAATAAAGAGAAATAAAAACTTGACAAAAGTAGTTAAAATTATTTTAATGATAGATAAAGCTCATTATAATTAAATAAGGGAACTTCGCACAGAGGAGGTGCAGAAAATGAAAGCAAAAGAAACAGGAATTAGAATTAATAATAAAAAAGTGTATGTTATGGATGGAGAATATGTCATAGAAGAAGATTATCAGTACTTAAGACAACCCCTAAAAACAGAGTTAAGAAAAATTCACAAAAAGATAGAAGAGAAAGAAAAAGAAGAATAAAAAAATAAAAGCAGCCAAAATTGATGGCTGCTTTTTTCTTATTAATTTAGTCTAAATTATAGACAATAAAGCCTACTAAAGCTATTCCAGCTACTATAATAGTGCTTAGAGCATAAAGAGCAATCTCTCTTATGGTAGGGTAGTTCATTGACCAAAGCGCTAAAACATCTCTAACTTCTTTTATAGCAAATGCCAGAATTGTAACAATAATAACTGCTAAAAGGATTTGTTGGATTTTCTTTCCAATAGATTTCATTTCCCATTTTTCAGAATCCATATTATTACCTCCCTTATTTGTTTTGAAAATACTATTTTTATTATACATTAATATTTATATTTGTCAATTAATTTATTTGCTTTTTTATATATGTTACAATTATGTAAATATTTAAAGAAAAGAGAGTTATGAAATATATTATTTGTCATTATGGAGAAATCGCATTAAAAGGCAAAAATAGGCCTTTTTTTGAAAACAAATTAGTAAAAAACATCAAAAAAACTCTTAACAAAGAAAAAATAGATTTTGTTAAGAGAATTTTTGGTAGGATTATTATCAAACTAAATAAAAGGGTAGAGAAGGAGGAGTCTGAGAAATTTAAAAATATTTTTGGAGTAGCAAACTTTTCTCCTGCGGTAAAAGTAAAACAGAATATAGAGGCAATCCAAAAAGAAGCCTTGAATTTATTAGAAAAAGAAGACTTTAAAACTTTTAGAATAACTACTAAAAGAGCACAAAAAGACTTTCCTTTAAATTCACAGGAAATTAATGAAAAGGTAGGAGCTGCTGTCTGTAAAAAATTAAATAAAGAAGTAGATCTTGATAATCCCGATATTACTTGTTTTATAGAAATAGTTCAGGATTTAGCTTTTGTTTATATTAAAAAAATAGAAGGAGCAAAAGGCCTACCAGTTGGGGTAAGCGGTAAAGCAATATCTCTTTTATCAGGTGGGATAGATTCTCCTGTGGCTTCTTATTTAATGCTTAAAAGAGGCATAGATCCTGTCTATGTTCATTTTCATTCCTATCCATATACAGATAAAGCTTCTATTAATAAAGTAGAAGAATTAGTTAAAACCCTTCAAAAGCATCAGTTACAAGCGAAATTATACCTTGTTCCTTTTGCTGAATTTCAAAAAAGGATACTTGATAAGGTTCATGAAAAATATCGAATAGTACTATATAGAAGATTTATGTATAGAGTTGCTAGTAAAATTGCTAAGAAAGAAAACGCAAAATGTTTAATTGCTGGAGACTCAGTGGGGCAAGTTGCTTCTCAAACCTTAGAGAACATTAATGCAATATCTGAAGTAACAGACCTTCCAATATTAAGACCTCTAATAGGGAAAGATAAAGTTGAAATTGTAAATAAAGCAAAAGAGATTGGTACTTATGAGATTTCTATCCAACCTCACGAAGATGCCTGTTCTCGTTTTCTTCCAGATCACCCTGAAACCAAGACTAAAATTAAAAATATTAACAAAGAAGAAAAAAATATTGATATTGAAAAAGAGATAGAAGAGATTATGGGTAATATTGAAATAAAAAATATTGAAAATGCTAATTAAAATTAAGGTTTTTCCAAATTCTAAAAAGAATAAAATAACTAAAAAAAGTAAAGGTAGTTATAGGATTGAAATTAGGGAAAAAGCAGAAAGAGGAAAGGCAAATGACGCCATAATTGATTTGTTTTCACAATATTTTAAAATTTCCAAAAGTAATATTAGAATTATAAAAGGCTGGAAACAAAGAAACAAAATAATTAAAATAAAAGAGGATGAAGAAACCAAATAAAATTGATTTAAGTGATTATATTTTTTCTGTTGAAGAGTTTATAGAATTTATAAATAACTATTTGAAGCAACTTTCAGCTATTAAGGTTAAGGGTGAAATAAATGATATTAGTCAAAAAAAATATTATGCTTTTTTTGACTTAAAAGACTCAGAGAAGAAAGACCATGTAGTTAGATGCTTTATTGCTGGAAAAAATTATAGGGATTACGCTCACTTGTTAGAGGAAGGAATGAAAGTAGTAGTTTATGGCATTCCTAATGTTTATAAAAAAGGTTATTTTAGTATTAAAATCTCTAAGATTAACCCTAAAGGAGAAGGAAGTTGGAAACAGGCCTTAGAGGCTTTGAAGAAGAAACTTAAATCAAAGGGTTACTTTAAAGAAGAAAGAAAGCAAGAATTACCTTCTTTTATAAAAGAAATTGGCTTAATAACCTCTAGTGACGGAGCTGCAATTACTGATTTTAGAAGAAATCTTGGAGATCATGGGTTTAAAATTAAACTACTAAGTGTAAAAGTTGAAGGAGATAAAGCTGAAGATGAAATTGTTTCAGCAATTAAATGGTTTAATAAAAACAAACCAAACCTAGACACTTTAGTTTTAATAAGAGGTGGAGGAGGTTACGAAAATTTAAAAGCTTTTAACTCAGAAAAATTAGCAGAAACTATAGTAACATCTAAATTGCCAATTATTACAGGAGTAGGACACGAAAAAGATGAATCAATTGCTGACTTAGTAGCAGATAAAACTCTTTCTACGCCAACTGCAGTAGCAAATTTTTTAAGAAAAAGGAGGGAAAGGTTATTAGAAGGAATAGAAAGACAAAGACAACAGCTTTTCCTAAATTTTGAAAGAAGAATAAGATCAGAAAAAGAAGAGATTGAAAAGAAAAGAAATAAAATAGAGATCGGTTTTAACGAAACCCTCCAGAAAAATAGATTTAAAATTGTAAATCTGTCTCACTCTTTGAAACAATCATTAAGTAAGGTAATTTATGGATTTGAAAAATCAAAACAAAAACTGAAAGATTTAATTTATAATTACCAAAGTAAATTTCAAACAAAAAGACATAAATTTACCAAACTAGAAGAAAAAATAACAGCTATAATAGATAAAAAAATTAAGGAGAAAAACTCAAAGTTAGAACTTTTGGATAGTAAAATAAATTCATTAAATCCCGAAGCAATTCTAAACAGAGGATATAGTGTTGCTTATACAGAAGACGGTAAATTAGTTAAAAATACAGAACAAGTTAAAAAGGGGGACACATTAGTAACTAAACTTTCAAAAGGTAAAATAAATTCATTAATTAAAAAAATACAAAATGAGTAAAGAAAATTTACAAAAATCTTTAGAAGATTTAGAAAAAATTGTAAAAGAATTAGAAGATAAAGATATAAATGTAGAAGAATCTTTAAAGAAATTTAAAAAAGGAGTTTCTCTAATTAAAGAGTGTCGATCAAAATTAGAAGATATTGAAAATGAATTTGAAGAACTTAAAAAAGAGTTAGAAGAAGAAAATGAGTAAAAAACTATTTGTTATAAATGCAAGAGGAGAAAGGGAGCCCTTTTCTTCTAAAAAGTTGTCACAATCATTAATAAGGGTTGGGGCTTCGAAAAAGAGAGCGGAAGAAATTGCTCAAAAAATTAAAGGAGAAATTGAACCAGGTGCATCAACTTTTAAAATTTTTGATAGAGCAAAGAGTTTGTTAAAGAAGGCTGATAAAAAATCTTCTCTTCGTTTCTCTTTAAAAGAATCGTTGAATTGTCTAGGCCCGAGTGGTTTTCCATTTGAGAAATTTGTTAGAGCTCTTCTCAGAGAAAATGGATACAAAGTTAAAAAAAGACGTTATCTGATTGGTAATTGTCTTCCTAATTATGAAATTGATTTTTTAGCTGAAAAAGATGGTATAACTTATGTAGGAGAATGTAAATATAGAAATCATCCTGGAGGAAGAGTCCACTCAAACACAACTCTTGCTAATAAAGCTAGATTTGATGATATTATGAATGGCCCTCATTTGAATAATAAAGATAATGCTAGGCCAATGCTCGTAACAAATACAAAATTAACAAGTTCTGCTACTAAATATGCAAGGTGTGTAGGTATGGATTATATTGGATGGAGACAACCTAAAGATAATGGAATAGAGACCTTAATTGAAGATAAAAATCTTTATCCTTTAACTATTTTATCCTCATTGAATAAACCTTTAAGAAACGCTTTTATAAAAGAAAAGAAAATGTTGGTTAGAAGTATTGCAAGCATAGAAAAAGACAAATTTATGAAAAAGTACTCTAATATCCAAAAAGGTAATTTAGAAAAGGTAATTGAAGAAGCAAAACTGCTTTTGCCCTAAAATTAATTTGACTTTATAACTTAAAGTAACTAGCATACGTTATACAAATAAAATATTAACGTTAATACCCCCTTGGGACAAAAAGGGGGCTTTTAGGGATGAAATTTAATTTAGAATCAGAATACAAACCCAAAGGAGACCAACCGAAAGCTATTGAAAAATTAGCTAATGGGATAAAAAAAGGATATGATGACCAAACCTTACTTGGAGTAACAGGCTCTGGGAAGACTTTTTCTATTGCTAATGTTATTGAAAAAGTAAACAAGCCGACTCTTGTTGTTTCTCCTAATAAAACTTTAGCAGCTCAACTATGTAATGAGTTTAAACAGTTATTTCCTAATAATGAAGTACATTACTTTATTTCTTATTATGATTATTATCAACCTGAAGCTTACATCCCTGGAACTGATACTTATATCTCTAAAGAAGCAATGATTAATGAAGAGATCGATAAATTAAGGCACGCGGCTACAACTGCACTTTTAAGAAGAGAGGATGTAATAGTGGTAGCTTCTGTTTCTTGCATCTATGACTTAGGGATTCCTAAGCTTTACGATGAAAATATAGTTAAACTTGAAACTGGTCAAGAAGTAGACAGAAGAAAGCTATCAAAACAACTAATTAGCATGCAATTTGAAAGGACTAACTCAGATTTAAAAAGAGGGACTTTTAGATTAAGAGGGAATACTTGGCAGATTATGCCTCCAAATGAAAAAATAATATATGATTTTGAGGTTAGAAATGGAAAAATACAAAAGATTTTAGCTTTTGATCCAGCAGAAGGTTTTGTTCCGGACAAAGATCAAAGAGCAGACAAAGTCTATATTTCTCCTGCTAAACACTTTTTAACACAGGGAGATAGAAAAGAAAGGGCCTTAGAGAGTATAAAAGAAGAATTAAAAGAAAGACTAGAATATTTTAAAAAACAAGGAAAACATCTTGAGGCAGAACGTTTAGAAAGAAGAACTAAAACTGACCTAGCTATGATTAGAGAGGTAGGTTATTGTCATGGAATTGAAAATTATTCAAGGCACTTATCTGGAAGAAAACCTGGAGAAGCTCCTGCAACCTTACTAGATTACTTTCCAGATGATTACCTTACAATACTTGATGAATCACATATTGCGATACCTCAAATTAAAAGTATGCATGCTGGAAATAAAGCCAGAAAAGAAAAATTAATTAAACATGGTTTTAGATTGCCATCAGCTATTGATAATAGACCTTTAACTTTTTCTGAGTTTAGAGAAAGAGTGGATCAATCAGTTTTCATGTCTGCTACACCAAGTGACTTTGAAATTGAGCATAGCAAACAAGTAGTAGAACAAATTATTAGGCCTACTGGTTTAGTAGATCCAAAGGTGATTATTGAACCAGCAAGAGGACAGATTAGTAATTTAATACCTAGAATTAAGGAGCGCGCAGAGAAGGACGAAAGAGTATTAGTGACAACCCTAACTAAAAGAATGGCAGAAGATCTTTGTGATTACTTAGATGAAAATGAAAAAGATATTAGTGTTGCTTATCTTCATAGTGACATTGAAACCTTAGATAGAATTAAGATACTTACAAAACTAAGAAAAGGGGAGTACGACGTAATAGTTGGGGTTAACTTGTTAAGAGAAGGGTTAGACCTGCCAGAAGTTT
>CAYPLZ010000024.1:0-7072 GCA_964411855.1 uncultured Candidatus Saccharibacteria bacterium
GCTAATTATTTTGAAAATGTAGTTTCTGAGATTAAGAGCTGGATGCAGGCTAAAGATATAGAGCAAGCAAAAACTAAAGAAGCTGTTTTAAATAGTGCAAATTACCTTATTACAGATCTGCAATCTCTCTTAAAGTCAGAAGGAGTAGAAAATATTAATAATTGTAAGATTAATGCTGAAAACTTTGCTGAATTCATAGTTCTTCTAATAAAAGGGGAGATATCAAGTAAGATTGCTAAAAAAGTTTTAAAGGAAATGTTTAAAACAGGAGATGATCCTGCTGACATTGTAAAAGATAAAGGTTTAAAACAAATATCAGATGAGAGTGAAATTGAAAGTATTATTGATGAGGTTATGAAGGAAAACCCAGAACCAGTAGAAGATTATAAAAATGGCGAAGAAAATGCCCTACAATTTCTAGTGGGCCAGGTTATGAAAAAGACAAAAGGCAAGGCAAATCCTCAAAGCACACAAAAAATTCTTAATGATAAATTAAGCAATTAACCCTCTTTTTTAAGGAAATCTTCAATGAGAGCAGTAGATTGCTGCTCTCTTTTTTTATTTAGCCAATGGATTCTATCATCCTTTTTAAACCAAGTCATTTGCCTTTTAGCAAAGTGTTCTATTTCTTTTTGCAACTTTTTGATCATTTCTTCTTTTTCTAGTTTTTCTTGGAGATACTTTGCTATATATTCATATTCTAAACCAAGTTCTTCTAACCTTTTATAGGACAATCCATTTTTGTGTAGTTTTTCTACTTCTTCTATCATCCCTTGTTTTAATCTTTTATAAAGTCTTTCTTCAATTCTTTCTTTTAATTCTTCTTTCTTTCTTTTAATTCCTATTTCTAAAACATCAAAGTCAGGTTGATCTTTAGAAAGAGGGGGAACTGGTTTGCCGGTTTTAATATTAATTTCTAGGGCTCTAATTAACCTCCTCTTATTATTTTTATCAATATTTTGAGCTCTACGAGGGTCAAGATCTTTTAATTTTTTAAACAATTGTTCTTTATCAATCTTCTCTAGTTTTTCTCTTAATTCCCAATCAGGCTCAACTCTTGGAAAAACAATACCATCAACTATAGCTTGGATATAAAAACCTGTTCCACCTACCAAAAATGGTAATTTGTCTCTTTCTTGAATTTCCTTAATTCTTTTAAGGGCTAAATCTTTGTATTCAGCTACAGTAAAACTATTTTTAGGATCAGCTACATCTAATAGATAATGAGGAATTCCTTGCATATCTTCTTCTTTAATTTTTCCGCTCCCAATATCTAATCCCTCATAAATTTGCCTAGAATCTGCAGATACTATTTCTCCATCAAATTTTTTAGCTAATTTTACAGCTAGGCTACTTTTTCCAGCTGCGTTAGGGCCTAAAATTACTACTAATTTATTAATCATATTAATTCTCCTTTTAAGCCAAATGGTTTTGCCTCTTTAATTTTAACTTCCTTTATTTTTCCAATAAATTCTTTACTATCACTTTCTATCTTAATTGTCTTATAGTGTCTAGTTTTACCAATTAGAGTATTGTTTTTAAGTTGATCAAATAATACCTTATCTTTTTTGTCTATCCACTTTTTATTGTTCTTTAGAGCTGTTTTAGAAAGAAGTTGGGTTAAGACTCTTTCTCGTCTTTTTTTCTCTTCTAAAGTAACATTATCCTCCATTTTGGCTGCCTCAGTCCCAGGACGCTCTGAATATTTAGCGATATAGGCCATATCAAATTCTATTTCTTTAAAAAGAGAGGTTGTATTTTGAAATTGTTCCTTTGTCTCTCCAGGAAAACCTACAATTATATCAGTAGATAATGTAATATCTGGGATTTTGTTTTTTACTTTTTTAACAATTTTTTTGTAATCTTCTACCGTATAATTTCTATTCATTTTCTTTAAAATTTCATTGTCACCAGATTGGAGAGGAAGATTAAGATAAGGAGTTACTTTTTCACAATTTGCCATAGCCTCAATTAAATCATCTGTAAAATCTTTTGGGTGAGGTGAAGTAAATCTTATCCAAAAATCTCCTTCTATTTCTTCAATCTTATAGAGAAGATCTGCAAAAGAAGTTGGTTCATAAGAATTAACATTTTGCCCAAGAAGCCAGATTTCTTTATAGCCTTTCTTTGCTAATTTTCTTACTTCATCAATTACTTTTTCTATAGGTCTTGATCTTTCTCTTCCTCTTGTATAAGGAACAGCACAATAAGCACAAAAATTGTTACACCCATTCATAATTGGTACAAAGGCTGAAAAACTAGAATCTCTGTCTGGTTTTATATCTAAATAACTATTGATGTCTTCTGTCTTTTGAGAGATATTTAAAATTTTAGGTAGCTCGGATAAATTTTTAATATTAAAAACAAAATCATATTTTTCTTTTAACTTTTTCCTATCTTTTTCTAAAAGACAACCAGTTACTCCGGCTTTTATGTCAGGGTTCTTCTTTTTTAAATTCTCAATTTTTTTAACCTGTCCGTAGACCCTATCCATAGCAGATTGTCTTACAGCACAAGCATTTATTATCACAATATCAGCCTCAGAAAGAGTATCAGTAGGGCTTAGTCCCTCTTTTTGAAGAGTAGTAGCAATTCTCTCACTATCTGATTTATTCATTTCGCAACCAAATGTAATAATGTGATATTTCATATTTTGTTTATTTTAAATAAAAAAGACCGAGAATAAAAGTAGTCTCGGTCTTATCTTTATTATTTTAAGGCTAGTGTATCTTTTCTTTTTGTTCTTTGAGGAAAGATCTCCAACTTTCAAGAAAGTTAATAAAAGTTGAAAATGGCATATCAATAAGAGCATTAAAGATAACCGAAAGAACATTATATTTTTTCCATTTATTAGATAGCCATTTTCCAAGATTCAAAATTGGAAGAGAGAATATATCAATTACAAAAGTAAGAAAGCTTTCCTTTCTTTCTACAATAGTTAATTCTTTAGCTCTTTCTCTAATTTTAACTCCTGTAAATGCAATTACAGCTAAAAAGATAGTATTAATGAGATAGGAGAAAGGAGGGAAATTAACTTTAAAGAAGATAAATGCAACCCCTCCAAGGAATAAACCAAGAGTTAGTATGTAGAAAAGAGAGATAATTGTATTAGCTATAGCTCCTCTTTCTCTTGATGGTTTAATTTCAATCGTGCTCATTTTTTCATTTTCATAGGTAATCTTTGAGGTCTCTAATATAACTCTTTCTAAGTTGCCTTCCTTTGGGCCTTTGACGGTTGATACTAATAAAAACATTGTCGAAGTAGGTAATAGAATATCTACTAGAATAGCTAGTTTTGAGAAAGAACCAGTTAACATTTTTGAAATAGGAATTTCAAGTGCTAAAAGAGATAATATGTTTGTAAGAAAGATAGAAAGAGTTGAATAAAAAGCAGCTCTTCCTAATCTTCTTTTTAGCGTCCCTAATCTCTTCTTATATTTTTTAGTAATAAGGTTTTCTAGGTTTTCTGGTTCTTTTATTTTCTTTTCGCTTTCAATGGGATTATCCGACAAAACATCATTAAGAAGTAGGAAAGGAGTATTATATTTTTTAGCTACTTTATAGAATTTATCCCCAAGGGAATGATTTAACTTATCGTAAATATCTTTTCTGATCTTATAGGCATTTTCTGTTACTTCTTTTATTTTTTTATCAGAAAAATTTTTCCAACCTGGAAACTTTCTTTTTAAAAGATGGTATCCAATTAAAACATCATCTAGATTAAAGAGAGCTCTTTCAATGGCAATATATAACTGAGTATCCTTTTCTTCAGCGCTAATTTTTTTAATTGAAATTGCTCCTTCGTTAATTTTAATTCTATCTTTTAAAGATTCATACATAAAATCAATAGAAGCCTTCTGTCTAATTGGAGGGTCTAGAATTTCCTCTACCTCACAAGCTGCCATACTAAGAAACCAATCATTTAATTGAAGCTTAGTCTCTTCTTTGGGTCTAGAACTATTTTTAATAATGTAGAGATACTTATCTAAAGACTGCTTTACCTCTTCAATTTTAGAGGTTGGAATTTGATCATTAGGGAAATAGCCGGCCCTAATTAGCTCATGAACCAAAGGCTCGGCTATTTCTTTTTTCTCTTCTACAAAGAAATGTCTTTTTAATCTCCTTTCAATCGCTGACTTACGCATTAAGTGTTCCTCTTTCCAGTCTACAACTTTACGAATTTTCTCATAGAAAGATGCGGCTTTTGCTGCAACTTCATCAACATGAATAGTTGATGTTTCTTCCTCTTTTTTTCTTGAATGATACCAGCTCTTATATCTACGTATTAACTTTTCTGTTTTAGGAGATAATTGGTTTGACATATTTGCTCTTAGCTTTTCACTAAGAAGTTTATTTTTTATTTTTGATTTTTTTGGTGACTTCTTTTATAAATTCGTCTACCTTTTGAGTTCCCTGATCTTCGTTTTCAAACCTAACACTTACAGAATTATCTTTTATTTCATTATCTCCAACAACTAATAGGTAAGGGATCTTCATAACTTCTCCTTCTCTAATTTTTTTAGAGAGTGTTTTATCTGTACTTCTTACATCAGCTCTAATTCCCTCTTCTTTTAATTTGTTAGCTACTTCATTTGCATATTCATTATGATCGTCTGCTATTGGAATAATCCAAACCTGTTCTGGTGCAAGCCAAAGAGGGAAATTCCCTTTTGTATGTTCAATATATACACCTAAGAACCTTTCAATTGAACCAAGTAAAGCTCTGTGAATCATGAAAGGTGTTTCTTTTTCTCCATCTTCATTTACAAATTCAAGATCGAATTTAGAAGGAAGATTAAAGTCAATTTGGATAGTAGATAATTGCCATCTTCTTCCCATAGCATCAACTGCATCAATATCAATTTTAGGAGCATAGAAGGCGGCTCCTCCTTCATCTAGTTCATAATCAGCCTGATTAAATTCTTTTAAGGCTTCTTTTAAAGATTCTTCTGCTTTGTTCCATTGCTCGTCTGTTCCAAAATATTTATCAAGCTCTTTTGGATCACGAATAGATAATTTAAAAATTAAATCCTCCATTCCTAGAGTGTGATAAATATATTGTGTTATATCTAGAGCTTTCTTAATTTCATCCTGTAATTGTTCTTTAGTACAGAAGATATGAGCATCGTCTTGAGTAAATCCTCTTGGTCTTGTTAATCCATGTAGTTCTCCTGATTTTTCATATCTGTAGACTGTTCCCATCTCAGCCCAGCGAATAGGGAGGTCTCTGTAACTTCTAATTTCATCTTTATACATCTTAATGTGGAAAGGGCAATTCATAGGTTTTAATCTGTATCTGTCTTCATCTACTTCAATAGGGCCATACATATCTTCTTTGTAAAACTTAAGGTGACCAGAATGCTCCCAAAGTTCTTCACTTCCAATATGAGGAGTAGAAACTAGTTCATAACCTCGATTAAGGTAAGTGTTTAGAGCAAAATCCATTAGGAGATGCCTAACTCTTGCTCCACGAGGGAGATACAAAGGAAGTCCTTGCCCGACTTCGTCATCAAACATAAATAACTTAAGTTTTTGTCCAATCTTTCTATGGTCTCTTTTTTTAGCTTCTTCAATTTTATCTTGATAGTCTTTTAGTTCTTCTTCTTTTTCAAAAGCAATTCCATAAATTCTTGTAAGCATTTCATTTTCTTCACTTCCTTTGAAATAAGCTCCTGCTATTTTAGTAAGAGTAAAGGCATCTGGGTTTATTTCCTTAGTAGAATTAACATGAGGGCCTTTGCAAAGATCAACAAAATCTCCACTTTTGTAAATGGAGATTTTATTATCTTCTATTTTCTCTAAAAGTTCTAATTTATAGGGTTGGTTTTTAAATAATTCTTTAGCTTTTTCTCTTTCTATTTCTTTCTTTTCAAATTTAATATCCTCTTTGATTAACTCTTTCATCTTCTTTTCAATCTTTGGAAGGTCTTCTTTGCTGATTTCTGATTTCCCAAAATCAAAATCATAATAGAAACCATTTTCTATTGCTGGTCCAATTCCAAATTTAACATTTTCGAAGAGATCATTAACAGCATGAGCGAGAACGTGAGCTAAAGAGTGGCGTAATTTTTCTAAATTTTTTGAATTACTCATAACTTTAATTAATTAATACTTAATTACTTTTTCTTTAGATAAAACTAACTAAATTCCTTCCCCCAAAGGGGGTTGTGTTAAAACCTAAAGTTGTAATTAAGTAAATATTCATGCTTCTTTAATTTCGTCTATTTTTTCACAAATTATCTTAGATCCTCCATTTCTTTTTTGGGTTTTTCCTGAAATTAAAACAATCTTATTTTCTTCTAATTTAGAAGAGTTTTGTTTAAAGACATTAGGGAAAACCACTACTTCTATTGTATCCTCTAGACCTTCTAAGTTCAAAAACATCATTGGTCTTCCTTTCTTTGTAGTTATCTTTTTCGTACTGGCAATTAATCCTCCAACCCTAACATATTCATTTATAAATTTTTCTCCATCTGTAATTTTAGAAATAGGGAGGGCTTTTTTCTTTAAAAATTCTTTGTAATTTTCTAAAGGATGACTTGAAATAAATAGTCCTAGAAGTTCTTTTTCCCATTGTAATTTTTCTTGTCGAGTAGCTTCTTCTGCGTCTTCTAATTTTAACTTATGAATTCCTTTCTTTTGTTCATCAGATAATCCATCAAAAAGTCCTTTTTGTCCTTTATTACTCATCTTTTCTTTTTCTCTTGCCCATTCCAGTAAATTTTCTAAATTAAACAACAATTTGTTCCTTTCTGCAAATTTATCAAAAACCCCGGCCTTAATCAAGCTTTCCATGGTTCCTTTATTTAAGTGGCAGGTTTTCATCTTTGTAACAAAATCTTCAATGTCTTCGAATTTGCCTTCTTCAGATCTGGCTTTAATAATGGCTTGAACAGCACTTTTGCCAACATTCTTAATTGCTGTTAAGCCAAATCTGATCTTTTTGTTTTTTTTGCTTTCTACAACAGTAAAATCTTCAAAACTTTCATTAATTTCTGGAGGAAGAATTTCAATATCCATAGATTTACATTCTTTTATAAGTTTTGCAATTTTATCTACATCATTCTTTTTA
>CAYPLZ010000025.1:0-6908 GCA_964411855.1 uncultured Candidatus Saccharibacteria bacterium
CCCATTCTGGTTCTAATGGTGTTACATTTACGATAATTCCACATCTAGCATAGGTAGATTTACCAACACAGAGTCCGAGTACTCCTCTTGGAATTTTAAAACGCTCTACGCTTTTTCCAAGAGCAAAGGAATTTGGTGGAATTACACAAACATCTCCTTTAAAGTTTTTAAAAGACTTTTCATCAAAGTCTTTTGGATCTACAACAGCGTTTTGAATATTTGTAAAAATTTTGAACTCATCATCTATTCTAAAATCATAACCATAAGATGAAAGCCCATAAGAGATAACGTCGTCACGAACCTGAGAATCATTAAAGGGCTTTATCATGCCCTCTTTTTTTACATATTCCTTGATACTTTTATCGGATAAAATCATTATTTATTAATTTTAAAAAATGGATTAATCTTCAATTGTAATCCCCATATTGCGAGCAGTACCCTCAATTATCTTCATGGCCTGCTCAATATCGTCTGTATTTAGATCATTAATTTTTTTCTTTGCAACCTTTTTAAGTTGCTCCCTTGTAATAGAAGCTACCTTTTTTGTATTTGGTTTTCCTGAGCCTTTTTCAATTCCAGCTTCATCTTTTAAGAGTTCAGAAGCAGGTGGTTCTTTTAATTTAAAATCAAAGGTTTTATCTTTGTAAATAGTAATTTCTACTGGAACAATAGTTCCTTTTCTGTCTTGAGTTGCCTTATTAAATCTGTCACAGAAAGTAGAAATATCTAATCCATGCTGTGCTAAAGCAGGACCAATTGGAGGAGCTGGATTAGCTTTTCCTCCTTCTATTTGTAGTTTTACAACTGAATCAACTTCTTTTTTAGCCATAATTTATTTTATATTTAAATTTATTTTTAAACTTTCTCAATTTGAAGGGAATCAAGCTCAACCGGAGTATCTCTTCCGAACATATCAACAAGAACTTTTACTTTTCCTCTTTCTTGATCAACCTCCGAAACTTTTCCCTCAAAGTCCTTGAAAGGACCATCTGTAATTTTTACTACATCTCCTTCCTCTACATCTATCTTGTATTCTGGTTCGTCCTTTTTCATCTTACTCATTAACATATCAACCTCCTCTTTAGAAACTGGGGTTGGAGTAGTTTCTGCACCAACAAAACCCATTACATTTGGAGTATTTCTTACTACATACCAAGAGTCATCTGTTACAATCATTTGCACCAAAACATAACCTGGATAAATCTTTTCTTCTACAGTTTCTCTTTCTCCATTTTTCATTTTAATCTTCTTTTCTTTAGGCACTATTACTTTAAAAATCTTATCTTCCATACCCAAAGACTTAATCCTTTGCCTTAGATTTTCAGCAACTGCATCTTCGTATCCAGAATAAGTGTGAATCGCATACCAATTTTTTTCTTTTTCTTGTGTTTGTCTTGGCATTTTAAAAGATTAAGTTAAATAATTAGTCTTTGAAGTAATGTACTAAAGAGAAAGTCAATTGCACCTAAAAAAGCAGCTACACTAGTAGTTACTACTATTACTAAAATAGTGTATTGCAAAGTCTCTTCTTTATCAGGCCAATTTACTTTTTTCATTTCAGCTCTTACCTCTTTTAAGAAAGTAAAAGTTTTGTCTAAAATTTTCATGAATTTAAAACTATTTTTATTTCTTTATTGCTTGTGAATTCTAGCAAATAACGCTTAAATGTCAAGATTAGAAACGTCTTTTGCATGGGTCTGAATAAACTTCTTTCTAGGTAAAACTTCAGATCCCATTAATGTATCAAATACTTTATCGGCTTCAGCTGCATCCTCAATATTTACTTTGAGTAGTACTCTATTTTCTGGATTCATTGTTGTTTTCCATAATTGACTTGGATTCATTTCACCTAGACCTTTAAATCTTTGAATATCAATATTCTTGTATTTCTTTTTTAATTTCTTAAGTTCCTTTTGCTTTTCATCTTCTGTGTAAACATATTTCATAGTCTTTCCTGCTTTCAATCTATATAAAGGAGGTTGAGCAATATAGACATAATTATTTTCGATCAAAGGCTTAAAGTAACGATAAAAGAGGGTTAAAAGTAAGGTTCTAATATGAGCTCCATCAACATCAGCATCCGTCATAATTATTATTCTGTGATATCTCGCTTTATCAATATTAAAGTCTTCAGCAATTGCTGTTCCTAAAGCAATAATTAAAGACTTAACCTCTTTTGAATTAAGAATTCTATCTAATCGTGCTTTTTCAACATTTAAAATCTTACCCTTTAATGGCAAGATAGCTTGAAACCTTCTGTCTCTTCCCTGTTTTGCACTACCTCCAGCAGAGTCACCCTCTACAATGTATAGTTCTGATTCTTCAGGTTTTCGAGAAGAACAATCTGCTAATTTACCAGGAAGTGATAATCCTTTTAGTCCTTGTTTTTTAATAACTGTCTTTCTAGCTAATTTAGCAGCTTTTCTAGCCTTTGCAGCCACTAATCCTTTATTAATAATTTCCTTTGCATCTCTTGGGTTTCTTTCTAAAAAGTCCATAAGATGTTTAGCAACAACAGTTTCAACTGCAGATTTTGCTTCTGGATTTCCTAATTTAGCTTTTGTTTGTCCTTCAAATTGAGGTTCTGGAATTTTAACAGAAACTACTGCATTCATTCCTTCTCTAATATCTCTGCCAGAAATATTAGAATCATCCTCTTTTAAGAAACCGTTATCTCTTGCATACTTATTAATTGTTCGCGTTAAAGCTGTTTTAAACCCTGTTAAGTGACTTCCTCCTCCTTCTGTATGAATGTTATTGGCAAATCCCTCAAGAAACCCTTCGTATTCCTCTGTATATTGCATGGCAGCTTCTACAATAATGTCATCTTCTTTATCAGAACAATAGAAAATTCCATCATGAATTGGTTCTCCTTCTTTACTAATGTATTTTACATAAGAAGCAATTCCTCCTTCAAAGTAAAAGCAATATGGTTTTTCTTTACCTTTCTCTCTAGCATCAATTAAATTAATTTGAATACCTTTTGTAAGATAAGCTTGTTGTCTTAGGTGATCTTTTATCTTCTTAAGTTTAAATTTAAGATTATTAAAAATCTCAGGATCAGGTTCAAAAGTTATTGTTGTTCCTGTTTTTCTACAATTCCCTTTCTTTTTAAGTTTAGATTTAGTCTCACCTCTGGCGTACTCTTGAACATATCTTGTTCCATCTCTACATACCTCAGCTTTAAGGTAAGTTGATAAAGCACAAACTACAGAAACACCAACACCGTGCAAACCACCAGCTACCTGATAAGCCTTACTTCCAAACTTAGCACCAGCATGCAAAGTAGTCATCACTGTTTCAAGAGAAGATTTCTTAGTTTGTTTGTGTTTTCCAACTGGAATACCTCTACCATTATCAGAACATTCAACTCTATTGTTTGGTAAAAGCTTAATAGTTACCTCATCTGCATAACCTCCAATTGCTTCATCAATGCCATTATCTAAAACCTCCCAGATTAAGTGGTGTAATCCTTGAGTTCCGGTAGAACCAATATACATTCCAGGTCTTTTTCTAACCGGATCTAGACCTTCTAGAACATAAATATCTTCCGCTCCGTATTCACCTTTTTTTCTTTTTTTCTTCTTTTTAGCCATTTGTGTTTGTTAAAAATTTATTTAGATTTTCTTACTTCCCAATTAGGCTTATCTTCCAAAGCCTCAATTATTTTTTTATGTAAATCCTCGACCTCTTTGGAAGTTAAAGTTTTATTAGATGATTGATAAATAATATGAAATGCTAAATTCTTTTTATTCTCTGGTAATTCTTCTCCCTGATAAATATCAAACAAATCAATATCTCTTATCAATTCTCCTTTAATTGAATTAATTGTATTTAAAACTTCTTCTACTTTAACTCTCTTTGGAACTAATACTGCTAAGTCACGTACTGCAGATGGGTACTTAGAAATAGGTCTGTATTCCTGTTCTTCAACCACAAATTCTTTTACTTTTTCAAAATCTAAATCAAAAACTACTACTCTATTTTTAATATCATACTTTTCACTAATTGTGGTTGATATTTCTCCTAAAAATCCGAGTTCTTTTCCATCCTTAACTTTAATTTCTGCTGATCTATGAAGATGCCAAATATTATCTTTGCTATCCTCTGCAGTTGGTTTAAATTCATCATACCAAACTTCTCCAACTCCTAATTTATTAAATAAAGTGTCAATAATTCCTTTTGTCTTATAAAAGTCTTCTTTGTCTTTCGAGCTATAGACTGCCCCAGTTAACATTTCCTTTTCTTTATCGGGGTCTTTGAATATTTTTCCCAATTCAAATATTTTAATATCTTTAAAGTTCTTCTGGTTCTCCCCTATCTTCTTTAATAAATTAGGAATTAAAGAAGGTCTAAGGTCTGTATTCTCTTTACTTATCGGATTTGAAACTTCAATAGTTTCTTTTTCTTTGTAATTAAAAAGTTTTAAATCTTTTTTATCTACAAAAGAGTTAGTGTAAACTTCACTCATTCCTGTATCTTTTAAAATCTTCCTTACTTGATTTTCCCAAAAGAAATTCATATTTCTATTTGGTGGAATAAGATGGGTTTCAGGTAGTTTCGGATCAATATTTTCATATCCATAAATTCTACCAACTTCCTCTACTAAATCTTGTGGAATTGAAAGGTCTAACCTATAAGTTGGTATTTCTACCTTATACTCTTCTTTACTCTTTTTTACTTTAAAACCAAATCTTTTAAAAATATCTTCAATTTCCTTATCTTTAATATCTATTCCTAATAAATCTCTTACTAGATTAGGATCAAGCTTAATTTTATTATTTCCTCTTTTCTTTTTATAACTATCTGCTCTTCCTTTCATTGCTTTTCCATCAGCAATTTTTTGAATAAGAAAAGCAGCTCTATCAACTGCTTTTTCAGTTAAATTAGGATCAATTTCATTTTCAAATCTTGTAGAAGCTTCTGTTCTCAATCCTATCTTTTGAGATGTTTTTCTAACTGAAACCTGATCAAAATTAGCAGATTCTAAAACAACATCTTTAGTATCTTTTGTAATTTCTGCCTTTTTCCCGCCTTTTATTCCTGCTATTGCTAATCCTTCTTTTTTGTCACTAATTAAAACGGCTTCATTGTCTAATTCAAAATTTTCATTATCTAAAGTAGTAATTTCTTCTCCCTCTTTTGCCCTTCTTACTATTATTTCGTTTCCTTCAACTTTTTCTAAATCAAAAGCGTGTAAGGGTTGTCCCATTTCTAACATTACTAAATTAGTTGCATCAACAATATTATTAATTGGTTGAACTCCACACTTTTCTAGTTTTTCTTTTATCCATTTTGGAGATTCCTTAACCTCTACATCTTTTAAAACTCTTGCAGTATACCTTTTACAATCTTCCTTATTTTGAATCTTTACCTTTACTAAGTCTTCTGTTTTTTCTTTACCTTCTTCTAAATTAATCTCAGGGAGATTTAACTTTGACCCTAAAAGCACTCCACATTCTCTTGCTAGACCAATATGAGACAAGCAATCCGAAGCTCTATCGGGTAAAACATCTATATCTAAAATATAATCATTACCTTCTTTTTCTAATTCTTCCACTTCTAAAATATGCTTAGTAATTAAATCACTAAGTTTTTCAGCAGAAGGTAGATCTTTTTTTACAATTTCATTTAACCAGTTGTACGAAAACTTCATAACTTCAGTTATCTTTAATTAATGAATAAATTACAAGAAAATTTCATAATATTTTAAATTAAAATTGAGAAAGAAATCTTAAATCACCTGAATAAAACAATCTAATATCATCAATATTATATTTAAGCATTGCTAATCGATCTAATCCCATTCCAAAAGCAAATCCTTGCCAGTTATCGGGAATATATCCTGCTGCTTTTAAAACTTCGGGATGAACCATTCCTGCTCCCATCAATTCAAGCCATCCTGTTTGAGAACAGACAGAACAACCATCTCCTCCACAATTAATACATCTCATATCAACCTCAAAAGAAGGTTCAGTAAAAGGGAAATAAGATGGTCTTAGTCTAATTTCAGTATCTTTTTCAAAAAAACTATCTAAAAATTCTTCTATTATTGCTCTAAAATTAGCTGCAGACACCTTTTTATCTACCATTAAACCCTCAAGTTGATGAAAATTAAATTCGTGAGAAGCATCTGTTGCTTCATATCTAAATACTCTACCCGGAACAATAATTCTAAGAGGTGGGTTATTATTTTCCATGAATCTGATTTGCACTGGTGAGGTATGAGTTCTAAGTAATTTGTCATTCTCTAAATAAAAAGTATCCCACATATCTCTAGCAGGATGATTTTTAGGAATATTTAAAGCATCAAAATTATGCCATTCATCCTCCATCTCTGGACCTTGTATTAAAGAAAAACCTAATCCTCTAAATATCTCTTCTGCCCTATTTGAAATTTGAGTTAAAGGATGAATGTGACCTCTAATTTCTGGTTTTTTTCCAGGAGCTGAAACATCAATCCATTCTTTTTCTTCTCTTTCTTCTTGAAATTTCTTTTTCTTTATCTTTTTAGTTTCTTCTATTTTGTCCTCTAATGAGTTTTTTAGCTGATTAGCTTTTTTACCAATTCTTTTCCTTTCTTCAATTGGAAGATCCTTAAGAGTTTTTAATATCTTATTAAGTTCTCCGTTTTTTCCTAGGTATTTTTTATAGGCCTCATCTAGCTCTTTGAGGTTTTTCGCATTTTCTATTTCGTTTTTTGCTTTTTCTTCTAAAGAATTCAAATCCATTTGGCTTCACTTTTTTTAAAATTTCTTTAACTATTTTAACTTAATTGCTACCTTTAATCAAGTTAATATTTTAGCCTTTTTTAAACTAAAAAAAGAGGACCAATTATGATCCTCAATTCAAGGCGCGGGTGATCGGATTTGAACCGACGGTCTCTACCGTGACAGGGTAGCGCTTTG
>CAYPLZ010000026.1:0-6472 GCA_964411855.1 uncultured Candidatus Saccharibacteria bacterium
ACAATTTATGTCCTTCATGTTTGTATTCAACTAAAGGGTCTTTTTGTCCATAAGCTCTTAATCTAACTGAATCTTTTAAGTTGTCCATCTTTTCAATATGTTCCATCCAATGAATATCAATTGTTTTAAGAGCTACAAATCTTGCAGCTTTTAAAAGTGGCTCTTTACCAATCTCTTCTTCTTTTTCTTTGTATTTTTCTTTGTCATAACCGTATTCTTCAAAAAGACCTAAGATGTAAGGTTTTAAATCATTGCTTTCTAATATTCTATCTCTAATGCCATATATCTTATTCCTGTGTTTATTTACTACTTCATCGTATTCTAATAATCTTTTTCTAACATCAAAGTTTTTTCCTTCCACTTTTTGTTGAGCTGATTCAATTAGATTAGAGACAATACCCATCTCTATTGGTTGGTCTTCAGGAAGATTAAATCTTTCCATAATATTTGAAACTTTTTCTCCTCCAAAAATTCTAACTAAATCGTCTTCTAGTGAAACATAGAACCGAGATGAGCCTGGATCACCTTGTCTTCCTGCTCTACCTCTTAATTGATTATCAATTCTTCTTGCTTCATGTCTTTCACTACCTATTACATGTAAACCTCCTAATTCTTTTACTTTTTCAGCTTCTTCTTTGTCTGGTGGATTTCCTCCTAGAATAATATCAACTCCTCTACCAGCCATATTAGTAGCTACAGTTACAGCACCAAGACTTCCAGCCTGAGCAATAATTTCACCTTCTTTTTCATGGTTTTTAGCATTTAAAAGTTCATGGTCTATTCCTGCTCTTTCAAGTAATTTGCTTATTCTTTCATTCTTTTCAATAGAAACAGTACCAATTAATATTGGTTGTCCTTTTTCATTTCTTTTTTCAACTTCTCTCACTATAGCTCTAAACTTTGCACTTTCTGTTTTGTAAATTCTATCTGGTAAACTTTTTCTAATTAATTCTTTATGGGTAGGTATTTCAATTACTCTTAATCCGTAAACTTTATCAAGCTCTTCTGAAGAACTAGCTGCTGTACCAGTCATTCCCGCTAATTTATCATATTTTCTAAATAGACTTTGGAATGAAATTGAAGCTAAGGTAGAGCTTTCTGCTCTAATCTTTACATTTTCTTTAGCTTCAACAGCTTGATGTAGTCCTCCAGACCAACGTCTACTTGGCATAAGGCGCCCTGTAAATTCATCTACAATTACAACTTCGCCATCTCTCACTACGTAATCATGATCTTTTTGAAATAGTACTTCTGCTTTTAAAGATTGTTCAATATAATGTAAATATTTAAATCCTTTTTCTGCATAAATATTATCTATACCTAGAATCTTCTCCATCTTTGCTATTCCTTCTTCTGTTAAAGTAACACTCTTTGATTCTTCATCTACATCATAATGCTTGTTTCTATCTAATCTAGGTACAATTTTTGCAAATCTTTTATAAAGTTTTCCTGCTTCTTCTCCTTTAGATGAAATAATTAAAGGAGTTCTTGCTTCATCAATTAAAATAGAATCAATTTCATCTAAAATTGCAAAATTAAACTTTCTTTGAGATTTTTGTTCAGGACGTAAAACTAAATTATCTCTTAAGTAATCAAAACCAAATTGATTATTTGTGCCATAAGTAATATCAGCTTGATAAGCTTTCTTTCTTGGAACTTCTTTTAGGAAGCTTTGAATAACTTTAAAGCTTCCTAAACGATCTCTTTTTTCATCTAGGGACTCATCATCCTCTTCTTCTGGTGGGGAATAGATATAGGCTGCATCTGCTGTAATACATCCTACGCTAACTCCAAGATAATAATAAATCTGTCCCATCCAAACTGTGTCTCTTTTAGCTAGATAATCATTTACGGTTACAAGATGAACTCCTTTTCCTTCTAAAGAATTAAGATAAAGTGGCAGAGTTGCTGCTAAGGTCTTACCTTCCCCTGTCTTCATTTCAGCAATATTTCCTTCATGCATTGTAATTCCACCAATTAACTGTTCATCATAATGTCTCTGCCCTAGGGTTCTTTTTGAAGCTTCTCTAACCACAGCAAAAGCCTCGGGAAGGATATCATCTAATGTTTCCCGCTTTTCTATTCTTTTTTTAAATTTTTCTGTTTTGGTTTGGAGTTCCTTTTGAGAAAGTTCTTCAAAGTCTTCTTCTAAATCGTTTATTCTTTCTACTACTTTTCTTTTATTCTTTAAATACTTCTTGTTCGGATCTCCAAATATTTTATCTAAAAAACTCATTTTCTATCCGCATTATACAACCTTATTAAAAAAAATAAAGCCCTATTAGAGAACTTTTTAAATTGAAGGAGAAGCGGCCCACAGGATATGGGCCGCTCTTTTCTTACTCTTCTTTGCCTCTAGCTCCTCTTGCAAGATTATATAATTGCTTTAATTTCCGCATTCCTTTCTCTTTCAGGGTTGTTCTCTTTCCTTTGTATTTCTTTAATATTTTTTGTAGTTCATCTTTAACTTCTACTATTGCAGTTCTTAGGTCTTCTTTTGTAGATTCTGCTCTAATACTCTTTCCTGGTAATCTCATTTGGGCTTCTGCTCTAAATACTTTTCCTTTTTGGTGATGCTTTGTTGTTTTTTCAATTTCTACAAACATAGTAGCTGTTGGTTTTCCTTTTTGGTCTTCTTCAGTACTTTCATCTTTAATATTAATGAATCTCTTTACTTGTCCTAGTCTATCATGAATAAATTCTTTTAAAGCTTCGTTCAGCTCTATATTTTTTGAATTTATTTTTATTCTCATATTATTTTAATTTTTAATTATATTTATTTCCTCTTCGAGCTCAATATTAAATTTTTGTTTTACTTTTTGTTTGATTTTTTTAATTAATTTTTTTACGTCTTTAGCTTTTCCTCCCCCTGTATTTATAATAAAATTAGCATGCTTTTGAGAAACTTCTACTCCACCTATCTTTTCTCCTTTTAAACCTGCTTCTTCAATATATTGTCCAGTAGGTTTTTCTGTATGATTTTTGAATGTAGATCCAGCTGAAGGGTAGTTTAAAGGATGTCTTTCTTTTCTTGCTTGAAGATATTTATTCATTTTAGTTTTAACTTCTTCTGGATCTTTCTCTTCTAGTTCTAAAACAGCTTTAAGAATTATGTAATTTGTATCTTTTTTGAAAATACTTTCTCTGTAATCAAACTGGCATTCGTTCTTATTAAACTTTTCTGTCTTTAAAGTTTCAATATTTAAAGCAGTAACTTCTTTTGTAATTTCTTTCATACAAGTTCCAAAAGCTCCTGCATTTCCTCTTATTGCGCCTCCAATTGTACTTTTTATTCCTTTTCCCCATTCTAAACCTGATAATCCTTCTTCTGCTAGTCTATCTAAAAGATCTCTAAATCTTACACCACTTTCCGCCTTTACAATATTTCCTTCTATTTTAAACTTATCATTTTCCATCTTTACTACTACACCATCGAATCCTTCATCTGGGAATAAAATATTGCTTCCTGCTCCAAGAACAAAATAAGGTAAATTTCTTTCTTTAATAAAGCGAAATGCTTCAATTAGATCCTGTTTATTCTTAACTCTTATCAAGTATTTAGCTTCTCCACCAATATTAAAGGTAGTAAGAGGCGCTAAATTTATATTTGTTTCAACTTTTCTTTCCATTAATTTATCTTACCAATTTATTGAAAAAGAAAAAAGCCACTTTGTTTTACAAAGTGACTTTAGGTCTTTCTATTATTTTTAAAAAGGAGTTCCATGTCTTTTTGCCAAAGATAGGATAAACTGGGATGTTAAGCTTTAGTTTTTCTAGTTCTTCTCTCACTGAAAAAATACATATTCTGCCTTCTTCGTCTTTGCAAGTTCCATTAGTTAAAATCACATCCGGTTTAAAGTCTCTAATTGACTTTTTGAAATGATCTTTTCTTAAGCACGGCCTTATAACATTCTTACCAAGCTCATGAGTACAATGTTCAATTTTCTTAAAGTCGTGAGTAACCAGCAGAATTCTCATTTATCCTCCCCTCCTTTTTATTCTTTTTAAAAGAACATTTAAATTTTAATTTCCCAATTTCTTCTTGGTTCGAATTTTTTACCAGTCAAAGTTGCTTTTTTAATTTTTCCTAATATAAAGGAATCAATTTCTTTATCGTTACTTTTTACTGTATAAGCATTTAGTATATGACCTGGTTTAATTATCTCTTTTTCTACATCTAAATGTTCTCCTTCAGGAGGGACATCAGTAGCAATGCTATAGGGCTCAATTTCTCTCCAACCTTCTTCAGTCTGTCTAGTTTTAGGATAGTAAATCCCTACTGTCTCCTTCATTTTGGCAGCTTTTAAAATAGTATTTACGATTTTTTTAAATTTCATAACTTCCATGATTTTAATTACTCTATTTTACTATAAAAAAGGGAGAAAGGAAACACTTGACAATTAAAGGTTTTAGGGCTATTATAATAGTAGTTCTTTTTTAAACACTTTTAGGGGGGTGTTCCTTATTAATAACGAGAAAAGGTGTACTGTTTGCTCTCATTTGAACAAGATGAGAACGAAAATGTTGGTGAAGTTTAAGACTCTTCCAAAAAATGCTCTAGAAAGGAGACAAATATTAAGGCAAACTAGAAGAATCAAGAGAAAGTTGAAGATTAATGCAAGTATGTGCGGCAAAACCGATTGTGAGCTTTTCTACTCGAATCTTAAATGGCCTAAAGATTGTGATCGCATTTGCAAAGAATGCACATGTCTAAATCAGAGACGAGTTAGACATGTAGATAATGGTTTAGAACACAAGTTAACTACTAAGGCCATAAAGAGGCTTCAAATGGACTTATGTGAAGATGAAGATTGCTTCTTAAGAGAAGTTACTAAACTAGAGCACAGAGAAATTAATGGCATAGTTGATATGGAAGGAATCATGGTTAATTACTCCCCCGAACAGGCTTAAATACCAATACCGCTCAAAGGTAGGTGAAAATTCACCTACCTCTTTTTTTTATTGAGCTTGGTTTTGGCCCTGATTTAATATCTGATCTATTGAATTTTTCCATTTCGGATTAATGTTCAGAGCTCTTTCTTTTATTTGATTTATCTTTTCTTCATTTCCCATAAGCTTAGCAACTTGTAATGCTAAAGAATGGGATTGAAATAGATCCGGTTCTAGTTCTATTGCTTTGTCTGCGTGTTCTAGAGCTTTTTCATAATTTTTTCTACTAGCTTCTAGTTTTACTAGTTCCCAATAAGTTTGTTCATTTGTAGGAGAAATACTTTTAGCTTCATTTAATACTTCTTCTGCTTTATTAAATTGTCCTGTTAAGGTATAAATCTTTCCTAACTCTAAACTAGTTCTGTAATCCCCTATTGTTTCTTCTCTTGTTTTTTCTAATTTATTAATAACAAGATTTAACATATCACTCATCTGTTTTTGACTAAGATTTTTAGAATTTTGTTGGAGATACTTTCTAATTTCTCTACCTAAGAAGTTTCTCTTTTGATACTTACCTAGCTTAGAAGTTTCATAAGCTTTATGTAATTCTTCTATCTTTTGATCAGGTTGTTGAACTGATAAAGCCTTTATCATTGATTTGTTGGCTTGAGCAGGTTGGATAACAAAGAAGCTAAATGAACCAACAAAGAATATAACTATAAAGAATGTAGCAAAAGGAGAAATTTCTCTAAAGATGTCTTCTTTTTCTTTTTGATTAGGAATCAAAAAGGATATAAAGCCAAGGGTGATAAAGAAGACCATATAACTAGTTGGCATATCAAATACTGTAAAGTTTTGGACAAGATAAGCTGCTAATAAAGCAGTAAAAATAGAAACTGTCCAAAAGTCTAAATTCTTTTTAAGATAATTTTTCCATAACACCCAAAGAGAAGACAAAAATAGTGAAAAGTAAGCTAAGATTCCAACTAATCCTGTTGTTGATAAGCGATCATATAATACGTTGTGGGCCCTATCAAACCAAGGTACTCCACCACATCTTTCAGTAAACATACAAGGATCAAAGTCACGAATAAAGACGTATTTAAAGTTTTCTGGTCCCCATCCAAAAACAGGCTTATCTTTAAATCCTTTGAATCCTGCATCCCAGACAATAAATCTAGCTTTGTTTGTAAGGTTTACAAACTTAGTTCGAAGAAAGTCTTCTACTTGGTGCATTTTAGTTCCTTCTTTTTGAAACCATAATTCGTTTCCAGGATGTAAGAGTAATGCCCCTACACTACTTACAAATATTGCAGAGATTAAAAGTAAAGCAATTCCAGTAATTTTTAATTTTTTATTATTACTCTCAAAAGCCAAATAAAGCAATCCTATTAAAGCTATTCCTCCAAAAATAGAAACTGTAGCAGCTCTAGCTCCTGCTACCCAAACTGCCGGAATCATAAAGATTGCGGCTGCAATCCAAATTGCCTTCCAAGTAATATTTTTAGTTTTAAAAAATAGATAGATTGCAAAAAATACATTAAATAGCATATAGCTTCCTAAAAAGGAAGTGTTTCCTAAA
>CAYPLZ010000027.1:0-6448 GCA_964411855.1 uncultured Candidatus Saccharibacteria bacterium
AATATAAAAAAATAGCTTGTCTTTTAATTTTATTATTACTTTTTCCTAATATAGCAAAAGGTGCTACACTTAAGTTTCATCCTTCTTCAGGGGTTTATAATGTTGGAGAAATTTTTAAGGTTGATATTGGAGTTTCTAGCTTAGAAGAAAATATGAATGCTGTTTCTGGAATTGTTAATTTTCCTCAAAATAAAGTAGAAGTTGAAAATATATCTAAGAAAAATACTATTATTGATGTTTGGGTTAAAAACCCCTCTTTTTCTAATAGAGAAGGCAATATTTCTTTTGAAGGAGCTGTTTTAAATCCAGGCTATTTTGGGCCCTTTGGAAAAATATTAACAGTAAAATTTAAAGTCAAAGCAGCAGGGTCATCCTTTTTAGATTTTGTTTCTGGGTCTGTTTTGGCCAATGATGGAAAAGGAACTGATATTTTGTCAGAATTAGAAGATGCAAGCTTCTCTTTTGGTTTAGACACTGAAGCGCCTGGATCAGAAACACCTTCTAGTGTAGGTGGGACTCCAATTGCTCCTGAAGTTTTTTATTCTACTCATACCAACCCCAATAAGTGGTATTCTAAAGAAAATATAAAAATTAATTGGAAGTTAAGCCCTGATACTGAAGGAGTAAGGTTACTTTTAAATAAAAAATCTTACTCTACTCCATCTGTACATTATGCCCCTCCAATTAAAGAAAAAGAGATTGAAGAGGTAGAAGATGGTGTTTGGTATTTCCATATACAGTTAAAAAATAAAATAGGATGGGGAAGTATTTCTCACTTTAAAATTCAAATTGACACAAATAAACCAAGGGAGCTTGAAATAAAAAAAATTAAAAGAGAAGATTTAACTAACCCTAGGGTTCAATTTAAAATTAATGCAGCAGATGAGATGTCTGGGATTGAACATTATGAAATGCAGGTAGATAATAAAAAATCTTTTATTTGGAGAAACAAAGAAGATAATATTTTTACTACAAAAGCTCTGGAACCAGGGGAGCATACCTTAATCGTTAAGGCGGTAGATAAAGCTGGGAACTATCTAATGAATTTAAAAAGGTTTAATGTAGAGCCTATAGCCCCTCCTATTATTAATGATTATTCACCCCTAATAACAAAAGGAGATATTCTATTGGTGAAAGGGCAAACCTTTCCACACTCTAAGGTTATTGTGTGGTTACAAAAGGAAAACGAATTACCCCAATCTCATTTAGTAGAAAGTGACAGAGGTGGCACCTTTAATTTTATTGCTGATGGAGAATTAAAAAGTGGAATCTATAAATTATGGACTGAAGTAGTTGATGATAGAGGAGCTAAAAGTGAACCCACAAAAAAAATTACAATAGCTGTTCAACAGCCACCTATTATAAAGATAGGAACTCAAGCAATTACAGCGCTGGCTGTTATTATCCCTCTTATTGCCCTAGTGCTAATATTAATTTTTATAATTTATTTTATATACAAAAAAGTTAAAAAATCTAGAAAAAAAATTGAAAAAGAAACTAATGAAGCAAGTGAAATATTACAGACAACGATTAAAAATTTAAAAAATAAAATAGAAGCCCATTTTAAAAAAATTAATAATAAAAAAACTAAAAAAGAGTTAATAAAACAAGAAAAGAAGTTTAATAAAAAACTTCAAAAAGAGATTAAAAATTTAAAAAATAAAATAGGAAAAGAGATTGAAGATATTACCGAAAAAGACTAATTTTTTATTAGTTTCTAATATCCTTGACATACAAAAAAGGGTATGTTATAAACTTGTAAGGATAAATATTATTATGTTTAACCTAAAAACAAAATTATATACGGTAAATATTGGAATTTTGACTGTTTTTATGGCTATATTAGTCGTTGGAGGCCTTATTTTGCCTTCTGACGGGAATACTTTTGTAGCTGATAAAAACCTTGAAAGCTATGCAATTACCGGTAATAACACCCTTTTACCGGTTATAAACCCCACTAAACCAGAACCTGAGGTAGTAGATAAAATGCCTAGTATTGTAACTGCTTATTCTAGTACTCCAGGACAAACTGATTCAACCCCATTTATTACTGCTTCTAACACAAGAGTAAGGGAAGGGATAATTGCAAATAATTATTTACCATTTGGAACTAAAGTTAAAATTCCGGAAGTTTATGGAGATAGAATTTTTGTGGTGCAAGACAGAATGAATTGGAGAAAATCTAATTATCATTTTGATATCTGGTTCCCAAATTATAATCAAGCGAAAGAGTTTGGAGCTAAGAGAACTTATATTGAGATTTTAGAGAATTAATAAAATTAAAAAATTGAAAACAAAAACCCGACTGCTGAGCAGTCGGGTTTTCTGTTGTTGGTGCCCGGGGTGGGACTCGAACCCACACGCCTATAAAAGGCATAGGCCCTCAACCTACCGTGTTTACCAAATTACACCACCCGGGCCTAACTTTTATTATTTAGCACTTTTCCTTTTTAGTTTCTTTTTCTTGCCAGTTCTTTCTCTTAAGTAATTAAGTTTAGCTTTTCTAACTTTTGCTCTTTCTAGGACTTCAATTTCTTCAATGCTAGGAGAATGAAGAGGAAGTATTCTTTCTACCCCTACTTTTGAAACTTCTTGCCTAATTGTAATAGTACTATTTATACCATCGCCGTGTTTTTTAGCCATCACAATACCTTCTATAGTTTGAACTTTATCTTCTCCTTTTACTTTTTTTCTAATTCTAATTTTATCTCCAGGTCTTATATCTGGAAGATTATCTTTTTGATGTTTTTTTTCAAATTCCTCTGCTTTACTAGTCATGATTTAGATTATTTAAAATTTGTTTTAATTTATTTGGTAATTTACTTTTTATTTCAATTTCCTCTTTATTTAAAAGCCTAAATTTAATCGAAGAAGCGTGTAAAAATTGCCTTTCTAGATTTGCTGGTTTCTTCTGATCTTCAAAACCATAGACTTTATCTCCTACTATTGGGTGACTTAGATAAGACAAATGAACTCTTATCTGATGTTTTCTTCCTGTCTTTGGCTTAGCTTCGATTAAGGAGTAGTCTTTAAATTCATCTATTACTTTAATAGAAGTTATTGCTTTTCTTTTTCCTTTTCCATCTGGACTGTGAGGCAGAAAAACTTTTTGCTTTAGTCTATTATTAGGAGACCTTCCTATTAATGTTTCTAGCTTTCTTTCTTTAATTTTAAGATGTCCACTTATCAAGGCTAGATATCTCTTTTCTATCTCTCTATTTTTAAATTGTTTTTGTAAAAATGATAATGCCTTGTTGTTTTTTGCCACTAATAGAACTCCAGAAGTTTCTTTGTCTAAGCGATGGGCAATTCCATAACGAGGACTTTCTAGTTTTTTAAGTTCTGGTTTTAAACTAAGTAATTCTGGAATTAAGGTTTCTTCTTCTTTGATCTTCCCTTCTGGATAAACTATAACCCCAGCCGGCTTATTAACTGCAAGTAGATTATCATCTTCATATAATATTTGCAAGTTCATATAGTGGGCAATGTAGGACTTGAACCTACGACCTCCACCGTGTCGAGGTGGCGCTCTAGCCAGACTGAGCCAATTGCCCAAAATAATGTGCGCGTGGATGGATTTGAACCATCGACCTCAGCTTTATAAGAGCTGTGCTCTAACCCCTGAGCTACACGCGCTTTTTATTTTGTAATTATAATCTACAACAAAACTAGCAATTTATCAAACTTAATCTTCTTTGTGTTTCTCTACTATTTCCTCAAATTCTTTTCTTTCTATGGTTTCTTTTTCGATTAAAGTTTCTGCTAAATCTTCAAGTAGTTCTTTATTTTCTTTAAGTAATTTTGTACTTTGCTTCTTTGCTTTATTTACAAGCTTTTTAATCTCTTTATCTATTTTAGCCGCAACTTCTTCAGAATAATTTCTTGTTTCAGTAAGTTCGTCACCAAGGAACACCTTATCCCCATCATTATTAAATGAGATTGGTCCAAGGGCAGACATTCCATATTTTTTAACTAATTTTCTAGCTATTTGAGAGGCTTTATCAATATCTTGAGCTGCACCAGTAGTTATTTCTCCAAATTTAATTTGTTCAGCACAATACCCTCCGAGCAGTGTAGTCATTTCATTAATAAACTCTGATTTCTTTCTTAATTTCTTTTCTTCTTTAGGCATTTTAAGGGTGTATCCTCCAGCTCCTCCTCTAGCTACAATAGATACTTTTCTTACTGCTTCAGTGCCAGGAAGAAGAGAAGCTAAAAGTGCATGTCCTGCTTCATGGTAAGCAGTAACTTTTTTCTCTTCATCAGACAATAAGAAGCTTTCTCTCTCTGGACCAAGAAGTACCTTCTCAATAGATTCTAATAATTCATCTTGATAAACTTTTTCTTTTTCTCTTCTAGCAGCTAGTATAGCAGCTTCATTTATTAGGTTTGCTAGATCAGCTCCAGAAAAACCAGGAGTTCTTTCAGCAATTTCTCTTAAGTTTACATCATCAGATAAAGGTTTTTCTCTGCAATGAATTTTTAATATTTTTTCTCTATCATTAATATCAGGCAAGTCGAGATTAACTTTTCTATCAAATCTTCCTGGCCTTAGAAGTGCAGGATCTAATACGTCTCCTCTATTGGTTGCTGCTAATACAATAACTTTAGTGTCTTTTTCAAAGCCATCCATTTCAGTAAGGATTTGATTTAAGGTTTGTTCTCGTTCATCGTGCCCTCCTCCAATACCAGTTCCTCTTTTCCTTCCAACTGCATCTAGCTCATCAATAAATAGAATAGCAGGAGAATTTTCTTTAGCTTTTTTAAATAGATCTCTTACTCTTGAAGCTCCAACCCCTACAAACATTTCAACAAATTCAGATCCAGAAATTGAAAAGAAAGGAACACCAGCTTCTCCAGCTACAGCTCTTGCAAGTAAGGTTTTACCTACTCCTGGAGGACCAAGCAGAAGAACACCATTTGGAATTCTTGCTCCCATCTTGAGAAACTTTTTAGGTTCTTTTAAAAATTCTACTATTTCTCTAAGTTCGCTTTTTGGTTCTTTAAGGCCAGCTACGTCTTCAAAGGAAGTATCTTCTTCATCCTTATCTTTTTCAGCACCGAATAGTTTTGCTTTAGCCTTTGAAAAGTCCATTGCTTTGTTGGCTCCCATTTTTGCTCTCTTTAACATGAAATAAAAGAAAAAGCCAAAGAGTAGCAACGGAAGTACAAGTAGTATAGGTGTAAGCCAAGCCTGGAAGTCTATTTGATCTTCTTGAATAATATTAACTGATTGGAGTTTTGTTCTGTCAGCTCCGTAATTAACCATTGTTTCAGAAAAAGTACCTTGAGGTTCTTTAATGGTTGTTACTTTTGTTCCATCATTATAAGTAGCAGTTACAGATTCTCCAGCAACTTTAATTTCTTCAACATTCCCTTGGTTTATCTGTTGAGATAATTTAGTTAAAGATACATGCTTAACTTCAGAAGCAGGATTTACCATTAATGCAAAAACTCCAGATAGAGTAAGGAATATTAGAAAAACAAATAATATTTTTTTAAGAATTTTCTTGTTCATTTATTTTAGTTTCAATTATTTAGTAGATTAATTTAAAAATAGCATATCTTTTTGACTATTAAAAGGCAAAACCCTCACCTAGAAGGTGGGGGTATAATGCATTAGCTTTTGGTTTTAAAATTACTCAGCTAATCTTAGGCTAATCTGATATTTGTCAGGATTAATATTTAGAACTTCAAAAGTATATTCATTGCCTGGCTGTACTTCTTTTTCCATTTTGTCTTTACTTCCGAATTCTGAAATATGAACTAGCCCCTGAATCTTAGGAGTAAGTTGAACAAATGCACCGAAAGAAGTTAGCTTAGTTACTTCTCCTTCAACTTCGTCTCCTTTATCTAATTCTTCTTTAATATTAGTCCAAGGATTTTCTTTAAGAGCTTTTAAGGAGAGTGAAACTTTATCTCCAGAAATATCAATAATTTTAGCTTCTACTTTTTCTCCTGGCTCTACTACTTCAGAAGGATCATCGATTAATTTCCAATCAAGTTCTGAAATATGAATTAAGCCTTCAATTGGCTCTTGAAGTTCATCTTTTTCTTTGCTGAATTTAATAAATGCTCCAAAATCTACAATACTAGTAATTTCTCCTTCAATAACTTCCCCAACTTCATAATTCTCTTCTAATACTTCTTTCATCTTGCTACTTTCTGTAGCTTTTTCAGAAAGAATAAGCTTGTCTTGGTTTGGATTAGCAGTAGCAATCTTTACGTCCATTTCTTTTCCAACAAATTTCTTGAGCTTTTCAAGAATTTTTTGTTTATTACCTCCTTCTACTTTAGGGTAGTGTTCAGGAGCTAATTGAGAAACAGGCAAGAATGCTTGAATTCCAGAAACTGTAGTTAAAAGGCCTCCTTTGTTGGCTCCTTTTATAGTTACTGTAATAGTTTCATCTTCTTTTTCTTTCTCTTCTAATTCTCCCCAACTTAATTC
>CAYPLZ010000028.1:0-6256 GCA_964411855.1 uncultured Candidatus Saccharibacteria bacterium
TTTTGAATATTGTTATCCATATTTTTATATTATGGCTGTAAGACAGCCTCTGTTTCTCCCTCAACAGAAATTACTACATTATTTACAGTAGCAAACTGCTTAAGGGTTTCTTCTATTTGACCTTTAATACTTGTTACTAAGCAAGATCCTCCTACTTCTCTTTCAAGTTCGCTAGAAAAATCAACATAAGCCGTTCCTTCTTCGATCTCTAAACTATTAATTTTTGTATCAGAATTAACTCCAGTTAAATATCCTTGAGTTTTTTCTTCTGCAGTTGGTCCTGCAATTAATAGTTCTAAGGCCTTTCTTGCTGGGGCTTGTGTTTTTTCAATTGTTCGTTCTACTGCAAAAACTTTAGAACAATCTTGATCTGTATTTAGTTCACTGTTATTAAAATAGACTTCTACGGTCATCTTTTCTTCTTCCTCTTCTTCATTCTCACCATTATCTGGAGCTTCAATTTCAGTTTGGTCTGGAAGTTGAGTGTTGTTTTCAATCTCTTTTGTGGTTTGGTTTGAATACCACAAAACTCCAGCTCCAACTATTAAGGTTATTATTATAAATATTGCAAGATTTTTATTCATGTTATTTAAGGGTTACTAGATATTATCAACTATAACAATTATAGCTTTTTATTGTTACTAAATCAATAGAAAAAACTTGATTTTTGTAATTTTTTGGTATAGTATTTTCTAGTACTTTAAAATTAAAAAAGGAGGGATAAATATGTTCACCCTGGTAGGATCTAAGGCAATAAAGAAGAAATATATCAAGGAAATGATTGAATCTGAAATTAATCAAGAAATAAATAAGCTGTCTATTATCTGTTTTACTGAACCTATTTCCAGAGGATGGTTAAGAGAAGACGAGAAAAAGATAATATATAAAATTATTAAAGAGAATGCCGATCTTATTGATTTCCCGGAAATGATGTTAGATCTTGAGATTAAATTCAGAGAGATATTAAAAGATAGATACTTCGATCAATTTAAAGAGAATATAGAAAGAAAAAAAATAGAGGCAATATATAAAGAGGTTAATAATAAAACCCACCCTATTGAGGTAATATCAACTTTTTTCTCAATGCCAGAAGATTGGCAAAAAGAAGAGTTTTTTAGTGAAATTAGAAGTAATATAATTACAATTAATGTTTACTCCAGACTCTTTAATTTAATTGGCAAAGAAAAGAAGTTTGAAAAATTAGAAATACTACTATCTAAAGGATACTTACCATGGGGCGTTAGAAAAGAAAGATTTTTAGTCCTAACTTATACTCAAATATAGAAAACAAAAAGACCCTTAAATAAAAGGGTCTTTTCTTTTTGTATAAAAAAGTTTTATTCCTTATTGATTCTAAGCGCTTTACCTCTAACTAACCCCTCAGCAATTTTTTCTCTTGCTTTTTCTAAAATTCTCTGCAGAGTACTTTGAGAAATTTCCATTTTTTTAGCTGCTTCACTTTGAGAAATATTATTTAAATCACAAAGTCTTACAGCCTCCATTTCATCCATTCTTAATTCAACTTCTTCAATCTCAGACAAAGGAATTGCTCTTGGTTTAAAATAGACAGCCTTTGGCTTAAAATTTACTTTTCTTTTTTTAGGAGGTCGTCCAACCATAAAATTTTAATTATTTAATTTCTTTTCTTATTTTACCATATTTTTCTAACGAAAAAATGATTAATCAAAAGTGGTCAATATCGCTTTTGATTATATCATAAATTTTAATTATTTCATCTTTTGTCTCTTCTAAATTACTTTCCATAATCGGTTCTAGTTTTGAGATAGATTTAAAGATTTCTTTATTATAGGAGATCTTTCCAATAAAGTTATCCTCTTTCCAGTTTTTAATTTTTTTAAAGATTTCTTTATTAATGTCCCACTTATTACAAACTACCTTGTAATCTAAATCAAAGTATTTTACTAACTCAAAGATTCTCTTAATATCTGAAAATCCAGATAAGGTAGGTTCTGTAATTAAGATGCAGAGATCAGCATCTCTTAGGGCAGCAATTACTGGGCATCCAGTTCCTGGCGGAGAATCTATTATTTGATAATCTGCCTCTTCTTTATCTGCTTCTTTTTTTAATTCTGTAACTATCTTTCCAGATCCTGTTTCTCCAGGAAATAAGTTTCCAGAAATCAAAGGGAAACCATATTTAGTTTTTTTCTTTTTTAATTCTCCATTAGAGATAGGTTCTAATTTTATTGCATTTTGCGGACAAGTAACCTGACAAGCTCCACATCCTTCACATAAAAAATTATTAACTACAGGTTTTTTCTTATCTGACATAGAGAGCGCATTAAAGTTACAATTTTCTACACACTTTCCGCATCCGTCACATTTTTCATAATCTATTTTAGGCTCTTTTGAGGTTTGAACAGGAGTTGTCTCTTCCCATCCTTCTGTTTCATTTAACCAGATATGAAGATTAGGAGTATCTACATCACAATCTACAGCTGTAATTTTTTCATCTTTACTAAAAAGATAAGCTAATCCAGAGGTAAGCATACTCTTACCTACTCCTCCTTTTCCAGAAGCAACAACTATTTTATAATTTGATTTTTTCATTTAATTCATTAAATTCTTTTAATTTTCCTTTTGAATAACTTTCAACTAATTTTTTAGAATACGGAATTTTTGTTCTAAGTTTTAAACTATATTTTTCAAGAATAGGTTGAATAATATTTTCCTTCCCCATATCAGATTGATTTAAAATAACTTCTGTATCAATTCCTAGTTTTCTACAAAGCTCTAAAATTAAATTTAAATCATAAGCACCAAGAGGCGTTGGCTCTGTTACTGCATAAGCTTTATCAACTCCCATTAAAGCAGAGATTACAGAACAATGTGTTCCTGCAGCCGTATCAAATAAAATTACATCTGCTTCTTTTTCTTTTGCTATTTTTATGGCAATATTTTTTAATTTTCTAACTACCACACTAGTTTCTTCAAAGCCTGGTTTAGATAGGCCAGAAATTAAATTAAAATCATCACTAATTTCATTTTCATAAATTTTACCTACCTTTTCTTTTTTAGCCTTAATTGCATTATTTGGGCAAACTATCATGCAAGCTCCACAGGCCGAACAAAGATCATTCATAAAAATAGGATATTTCCCTTTAGGTTGAAATATTGCATTTGATTGGCAAGTTTCAGCACAAAGTCCACATTTTGTACACTTTTCTTTAATAAGTTCTGGAAATTCAACCATTACCTGATCTATTTCATTTTTTAATTCCTCTTCTAAAAGCAAGTAGTCATTTGGACATTCTACATCACAATCACAAAGGACAACTTTCTTGCCCTCACGAATTAATTTATTGGCAAATAAGACTGAAACAGTACTTTTGCCTGTTCCGCCTTTACCACCAGTAATTGCAATTTGTTTTAGATTATCATTCATATCTTGCTTTTAAATTTTTTCCTTAATTTCTTCAATCCTAAATTGGTGCTCTAACATTTCTATCTCCATTCCAAAATGAGTAAGATTGTTTTTAGCATTTTCTCCTAGATTATAAGTCATTACCTTGTCTGCTCTTATTGCTTTAGCAAATCTTGCCCCATGTGGAGTTTCTTCAGAATAATAAGGATTCTTCATCTTTTTTATGAATTCTCCATTGTCAAAGATGAGATAATATTCTGATCCAAAGACTGAATTAACTCTATCTCCTTTTATTGGGACAATTGTTCTTTCTCCCTTCTTTTCTGGGCCAATTTTTTCAAATCCTTCTATTTCACAAACTTTTTTCCCAAAACTAGGTCTTAAAGTATCTCTTTCAACATCATAAGCTTCTACTGAAATAACAACATGTTTTAAGTTCGAAATATTAGATAATAATCTATCTTCTAAGGAGCTTATCATTTCATCTACTTCTTCTAGTTTTAATTTAGGAGGTAATTTAATTGCTAATTCCGCGAAATTATAGGCTGAAATTTTTCTTGTCTTTAATTTAGCAATTTCAATATTGTGGGCTTTTGCAATTTTTTTAATTTTATCTTCCATCTCTTTGTCTGCAACATCTAGCAAAGAGTCTTTTACTTCTTTCCCTAATTCAAAAGACTCATACAAAACATAAAGACCAATTAGTAAAGCTAAACTTTCATCGGCAAGTGCATAGAAATTAGCTAAAATTAAGCCAATTAAAACTCCAACTGAAGATAAAGCATCAGCTCTATTATGTTCTGCGTCTGCAACTAAAGCAAGAGATTGGTATTTCTGCCCAAAATGAAATTCCATTCTTGAAAGAATTTCATTAACTATAACTGAAAAAATGGCAACAATAATTGCTGCAATTCCCAAAGTAGATTCTCCTGGATTTAGAATAGAATTTATTGCTTCATAAATTATCCAAATTCCAGAAAAAGCAAGCAATAAAGTTACTATAAAACTAGCTATGCTTTCTGCTCTATAATATCCATAAGGATGTTCCTCATCCACTGGTTTTTCTGCAGCTCTTACTCCTAAAAAAGTTACAAAGGAAGAAATAACATCCATTCCAGAATGAATTCCATCAGCAATTAAAGCCATACTTCCAACCATATAACCAATTCCTAGTTTTGCTATCCCAAGCAAAAGATTGGTAAAAGTACCTATTATTGATAATAGTCTAGTTGACATATTTTTCTATATTTAATTATTAGGCCCCCAACCTTTTCCTCGGCCTTGTCCTTTTCCTCTTCCAAAATGTCCACCAACATTAGGTTTTTCAATTTCATTTAGACCATCTTTTTCCCACTTATCAAATGCATCTTCTGCAGTTAAATTTGCATCAGCAAGAAAAACTTTAATTCTTGCTGCGCTTAAAGCATTGTATGCGTTTGGACCAATATTTCCTGTGATAAGAATATTAACATCCTTATCTTCTAGTTTTTGAGCTGCACTTATACCAGCTCCTCTTTGAGCGCTTTGGGCACTATTATCTATTGTCTCTTCAATTTCTCCATCATCATTGAAGATTAGAAAGTATTGTGCTCTTCCAAAGCGGGGATCTATTTTAGATTTTTTATCTTTTTTTGTTGCTGTAATACAAACTTTCATGATTTTAATTAATTATTATCTCTATCTCTCACCATAGCGGCTCCACATTCTGGGCATTCTTCTTGATAACAAGGTACTCCTCTCTTATGTTCTATTCTTGTCTTGCATTGAGGACAAATACAGTGTCCTCCTGGACCTAAACCATAACCGCCAGATTGTCGGCCGCGTCCTCTTCCTTGAGGTGAGTTTCCACCAGGTCCACGTCCTGGTCTATTAGAGTTTGGATTGTTTACTAATCTACCTCTAGGCATAATTTTATTCGATTTAAAATTAATCTGACCTTTTTGTTTTCTATTTTGAGTATATACCCATTGTTCTATATTGTCAAGCTTTCTTATAAAAGAGAGACAAGAGAAAGAAAAAGGTTGCAGTTAATATAATTAAAGGACCAGCTGGAAATCCGGTTTGTTTATAAAGAAATACACCAATTAAACCAGAAATTGCACCAATAATTAAAGAAATAAGAGAATATTGTTTTAAATTACTACTAAAATTATTTGCTGTAGAAGCAGGAATTGCTACTAAAGCAACTGGTAAGAAAGTACCAACTATTTTAACTTCTAGTGCAATAATGAAGGCAATACACATTAGGTATATAAAATTATAAATTTTTGGATCTATTCCTTCCGAATAAGCTAGATCTTCTGAAATTCCAATTAATATAAATTTTAAATAAATTTTACGAATTACAATAAAAACTAAAATTGAGAATATAATGCTCAAAATCATATCTAACCTCCCTATGTTTGTCACATCCCCTATTAATGCTTCTTTTGCATGATCCATTGGCAGAAAAAGAAAACCAAGTGCTACACCAGATGCAAAAACAATTCCAGTTAAAGCTTCTGTAGGAATCTTAGTTTTAATTTCTAATCCCCAGATAATTAAAATTCCTAGTATTATTGTTCCAAAAGCTCCCCAGAGAATATTAAAGTTGTAAAGCAAAGCAAGTGCCACACCAGGAAGTGCCAAGTGCCCTAAAGGTCCTCCTACCAAAGCCATTCTTTTTGTAAACATTAAAGAACCTAAATATCCAGCAATACCACCAATAAAGAAGGTTGTTATTAAGCTAATTACAAATTGATTCATCTTTCGTGTTTATAAAACTTTACTTTAGTTCCATATAATTTTTCCAATAATTCAGGAGTCAAAATTTCTTTCGGAGCTCCTGAACAAATCTTTCTTTTATTAACGCACAGAACTTTATCAGAATAT
>CAYPLZ010000029.1:0-6127 GCA_964411855.1 uncultured Candidatus Saccharibacteria bacterium
AGATTATTTTCATCTTCTAAAACAGGTTTTGCAGGATTAACTACATTCCATATATTATTATTAGCAGCTATCACTTCTGCTTTTTTAGAATCTCTAGCATAACAATCGTTTGCTTCAGCTAAAGGTATAAAAATGTTTTCTTTTAGGTCTTTTTGAATTTTTGCTGGATTATCTAATCGTTCTAATTGAAGTCTAGTTTGATAAATAACATCAACTTTAGAAGCTATTTCTTTAATGTTATAAGCAATTTCATAATGAATATCATGTCGGTTAAGGTAATCCTTTATATCTTCTTTCATCTGTAAAAATGGGGGAGCTACAAAATAGATCTTAATATTCTCAAACTTACCAAGTAGATAAGAAAGAGATCTTACTGTGCGACCATGCTTTAAATCTCCCATTATTGCAATACTTAAATTATTTATTTTTTCTTTTTCGTCATAGATTGTAAAAAGATCAAGTAAAGACTGGGTTGGATGCTGTTTTGTACCATCACCACCATTAATTATTGAAGCGTGTTTTGCAATTTTTGCTGCTCTTTCTGAAGCTCCATTTTCGGGATGACGCAAAACAATTGTATCAACTTGGTAGCCATCAAAAACCTTAATAGTATCTTTTAAGCTTTCTCCTTTTGCTGCAGAAGAAAATTTACCAGCATGTGCACTAGAAAAAACTACTTTCCCACCTAATTTATCCATTGCGATTTGGAAAGAAGCCCTAGTTCTTGTGCTTGGTTCATAAAAAAGTGTAACCATTCTTTTTCTTCTTTTAAAAAGAAAACCTTTCTTATTATGATTCTTTTTCATATCTTTAGCAGCAGGGAAAAATTGGTTTTCTAGCCACTTTCTTGTAAACTGTTGTGAACGCAGAATATGTCTCATCTTTTCACCTCCTTTCTCTTTATACTCTTAGTTTTACTAAGAGGTTTTGAAAAAGCTGTTGTTAAGATAACAAAAGGAATTTCATTTGTAAATAAAGGTATAGAATATTAAAATTAAAGAATGCTCAAAAACTTATTTCGTTTTAAAACAAAAAGAATTAGCTCAGCTGCTTTAATTTTAGCAGCTTCTTCTGTAATTAGTGCTTTTTTAGGAATATTTAGAAATAGATTATTAGCTTCTACTTTTGGGGCTAGTGCAGAATTAGATGCCTATTTTGCAGCTTTTCGATTACCAGATTTTATTTATAATATTTTAATTGCTGGAGGAATTGTAGTTGCCTTTTTACCTTTATTTGGAGAGTATTTTGAGGAAAAGAAAGAAAAAGCTTGGGCTTTTGCAAATAATGTATTAGATGTATTTTTAGTTTTATTAATATCTATTTCCCTCTTATTTTTTATATTTACCCCTTTTCTCGTTAATTTAATTGCTCCTGGCTTTGAAGGAAGTCAGTTTTCTTTAACAGTTCTTTTAACAAGAATTATGTTTTTGAGCCCTATTCTGCTAGGACTATCCAGTGTTTTTTCAGGAATATTGCAATACTTTGATAGATTTTTAATTTATAGCCTTTGCCCAATTCTTTATAATGTAGGAATAATTTTAGGTATTTTATTTCTGGCCCCAGAATTTGGAATATTAGGTGTTGCACTTGGTGTTATAATGGGAGCTCTTTTACATCTACTTATTCAATTGCCAGCAGCTTTTAGCTGTGGTTTTAATTTTAAATGGAGGTTAAACTTTAAAAGTAGAAAGATTAAAAAGCTATTCTATTTAATGATCCCACGTACTGCTGGTGTTGCTGCCCAGCAAATTAATATTTTAGTAATGACAGCTATTGCTTCTATTTTAGCTACAGGTTCAGTTAGTATATTTAATTTTGCAAAGCATCTCTATTCTTTTCCAATTCGAATAGCAGGTATCTCTTTCGCAATTTCTGCTTTTCCAACTTTATCTAAAGCTTTTATTGGAGATAGATTAGATGAATTTAAGTCACTCTTTTTAACTACATTTAAAAAGGTTTTCTATTTAGCAGTTCCGGCTGGCTTTGTTCTTTTTCTTTTAAGAAACAATATTGTTAATGTTGTTTTAAGAACAGGAGAGTTTGGAGTAGAAGAAGGGAAGTTAACAGCTGCTACTTTTGGAGTTTTAACTCTTGCTTTGTTTTTTGCTGCTTTAGTTCCTCTACTCTTTAGAGCATTTTTTGCTTTAAAAGATACTTTAACTCCAACCTTAATTACAGTAGGGATTGTAGTTTTAAATATTGTATTAGCCTTTTTCTTTATTAATCTGATTAATAATTCTGTTTTAGTTAATAATTGGCTAAGATCTGTTTTGAGTCTAGAAGGAGTAGCTGATATCTCAATACTTGGTTTAGCTTCTGCCTTTGCTTTAACAACTATCTTACAGTTTTTCTTGTTTTTATTCTTTTTGAAAAGAAAGGTTGATTATGGCTTTGACTTTGATTTTGTTAAAATCTTAGGTGCAGGATTAATTAGTGTAATAGGATTAGCCTTAGCTTTTAAATTTAGAGGAATTTATGAAGAGCTATTTTTTGGCATTTTATTCTATTCTGTATTATACTTTGGATTAAGCTATCTTTTTGGGTTAGAAGAGCCAAAGAAAATAATTTATTTTTTAAAAACAAAATTTATTAAAAATGGAAAAAATTAGAAACTTTGTCATTATTAGTCATATTGATCATGGAAAATCTACCTTAGCAGATAGGTTTTTGGAATTAACTAAGACTATAAAAGGGGACAAGATGGAGTCTCAGCATCTTGATATGATGGATCTTGAAAAAGAGAAAGGAATTACTATTAAGATGCAGCCGGCAAGAATGAAATACAAAGATTATATTTTAAATTTAATCGATACTCCAGGACATGTTGATTTTTCTTATGAGGTTTCTCGTTCTTTAGCAGCAGTAGAGGGCGCGGTTTTATTAGTGGATGCCACTAAAGGAATTCAAGCTCAAACTTTAGCTAATTTAAAAGCAGCAAAAGAGCAGGATCTTACTATCTTACCAGTGGTAAATAAGATTGATTTGGAGGTTGCTAAAATTGAAGAAACTAAAAAAGAGATAGCAAATTTATTAGATATTGATAAAAGTGAAATATCATCTATATCAGCAAAGGAGGGAACAAATGTTGAAGAACTACTAGAAAGAATTATTGATGAAGTTCCTCCACCTAAAATTAAAAAAGAAAATATTAATAGAGGATTAATATTTGACTCAAAGTATAATGCTTACAAAGGAGTTTTAGCTTATATCCGAGTAATAGATGGTAGTTTTGAAGAAGGAGATAAGATTATTACTGCCGCAGAAGAAGAAGAGTCTGAGGCAAAAGAATTGGGATTTTTCTCTCCTCAAATGGTTAGAACTAAAAAAATAGATAAGGGAGAGATAGGCTATATTGCTACTGGAATAAAAGAGCCTGGTAAAGTAAAAGTAGGAGATACTGTTTTAAAAAAAGGAGACAAGATTGAACCGCTAGCTGGTTATAAAGAACCAAAACCAGTTGTTTTTGCTGGTATTTACCCGAAAGATGTAGATCAATTTGGAAACCTTAAAAAAGCTTTATCAGAATTAAGATTAAATGATTCTTCTTTTACTTTTGAACCAACAAGTAAAGAAGGACTAGGAAGAGGTTTTACGTGTGGATTTTTAGGATCTTTACATGCTGAAATAATATCTGAAAGATTAAAAAGAGAATTTGGTTTGGATCTTGTAATAACTTCTCCTACAGTAGTTTTCAAGGTAAAAACTAATGAAAAAGAAAGAGAAGTTTACTCTGCTGCTGATTGGCCAGATAGAACTAAGATAAAAAGAATAAAAGAACCCTGGGTTAACCTTGAAATAGTGGCTCCTTCCGAATATTATGGGGCTCTAACCGAAGTTTTGGAAGAAATTGAGGGTGAGTACGATAAAGTAGAGTATTTAAGCTCAGAGAGGGTTTTAATCAATTACAAGACTCCTTTAAAGGATATTGTAGTTAACTTTTACGATCACCTAAAAGGAGCAACTGAAGGCTTTGCTTCAATGAATTACGAACTTATTGGTTACAGGGAAGCTGATCTTGTAAAACTAGAAATTTTAGTTGCAGGAGAGAAAAAACAAGCCTTTTCTCAAATTGTAAGAAAAGACACAGCTTACAAAAAAGCAAGAAAAATATTAAAAAGGTTAAAAAAACATTTACCTCCTCAATTATTTGAAGTTCCATTGCAAGGAAAAGTAGAAGGAAATATTATTGCAAGAGAGACTATTAAAGCAAGAAGAAAAGATGTTACAGCTCCTTTGTATGGAGGCGACGTAACAAGAAAGAAAAAATTGCTTGAAAATCAAAAAGAGCGAAAGAAAGAGATGAAAAAAGAGGGGAGGGTTGATATTCCAAACAAAGTATTTCTTAAAATGTTTGGAGAATAATTATGGCTTGTAAATGGAAAAAAGTCTGCCCCTTAAGAAGACTAGAAGAAAAAGGGGTAATTTCTAAAAAATGGATAAAGGAATATTGTAATAGTGAAGAAAACTGGAAAAGTTGTAAAAGATATCAAAGGTGTGAAAAAGAAGGAAAATGTCCTGATAATTTAATGCCGGATGGTTCAGTTAAAGAGATAGAATAGAAAAAGAGCTTTGATGACAAAGCTCTTTTTTGTTTCTTTTCCTATGTGATAGTATTAAACTAGAATAAAGTAGATAAGGAAAAGCTAAGCATTCCCAAGATTACTAGGGAAACCATTATTATTTTAATTATTTTTCTTTTCTTTTGATCCATAATTTATAGTTTTAATTCTTATTATTATATGATAAAGGAATTTTTTAAAAATAAAAAGGATATTCTGTTTTTAATAACAAAAATACTTTTTTTAGTAACTATTGTAGTTTTTTTAAGTTACGTTAATTTTAATCTTTATAAGACAAACAAAGAAAAATTGAACGAATTAAATACCTTAAAAGAACAACTAAGTGAACAAGAAGAAAGACATCAAGAATTGGAAAATAATCTTTCAGCTGCAGAGCAAGAAGAACACTGGGAATCAAAAATTAGAGAACAGGGTTACAAGAAACCAGGAGAAAAACAGGTAGTAGTCTTACCTTCTGAAAAACAAGAGCAGGCTACAAGTACAGAAAAAGAAAGTTTTTGGAGTAAAATTAAAGAAACTTTTTCTAACCTAATAAATCTTTAGTCTTATACTTAATTGTTTTAGAAGCAATTTCCCACCACATTTTAACTCGTGCTAAGTGGCCCTTTGGGCCTCTTTTTTGTGGTTTTGAATGTTGTAATAGGTTATACAAGACAACATTTTTTATCTTTGATTTATCAATCTTTTTTGCTGTTTCATAAAGAGCTTTATCAATATAGAAATTTTCAATATCATTTGGAGTTTTATCCCAAATTTCTTTTGTAATTGTACGTATTCCTGTTATTTGGGATCCAATGTAAGCAGAATTGTATTCATTAATTAAAGGAGCTAGCTTTTTAGTAAAATCATTTTTTCCTGTTATATCCTGAAACTGCTTTCCTCTGTCTAATACTCCATTTACCATAATATAGTCTTTTAAAAGGATTGGATTTAATACTTTCTTAATATGTTTTAATTGAAAGTTAATTAAATCCGCATCAATAAAAAAATAAATATTGCCCTGAACTTTTTCAATTCCACTTTTTAAAGCTTTCCCTTTTCCTTTATTCTCTTTATGAACTATTAACTTATCAATATCTTTTTCCTTTGCCTTTCCTTTTGTATTATCTTCAGAGCCATCATCAACTACTATTATTTCTTTTATTTGATCTATGCTATCTCTTGCTAGAATAGCAATATCTAAAACGGAACCAATCCGTTTTTCCTCATTTAAGGCAGGTATTATTATTGATACTTTCTTTTCTTCTTTCATTAATTTAATTATAAGGTTAATTTTAAATTTGAACAAGTATAAAAAAAGAAGGCTTCGGAGTTTTCCGAAGCCTTTGGTTTAATTAAAAGAATAAGAGAGGTAAGGTTCTTGTTCGGCCCTTTGTCTTAATTAAAAGAGAGGTACCATTACCCTTTTAGGGATCGAATCCAACCTTGTCTTATTCTTTTTAGGAGGTTAGATGTCTAGTCCTTCCATTTTTTCTTCATTAAAAGCATTTTCATAAGTATGAAATACTGCTTCTTTTGCAAAATTTACTAATTCAGTTGCACTAATT
>CAYPLZ010000030.1:0-6114 GCA_964411855.1 uncultured Candidatus Saccharibacteria bacterium
TCTTTTTAACATAAGTGTCTTCTGGTTTTTCAATTGGAGGTAAGGTTTCAGCAGAAAAAGGTCTAGTAGCTACTCCATCAATCATTAATCTAAGATAAATATTATACTTTCCTAAATTAACTAAATCTGTAGCATAAAATTCTGGTTCAAACTCTTTCTCTAAAAATTCTGCATCTGCAGCACCTACCCTAAATGAAATTAAAGTTCCAATATTTCCAAATACAGCATCTCTTACATCTTCTTCCATCTGTTCAATGTATTGATGAGCAAGAATAAGATTTAATCTATACTTTCTTGCCTCAGATAAAATTCCTACAAAAGTACGAGTAGCAAAGTTTTGAAATTCATCTACATAAAAGTAAAAGTCTTTTCTTTCCTCTTCTTTTTGATCTACTCTAGACATTGCAGCTAACTGAATTTGAGTAGCAAGTAAAGTACCAAGTAATTTTGAATTATCTTCTCCAACTCTTCCTTTAGCAAGATTAATAATTAAAATCTTTTTCTCATCCATCATTTTTCTCATATCTAAGCTAGAATGCTTTTGTCCAATAATATTTCTAACCAGAGGGTTAGAGATTAATTGCCCAATCTTGTTTTGAATAGCTGCTGTTGCTTCTACCTCAAATCTTTCACTGTAACGAGCAAATTCTTTTACCCAAAAACTTTTTACAACAGGATCTGTAATCTTTTCAACTACTTTTTCTCTATACTTTGGATCTGCCATCATCCTATTTACATCAAGTAATGTAGCACCAGGATATTCTAAAAGAGCTAAAAGACAATTATTCAAAATGTATTCCATTCTAGCAGACCAAACATCAGGCCAAATCTTTTTAAATACATCCATTAATCCACTAGCAACAAGATGCCTGTGCTCGGCATCTACTTTTTCCATAATATTAAAAGCTATAGGATGAGAAACATCGGCCGGATTAATATAGACTACGTCTTTTATTCTTTCTTCTGGAACAAATTCTAATAAGTCTTGTGCTACATCACCGTGGGGATCAATAAAACATAAACCATTCCCATTTCTAATATCTTGGATAGCCATATTCTCTAGCATTGCACTCTTTCCCATTCCAGTCTTCCCAATAGCATAAACATGCCGACGTCTATCGTCGGGCTTTATCCCAAATTTTTTCCTTTCGTTTCTAAAAGTTGTTCTTGCAAAATAGTTTATTGACATAATACTTTTTTATTCTTCTTCGTCTTCTTCTGTAGGTAAAGGAGTCGGCACTCCTTTTTTCTTTGCTCCTCCAGAAGGACGAAGTGGTGCTGGAACAGCTTCTCTATGTGGAAAGTGATAAAGAGAAGCCATCTCTTCAACATTTAAAACATAACTGCCTTTTCCAGGATCCCTAGGGAAGAAAGGCGCTTTCCTCATTTTATAATATCGAAACAAATTTCTTTTTAAAACATATTCTCTTCTCTTTTTAAAGATAAGCCAGTTCCACCACTGTGGACTAGCCTTTGTAATTGTGTCTCCAAAAGGAACTAATTGATTACAATCTGATTTATTAAAAGATACAAAGAATCCAAAAGGAAGTCTTACTTTAGGTTTAAAAAAGACATCTTTATTCCCAAGATAAATAAATCTAATATTTGTTTGAAATAAGTCCTTTGATTTTTTTCTTTCAACTTCTTGCAATACTTCTCTTTCTCCTGGGGTTAAGGTCATTTCAGGATATGCAAAAGAAGAAGTTTCTTCATCTTCTTCGGCTTCTGCCTCTTTTCTACTTTGATCTATAGGATCTTCTCCATGAACTATAGCCCTATAAAGCCTAGTTAACATAGAAGACCTTTTAGATTCACCCCCTTCATCTCTTTTACTTAGCTCTCCTTTAACTTTTTCTGCTCTTTCCATAAATTTATCTGCCATCTCCTGAGCAATTGGTTTGCAATTAAACTGAATCCAGAGTTGTTCACCTTTTTGAATCTTACCCATTGCCTCAAGCAAAGAAGCTATAGGATCTATTCTTTTTTCTTCAGTTTTTTCTGATTCTGTTTCAAAATACTTATAGGTTTTAATAGGATAAGGATCTGGTCTGGTTAACATATAAGAACATCCCCAAAGATCCCAATTTTCATTTGGGATATTCTGAGGAACTTTATTTGTATAATCTTCTACTTCTTTAATTTCAGCATCAGGGTATTGAGAATAAATATTTGCCTCAACTACATCTCTATTTCCTTCTTGAAAACGGAAGTAAAAATGAGGTCCTTCTCCGTCTGCAACAATTTCAAAATTAACAGTTATTTGATATTCTCCTTCCCACCAATCTTCATACCAATTTGGAGGAGCATAAAACATCTGCCATAAACCATCTATAACATTTTCCATTGCCCGAACTGGCTTTTCATTGTCTTCTGGGGGAATAATCTCTATCATTGTGTAATCCCAGGAGGCACCCCAAGCACCATTTCTCCACCAAAACCAGAAATATTTTGCCCTACTCCATAGCAAAAAAGGTGGTAGAACCCACCACCAAGCTTTAAAAATTTCCCAGCCAGTTTTAATAAAGGGCGAACTGATTTGAAAAACAGGAGACAAAAGTTCCTGAAGGTTTAACATAGAAATTTACTTAAAGTTTTAACTTTCTTTTACAGTATAGCCTTTTCCTTCTTTGGAAAAAGGCCCACTATTTAAGTTTAACAGAACAGTGTTTCTTTTAACAAATCTTTGATCAAGTACTTTTTTAACTAATTCCTTTTTAGCAATAGGAGTTTCGCTTTCTTCTAAGATTTGTTTAATAACATCTTTAACAGTTCCTTCTTTATAACCCCATTCCTTTAAAGCATATAATCCTCTTCCCACAAGAACAAATCTTTCGTCTCTAATTAGTTCATTATGAACAGTCTGTGGAAGAGCATCTTCTCCAATATTAGTAGCAACATCTTTAAAGTGAAGAGGTTCTCCTTTTTGTTTTAAAACTAAATAAGCTTTATCTTTTACTCTTTTAGGATTAATTTCTGGCCAATTGGTAGAGCCAATTTCATTTTCAGCATTTCTACCAATATTTTGAGAGATTTCAATATAGGAATAAATAACACCTTCCTCTAAATCTTTAAATTCTGAAGGAAGATTAACATCTTCTAAAGTAATTAAATCTCCTTTTCTCTCTAGCTCCTTTTCGAAAAAGCTAATAAGTTCTTTTGCTTTTTCAATATATTTTTCATCTAAAGTCCAAAGGGCAAGTAGCTCTTCAGATTCTTTTTCTCTAATAAAATCTTTCCCAAGATTTAAAAGGAAAAACACTTGAGGTTCTTTCCCCTCACCTATTTCTTCTAATAATAAATCTTCTCTCTTTAGTCCACCATTATCTTTTAAATACTTTTTGAAATATTTAAATACTTCTTTATAGTTATCTACTTTCTCTTTTAATTTCTTAATTCCTTTGTTTTCAATCTGTCTTACTCTCTCTCTGCAAATATCATAATCTTCTCCGATTGATTCTAAGGTTTCCTTAGTATCATTACCAGAAAGAGCAAAACGTCTTTCTAATACGTCTTTTGTTCTCGACGGTAAAGTATTTAATAGATTTTGGGAAATTTCTTGGTAATTAAATTTCATTTTATTTTTTTATTAAAGTTTCAAAATTTTAAGCTTAAATTTAACTTGAGCTTCCTTTATATTGTCAGATTTACTCCGATTTGTCAAGGGAATTTTAACTTGATCTTTCCCAATTGTACCAAGCTACCAAAACTGGACCAGCAAGGAAGATTGAAGAGTAAGTTCCTGCTGCAATTCCGATAATCAATGTAAGGGCAAAATACTTCAAAGCTTCACCTCCAAAGAAGAATATTGCAAATAATACAAGTAAAGTAGTTACTGATGTATGGATAGAACGAGTCAAGATTTGATTTAATGAAATATCTACTGTTTCAGCATAGCTACTTCCTTTTTCTCTTAATAAGTTCTCTCTAATTCTGTCAAAAATAACCACTGTGTCATTAATTGAATAACCCAAAACAGTAAGCAAGGCTGTTACTACAGGAATAGTTAACTGAATACCAAGCTGTTGTCCAATTACTGCAAATACACCAACCGGAATGATAAGGTCGTGAAAGAGTGCAATTAAAGCTGATATTCCATATTTCCAAGAAGGCATTGGCCAAGATATTTTTCGAAAAGCAAAAGCTACATAAATTACAATTGCTAATAAGGTAATAATTGTAAATACCTTAGTCTTGTCTTTTAATTCCCTACCTATTGTAGGACCAATTACTTTAAACTCTTCCGATCCTTTTCGAATTGGTTTTATCTTATCTAATTCATTAATAATATTTTCTCTTGTCTCATCATTTAAATCTTTCTTTTTAACTTGAATCATTACTCCTTTTTCTCCAACAGGTCGGACATGTAGTTCTTCAAAATTAAAACTACTTAAATTTTCTTTAATAAGATCTGCATTTGGTCTCTCGTTTTCAAAGTCAACGCTTAGTGTTCCTCCTCCTTCAAAATCAATTCCAAGATTTAATCCGAAAAATAGGATTGAACCAATACTAGCTAAGACTAAAATACCAGAGAATGCAAAGAATATTTTTTTGTTTTTTGTAAATGAAAACATATTATTTCCAAATTCCTTTAATTTTTTCAAGAAAAGTTCCTGCACAAATATTAACTAGACTTCTAGTTACAAATACGGCAGAGAATATACTTACTACAATTCCAATGCTAAGGGTTAGGGCAAATCCTTTAACAAAACTAGTTCCAAATGTGAAAAGTATTATTGCAACTAGAAGTGTTGTTAAATTACTATCTCTAATTGAAGGCCAAGCCCTAGAAAATCCTTCTCTAACTGATTCTCCAAAAGTTCTCTTAGATTGTAATTCCTCTTTCATTCTAGAAAAGATCAGAATATTAGCATCTACTGCCATACCAATCGATAGTATAAATCCTCCTATACCAGCCAAGGTTAATGTAACTGGAATCAATTTAAACAAGGCCAAAACTATAGCTACATAAATCAAAAGTGCTAAAGCAGCTATAACTCCAAGCATTTTATAAAAGATAATCATAAATACTAGAATTGCTAAAAATCCATACATTCCTGCCTTTAAACTCTTTTGAAGTGAAATTTCTCCTAATGTTGGCCCAACAGTCTGTTCTGATATTAATTCAATTGGAACAGGTAAAGCACCAGCATTTAAGTTTCTGGCTAATTCTTTTGCCTCTTCAATGGAAAAATCTCCTGTAATCTGAGCTGTCCCTTGAGTAATCTTTTCATTAACAGTCGGGGCAGAAATTAATTGTCCATCAATATAGATTGCAATTCTTTCATCAACATGATTACCAGTTAATTCTGAAAAGAGTTCTTTTCCTTCTTCATTAAAATGTAAAAGAACTCTTGGTTGGTAAGTTGTTTGATCAAAGCTTACTTCAGAACTCTTTAAGTATTTTCCTGTTAAATCAGTTGGTTTAAAGTTAGGATCTTTCTGAGCTAATTCTACATTTTCTATATTTTTAATCTGTTCCTGAGAAGTAGCATTTTTTACTTTCTCAATTACATCTTTTATTTTTTGAGCTTCTTCTTGGGAACGTTGAATCTTAAATTCTAGGTATGGTGTCTTTCCGATTTCATCAATAGCTTTTGATACATCTTTAATTCCAGCTAATTCTACAATTAATCTGTGCTCTTCCCCTATTTGTTGTGTTCTAACAATAGGTTCTCTAACACCAAACATATTAACTCTTCTTTCAATTACATCTCTTAAACCTCTCATTGAGCTTTCCTCATCTCCTTTTTCAATTTCAGAAAGGTCAGCCCTATAAACTAAATGAGCTCCCCCTTGTAGGTCTAAACCAAGTTTAAATGGTTTTTCCCAGAAATGAGGGAGATTAAGAGATGTTTTTGAATTCACAAAATCAACTCCTTTGTTAAAGTAAGCTGGATATACAAGATTCCCGGCAAAGAAGCCGATCAGAAGTATTAAAAATATTACAAATCTTAAATTCTTTCTTGTCATTTTTTGGTTAAATTATTTTAAGTTGTTCTAATATTAAAACAAATCAAGTCTCTTGTCAAAACTTAATTTATTCCCATTTAGGCCAACAACATTTTTTATATTTTTTACCACTTCCACAAGGACAAGGATCATTCCTTCCTACAT
>CAYPLZ010000031.1:0-6096 GCA_964411855.1 uncultured Candidatus Saccharibacteria bacterium
AAAGAATAGTTTTTGCTTCTTTAATTTTATCGCTTATTTTTTGTTTTTTATTAAGCTTCTCTTTATAATTTTCTAAACTCTCTTCTTTTGATTTCTTTTTAAGGCTTTCTATTTTTCTTTCAATTTCTTTTTTATCTTTCTTTTTTCTTTTAATATCTTTTTCATTATTTTGAACCCTATCTTCGTATTTACTTTTTTCTAACTTTAACTGCTCTAATTCTTTTTCTTTTTTAGATATCTCTTTTTCTTTTTCAATATCAAGCTCTTCTGTCTTTCTTTTGTTATAAACAACTAAAAAGAGTCCTCCTAGTATTATAGAAACACTTATAGCGCCCAAAATTAGCGTGCTAAAGAATAATAATTCAATAGAAGTAGTAAACCATAGGACAAAACTAATCACAGTTAAAATAGAGCTTAAAATGGATGAAATGTAAAAAACTGGTTTTAGTTGCCCTATTCTTTTCTTTTGGCTTCCTAAACTATGTAATTCTCTTTCAACTTCCTTTTTCTTTTCTTTTAGTTCTTCCTCTTTGTTCCTATTTCTTTCTAGTTTTTCTTTTACTTCTTTAAGTTCCTCTTTCATTCTTTCTTTCTCTAATGTAGCGTCTCTCCATCTTTGCCATTCTTCTTCACTATATTTATTTAATTCTTCTTGTTCCTTTTTCTTTTCTTTAATTTTAGAGAAAGCATTTTTCGCTTTAATAAACTTTTCTTTCTTTCGAGCTATTTCCAGTCTTTCTAGCTTATCTTCTATCTCTTCTTTTTTATTTTTTAATTTAATTAAATCATTTTCAATCTCTTCGTAATTTTCCTCCTTTAACTCTTTGATTAACTCCTCTATTTTTTTAATTAAATTTTCCGCCTCTTCAACTCTTTCTCTAAGTTTGTTTTTTTCTTTTGTGTTTTTTAATTTTCCAGAAGGGGTAATTCTTGCAACATCTCTAATACTTTCTTTAAGATCTTGAATTAAGCTTGTCTTTAGTCCAGTTAGTTTATCTGTAACTTTAGTTAAAAAGTTTTCCTCTTCTTTAATTGAAAGATCACTGTCTCTAATAATAAAAATGTTTCTGTATTCTGAAGCCGTAAGCTTCGAAATTTCATAAATTGTTCCTTGTTCAGGAAGTTTTTTTGTTTCATTATTTATCTCTAAACTTAAATATCCTTCAGGTTTTTCCTCTACCCTTTCAATTTCTCCAAAATCTTTTGTTTTTTTCTTTAATAAAAACTTAGTCAAAGCATCAACAGTTAAACTTTTTCCTGCTTCATTCTGCCCAGATAAAAGAGTAAAGTTATCAGAAAGCGTAGTTGGTCCTACACTTTTTAAGGGCCCATATTTAATTATTGAAAATTCCTTAATTTTCATAATGGTAATGCTTCATGGTTTAGCATGAATAAAATTCCTTAATTTTCATATTTCTAATTCTGTCATTCCTTTAATTAATAAATTAGATAATTTCTCTTTCTTTTCTTTTGAATAATCTTTTTTATCTAATTTCTTTTTAAAACTTAAGAAAAGATCACTATTTAAAACTTCACTGATATCTTTAATCGTAGGTTCTTTAAATTCGTAAGTTTTTTCTTTTACTATTTCTCTTATCTCTTTGAGTAGTTCTTTTTCACTTTTTCCTATTTTCTCTGAATCAATAAATCCATCTACTTCGAATAAGACCTTTGCATTACTTTCTACATCTTTAAAAGAATCCTTTATTATTTCTAAAGGATTTTTGTCTTTATAAGAAAGTGTTACATTAATTTCTTTAAAATAAGGGGTATTAAGTTTTTTAGGTTGTGGAGCCTCTCCTAATTTAAAAATATTCACTTTTCTTTTCCCTGTTTCTTTTTTTGTAATAGAAACAGGAGAACCAGGATAGATAAAATAAGTATCTTTATCTATCTTTCTGCTATCAAATCTAGTATGAAAATGACCAGCTAAAATATAATTAAAATTTAAATCTTTAAAATAAGATAGCTTAACCGGCATATATCTTTTATCTCCTTCATCTCCAAATTCTCCCCTAGAGAAAAAACTATCTAATAATTCTCCATGATACAGAAGAATATTGTTCTTTTTAGGATTAGTCTTTTTATTTAAGCTTCTTAATTGATTTAAAAGTTTTTCTTTGCTAATTGCATTAAAAGGTAGTCCATAAATATCAAAATCTTCGTATTCAATTTTATTTTTTTCTTCGCTTAAAACTTTAACATTTTCTCCAAAATCAAATTTTTGTTTATAAGCATCTTGGTCGTGGTTACCAGATAAAAGTATTACATCAAATTCTCCTTTACTAAAGACCTCTCTAATTTTTGGTCTTAATTTATTTGCTTCAAAATTCTTATCAAAAAGATCCCCACTAATAATAAAGTGGGAAATATTTTCCTTGTTTCCTAATTCAATTAAGTCTACAAGGGTATTCCACCTTTCCCCTTGATATTTTTTAAGATGTAGGTCTGCTGTATGGAGAATTTTGGCCATAAATATTAACGATTATCCCCACTTCCTTTTAATTTTCCTCTTTTTTGTCGAGATTGAAGTTTATCTACATTTCCTTTAGCTATCTCCTCTAAAGATAAACCCAGTTCTGTGGCTAATTGAGATATAAACCAAAGTACATCTCCTAATTCTTTTTTAATTTCCTTTTTCTTTCTTTTTGTTATTTTCCAATTGTCATCTCTTATTGCTTTGCTCATTTTATCAGCTACTTCTCCTGCCTCACCTGCTAAACCTAAACTTGGATAAACATAATTATCTCCAACATCTGGGTAGACAGCAGTTTTTTTAGAAAGTTTTTGATATTCCTTAAAATCCATAAAAAATATATTTAGTTATTTATTACTCTTCTTCTCCTGGCGAAGAAACTACAATTGAATAACTCTCTTCAATTGGATCTTCATCTTCTATTACAGAATCAATTAAATGAGAAACTTCTTCACAGTCTCCAATAGTAACTCCTTCTTCGTTATCAATTGTAATTATAATTGCCTTTCTTTCTCTTCGGAAACGAATCTTAACATCTACTACTTCAAAACCTTCTTCTTCAATTATAGGTGTGACTAAATTTTTGATTTCTTTTTCTTTTTGATTCATAGTATTATTTTTAAATGTTTTAACTATTTTATCTCTTTTTAGTTTAAAAATAAAATCTACTGCTCAAAGCAGCAGAATAAATAAAACTACATATTCTTTATCAGATTAATTCTTCTTTAATTCTTTTATGGTTTTACCAGAAATTACAGATTTAGGTTCTGTAGAAACAGGATTTCTTCTTCTGTCAGCCTTATCATCTTTCATTTTAATTAGAAGCCAATGATCCTCTCTTCCTGTTTTAACTAATACGTATCCTCCTTCTAATTTTTCACCTTCAAGCCAAACCTCTATTTGTCCTTTTTTATAGCTTTCTTCTAGGCTCATTTTGTCTTTTAGGTTTTTAAAAACACCCTTATCCCAAACTAATACTGTTCCGCCCCCATACTCTTTTTCCGGAATAGTTCCTTCAAAATTAGCATAACCTAAAGGATGGTCTTCAGTTTCTATAGCTAATCTTTTTTCACTAGGATTCAAAGAAGGCCCTTTAGGAATTGCCCAAGATTTTAAGACTCCATTCATTTCTAATCTAAAATCATAATGCAAATTAGAAGCACTGTGCTTTTGAATTACAAAAATTGGCCCCCTGGTATCATTTCTTTTGTTGTCTCCAGGTTCTGGTGTCTTTTCAAAATCTCTTTTTTTAATATATTCTCCTAACTTGTCCATTGTTTTATTATATTAAATCATTAAACAAAAGAAAAGGAACTCCCAGTCCTGGTGAGCTCCATTCTTTTTTTTTGAATTTTAATCCTTGGTTACCTCCCTCTTCTTTCTTTCCTGTCCTTTAATAATCTATAAATAGTATAGATAAGCAAAAGGATAAAAAGGATAAACCAAAGATCACATAATGTAAAGTTAAAATCAAACATATTAGCTATTGTTGCTGCTAAGGTTTGTCTTGTAATTGAACTTTCTTCTTCAGGAGTTTTTTCTTCAGTAGTTAATTCTTCAGAAGTTGTTGACTCTTCAGTAGTTGTCCCTTCTTCTGTCTCAGTTTCTTCTTGGCCTGTGCCTCCTGTTTCCTCCCCTGTTGCAAATACAGGTACGGGTTCTTCTAGCTCTTCCTCATCTTCTTCTTCGCACACTTCACATTCACAAGTAGTGAAGGAAAATTCTTTACTTATTGTTGCAGGAGAAGCATGAGAAATACAACGATAATAATAAGTTGTATTGTCTTCAAGTCCATCTAAATACATAGTATGGGAAGTTTTCTTATCAGTAACTTCATCTGTAGTAGCAGCATAACCATATAATGGTGGATCATCACCTGTATCGTTTAAGTTTAAACTGTGTTCTTCTCCGTCTTTTGAGTAAATTACTCTACCAGTAGAAAAGTAGCTTGTATTCCATTTTATCTCAACAGATTCACAGTCTGTTCCTACAACTGACCTCTCTCCTGTAATAGTCATTCCTGGAGGCAAGGTAGTTCCTCCACCGCCTCCGCCACCATTTCCGTTTGTTTGGTGGCCTTCTTCACCTTCTACACCAATAATCACATCAAAACTAGTTGTTTTTTGTTGCCACTCATTTCCTTTATCTTCTGGGAATTTAATTTTGAATTGATAAGTAGTATTATTATCAACATCAGATAAATACATCTCTCCGTATGCATAAAAATCAGCTAATGTTTTAGTTTCTGAAATTCCATATAAGCTAGTTCCGTTTTCACTTATTTCAACTTCCAAAGCTTTTGCTAAATCATTACTTCCAACTGGAAGACCGCCAAAATTAATAGCCTCAATTGCTACTGATTTTGAACTCCCAGTTAGGTTAGTAACCTTAATCCAACTACTTATTTCATCACCAGGTAAAAAGTTAGTTTCTTCAAAAAGTGGAGGTTGATTTTCATTATTTAGAATTTCACAATCTGTTAAAGCAGAGTCATAACAAATTTCAATTTCTAAATCTGATGACTCTTGAGCCTGAGCATCTTGTACCAAGGTTAAGCTTCCAAATAAGATAACAGCTAATATTAAGATTGTTTTAGTTAAGTTTTTCATATTAATTTTCATTATTAGTTTCATTATTACTAGTCTCTGTTTCATTGCTATCACTAGATTCCTCACTATTTTCATCACTAGAATTATCCTCTGTTGTTGTAGTCTCTTCTTCTGTTGGTTCCTCATCGTCTAGTTTTGCTGGCTCTTCTGCTGTTGTGGTCTCTTCCCCTGTTGGTTCCTCGACTGTCTCTGGGACTGTTTCTTCTTGTTTTGTAATAGTCTCGTCAGTAGTTTCATTGTTTTCTTCTTCTGAAGAAGTAGAATTTTCTTCTTTTTCACTTGAGCTAGTTGAATTGTCTTCAATTATAGGTTCAGATGTAGTAGAGTCACTACTTGTGCTAGCTTCTTCTGTTGAAGAGGTCCCTATAGTACTATCAGTTGTTGATGAAGTAGTTGTTCCATTTTCAATTATCATTTCTTCTGTGCTAGTGCTCTCTGTTGTGGTGCTTGTTGTTGCGCTTGAAGCTGGTTCTGAGGCTGTAGTTGTTTCATCTGAAATTCCTAATAAGGCTTTAGCTGAATCTAGATCTAATTTAGGAGGACAATAATCTTCATCTGAAATATCAGTATCTGTAAGGAAGGAATAGTTTTTATGAGTAGCTGTAACTTTCATTCTTCCATTATCTGTAATATATTCATCGGAATATGGTGGCTTCCACCAGTACTCTCCTGTATTTTCAATACCTGTTGCTACAAATGGAGTCATCCAATTATTTCCACTATCTGCAGAAAATTCAATATCAATTAATAGATCACTTTCTGGTCCAATTGGATTAGTAGTTTGCCATCTTATTGGGTATTGGCATTTTTCATTCATTCCTAACCCTATACACAATGCAACTGTACTAGAACTATTAACCCAGTTGTCTGGAACTAAGTACCAAGTTTCTCCTCCATCTGGGTATAGCACTTCTACATCTGGCATCCAATTACCAGTACTTATTGTGCTGCTAATTTTTTCAGAATCAGTAAATCCTACTGAAGAATCTGGCATATTTGTTTGCCATCCTT
>CAYPLZ010000032.1:0-6085 GCA_964411855.1 uncultured Candidatus Saccharibacteria bacterium
GAGCAGGAGAATCTTCTCCTCTTTTATATATTGCTCCCTATTCTGGAATGAGTATTGCAGAATATTTTAGAGATCAAGGAAACGATGTTTTAATAGTTTTCGATGATTTAACCACTCATGCAAAAATTTACAGAGAAATTTCTTTACTTTTAAAAAGACCACCAGGAAGAAGTTCTTATCCTGGTGATGTTTTTCACATCCATGCTTCTCTTCTTGAAAGAGCAGGGAATATTAAATCAGGAAGAAAAAAAGAGAGTATTACTGCTCTGCCAGTTGCAAACACTCTAGAAAACGATATTAGTGGCTATATCCAGACAAACCTAATGGCTATTACAGATGGACATATCTTTTTCAATAATGATTACTTTAAAAAAGGAATTAAACCAGCAATTGATGCTTTTCTTTCTGTATCAAGAGTTGGCAACCAAACTAAAAGCCAATTAGATCAAGAGTTATCTCAAATAATAAGAAGAAAAATGAGTGATTACAATAGAGCCCTAGAAATTGCTCGTTTTGGAGTAGAACTCCCGGAAGAAACTAAAAGAATACTAGATACAGGAGAGAAAATTGATATTATCTTCTCCCAACCTTCTGCAGTAATTCTCTCCAGACCTTTTCAGCTTTTACTTGTTGGTCTACTTCTTTTCGGATACTGGGAAAACAATACTTCAACTGAAGTAGAAAAAGAGATTAAGGACTTAATTCAACACTACAAAGAAGGAGATCTTCTTGATATAGAAACAGAGGTTAAAAGAGCTGAAGACATGGAAGAATACGAAAATATAATTAGATCTTTAATCCCTAAAATTAGAAGGTTTTAAAATGGATTCCTTAAAACAAACAAAAGAAAATTTAGATTTAATTTCCTCCCTGAAAGATATTACTTCTGCCTATCAGACTCTTTCTAATATGAGAATGAATCAAATTCAAGATGAAGTACTAGAAACTAGAAACTTTCTAGAAGGAGTAGCTAAAATTTACAACCACGCAAAATCAGCTTATCTTTCTCAAACAGAAAAAGAACAAAAAGGGAAAGCTCCCCTCTCTTTTTTAAGAAAAGAAAAGAAAAAAGTAACTGTATTTTTATCAGCAAACGAAAGGTTTTATGGAACCCTACTTTTAGATACCTGGAGAGAAGTTCATAGTTATATTCAACATACTGAAACTGATCTAGTAGTAGCCGGAGAAATAGGAAGAAGTATAATTAAAAATCAATCTTCTACTCAAAACATTAATCATTATTTTAGATTAGATGATGAAAATCCTTCTCCAGGTGAAATTAAAAGAATTTTTAAATACATAAATGATTACGAAGATGTAATTGTCTTTCATGGAAGGTTCCAAACACCGCTTCGCCAAGATCCAGTTAAAACAAATGTATCAGGAGGAGTTTCCTTTGGAGAGCCACAAAAAGAAGTAAAAGAGTATCTCTTTGAGCCTTCTCCAAAAGAAATTATACAGTTTTTTGAAAATGAAATTAGAGAAGCTTTGTTTAAACAAGCCGTTCTGGAGCATCAACTAGCCAGATTTGCTTCCAGAATGATAGCAATGGACCAAGCCACTCAAAATGCAGACGAAAAGATAGATAAATTAAGATACAAAGCAAATAGATTAAAGAGTCAAACTCAAAACAAAAAACAAATTAATAGAGTAATAAGATCAAATTTAATTACAGATAATTAATTATGGAAGAAAAAGAAACTGGAAGAATAGTCTCTATACGCCAAGAAGTTGTAAAGGTAAAATTCTGGGGAGGAGGTCTTTCTCCACATGAAATTTTAGAGCTTAAAAAAGATTCTTCTTTAAAACTAGAAGTTTATGCTGCCCTAGAATCAAATGTCTTTATTTGTATCTCTTTAACTGATTCAGAAAAATTATCTAGAAACGATAGAGTTGTAAAAACGAATAAGACATTAGAAATTCCAGTAGGGAATGAACTCTTAGGAAGAGTTGTTAATCTATTTGGAAATGAAATAGATGGAGAGGGGCCTTTAAAGACAACTGAAAAAGCCCCTATTTACAGAGAACCTCCTTCTTACCAAGAAACAAAGCCTGAAACTACTTTATTTGAAACAGGGATAAAAGTAATTGACTTTTTCACTCCTCTTCGTAAAGGAGGAAAGATTGGTTTATTTGGTGGGTCTGGTGTAGGTAAAACTATTTTGCTTACAGAGCTAATGCACAATGTTGCTTTTGATCAAAAAGGTGTATCAGTCTTTGCTGGTGTTGGTGAAAGAATTAGAGAAGGAAATGAACTTTGGGAGATGTTAAAACTAAAAAATGTTTTACCTTCAACTGCATTAATCTTTGGTCAAATGAATGAATCAGCTTCAATAAGATTAAGAACTGCTTTTGCAGCTACTACAATTGCAGAACACTTTAGAGATAATCTTCCAAAAGAAGTCTTGTTTTTTATGGATAATGCTTATAGGTTTGTTCAAGCTGGAAATGAACTTTCAGTTCTTTTATCTTCCCTTCCTTCTGAAGGAGGATACCAAGCAACTCTAACCAGTCAGGTAGCAAATTTACAAGAAAGATTAACCTCAACTACTAAAAACAACCTTACAAGCATTCAGGCCGTATATGTTCCAGCAGATGACTTTACTGATACTGGAGTTCAAGCCTTAATGCCCTATTTTGATTCAACCGTAATTCTTTCCAGAGATGTATACCAACAAGGAAGAAAACCAGCTGTTGATATAATTAACTCAACTTCTTCAAATACAAATAGTGATATTTTAGGAAAAGAACATTATGAGGTATTAGAAAGAACAAGAAATCTTTTAGAAAGACACAAAGATCTTCAAAGATTAGTTTCAATTGTAGGAGAAGCAGAACTTTCTGCTGATGATAGAGTTGCCTTTCATCGAGCTAAAAAAGTCTTAAACTTTATGACTCAATACTTCTTTATGGTTGAAGATCAAACCGGTAGGGAAGGTAAATATATTGAAAGAGAAGAAACTGTTAAAGGGGTAAGGGAAATAATTGATGGAAAACTAGATAAAATTCCTGATGAAGACTTCCTCTATATTGGAACCTTAAAGGACCTATAATATGGCAAAAGAAGATTCACAATATTTAGACGTAGAGCTCTTTTGGGCTCCAGTTGAAGATAAGGAAAGATTTGAAGGAAAGGCTAAATCTGTTTCTTCTCGAAACAAGATGGGAAATTTCGATATTCTTCCTCAGCATACTAATTTTATTACCTTAATTTTTGATTCAATTATTATAGATACTGTAAGACAGGGAAAAGTAGAATATGAGTTCAATAGAGGCGTACTTGAAGTATCAAACGATGAGGTAAGAATATTCCTCCAATTATAATTTAGATAAAATAAAAAATAAGCTATAAAAAAAAGAGCAAGGCTAAAACCTTGCTCTTTCTCTTTGATTTAGTATAAGGGTTACTCTTTTATTTCTTGCGGAGTATCCTGCAATGGTGCGGTAGTAGATTCAACGTCTTTCATTGCTGGTTCTCCATTTTCTAAGTTAGTAATAATCTTTTTAACTCTTTCATTATCTGGGTTTAGTTCGGCAACTTTCCTAAACTGATTAAGGGCGGCTTGCTTTTGTCCTTGATTATCATAGGCTAAGCCGAGCATATAGCGTGCGTTTGAATACTTTGGATTTGCATTAACGGCTTGTTGGAATTTAGCTTGAGCCTGACCAACATCACCCTGTCTCCAATAAAGTAGACCGAGTTGGAAAGTAAGCCCAATATCTCTTGCTGCAGAAAGTTCTGCGTCCTGTAATTTTGTAATTGCTTTATCTAGGTTTCCTTGTTGATCATAAACTACTGCCATTAAGTAATGAGCAGGAGCATAATCAGGCTTTAACTCAATCGCTTTTTCTAATCTTGTAGCTGCCTTATTAAGATAATTATTCTTTTGAGCTTCTTCTTGTTGGGCAGTTAGAATATAAACTCTGGCCATTTCTACATAGGCAAATGGAGAGGCTGGTTCTAATTCTGTGGCTTTTTTATAGGAGTTTATAGCGAAAGTATCCGCATTTTCAAGTCCTAGTAGGTTTCTGTAGAAAAATCCTCTTACATTCCAATTTGCGGCGTTAAACGGGGCAATTTGGGTTGCTCTCTCCAAGGATTGCATGCCTCTATTGACTGAAGTCTGGACTAAACCCGGATTTTTAACACTTTGATCTTGAGCTACCTGATTTGCCCTATTTAAATGAAGTTGGGCCAAATCTCTGTAATAAAGATCAACCGGAGAATTTAAAGGTGTAGTTGTTAAATTAGTTGCTTTAGTTAATTTTGTAATTGCTTTATCTGTCTCTCCTTGATTAGATAAGACTGAAGCTCTGTAATATTGGTTTGCTGCATAATAACGAATTCCCTGTAAAAACATTAATCCTCCACCTAAGATTATTGCTACAATTAAAATCAAAGGAAGAACAAAACTATAAGGATTGTTTTCTAATTCAATCTCTTTAAATTCAGAAGAGATTAAACCAATTAATAATCCTAAGATCACAAAGAATAGAAAGAGCAGGGTAAAGTTAAACGGATAAAGGAAAAACCCACCAACCAAAGCAATAAATACAGATAGAATAACTAATTTTTCTTTCCAATAAGAACTATCCTTTGAAAATACTGCATCTTTTATTCCAGTAACAATTGTAAAGCCCCAAAGCAAAATTAAGGAGGCTCCACCAAGCAATCCTTTAGTAATAATCCAGTCCAAAAAGGCTGAACTACCTTCTCTAAATCTTGTTCCCCAGAAAATAGTTTGATTTAAGAGAGGGGAACGATGAAGAGAGTATTTGAAAAGGAAAGTTCCTGGACCACTTCCTAATATTATATTTTTAACATTTTCACTAAAAGTTCCTCTTAACACATCATATTCTGAACCTAAACTCAATGAAACTTCAGCGGGACGGGTTGGGAAAAATGGAATTGGGAAACGGAAAAGCACAAAAAATAGAGATAAGGCTAAAACTAGCATTAGAGCAACCGGTAAACCTAATTTTATATCTTCGTCTGTTCTCCAAGTAGCAAAAAATAAGGCTGTTAGAACTCCAAGTAAAAGAACGAGCCAAGCAACCTGGAAATTAATTAATGTTACAAGAGCAAGCAAGATAAGAGCAGATAATCCGGATACAATCCTCTTTTTCTTTGAAAAGAAAAAAGTAAAAGCTAAAGCTAAAGGAAAGAGGGCAGCAGAAAATATTGCTACTGCATTAAAATTCCCAATTAGAGAAAGAGGGTTGAGATTAAAAATAGTAACGTCAAAGATCCTTAAAAGAGAAAAAGCACCAACTAAAGCTCCAGAAAGAATAATAGAAAAGATAAAGTTAAAGTATTCTTTTCTTTTTTCAAAACTATGAACAAGCAAAAAGCTCAACCCAAACAAAACTATCATATTCAACAAGTTATCAGAGACAGAATAAGGTGCTCCCCAGAAAGATATTCCTTGCCAGAGCGAAAAGATAGTAGAAAGTGCAAAAGTCAAAAGGACAAAACCGCAAATCCAATATAGTTTTTGATCAACTTTTCTTAAAAGAATTTTACCTCTAAATTTTTGCCTTAAAATCCAAGCTACTAAACTAAAAACCACTAAAACTAAAACAAAAATTCTTTTAGGGTAGTTTAGATAGTTTTGGGTTAAAGGAAAAATTAATAAAGGAGTAGCAAAACCGACCAAGTATAATAGGTATTTATTAATTTTTTCAAAAAGTGTGCTCTTTCTCATTTTTTTTATTTAATTATTAGTTAGTTTAACCTCCTTAATCGAACCAATGGAAGTTATGTAATCAAATTTCCTAAATTAAAAAGTATTCGTTTTGAAGACTCAATTAAAGAATTAGAATAAAATGCAAGACTATAAACAAATTCTTTAATTGAAGCTTTAAGTTTATCTTTAAAGTTTAATTTTTCTTCTTTCTCTAGATCAACCTTTGCTAATTGAGATTGATTTTCTAATTTTTCAATTTTCCTTGAAAAATCTACTACAGCTAATTCTACTTTTCCTACTTTTGATGCAGCTTTATAAGAATTTCTTGTAATCATCTCTTCAAATACACCGCCAGAATAGGCCAATCCTTCCTTAAAGTCCCTTGTTTTATCATTTAA
>CAYPLZ010000033.1:0-5740 GCA_964411855.1 uncultured Candidatus Saccharibacteria bacterium
TGACCATTCTTATTACGAAAATAATTTACCTTTGGTATTAACATATTATCATCAACTGAATTATCAATTTCACTTAATATATCTTGATCAGAATATAAGTTATGTATATTAGCCATATTATCACTCCTTTATATAATATTACTAATTAAACCTATAACATTATGAATAGAAGAGTAGATATAAAAGTTGGTTTTAAGTGTAATAATTGTTGCAGATTTTGTGTTCAAGGAAACAAGAGAGATTTTTGTGAAGACAAAACATTTGAAGAACTAAAAGAAATATTGAAAAGTTCTAGAAAAAATCATAATAGTGTAGTTTTTACAGGAGGAGAACCAACTTTAAAAGATGACTTACCAGACCTAGTTGAGTATGCAAAAAAGCTTAATTTTAAGAAAATCCAAATTCAATCAAATGGAAGAAGGTTTGCTTATAAAGATTATTGTAGTGAACTAATAAGAAAAGGAGCTAATGAATTTGCGTTAGCTCTCCATGGTCCAAACGAAGAAATTCATGACAAGTTAACTAATACTAAAGGAAGTTTTAGACAAACTGTTCAAGGTGTTAAAAATTTAGTTGATTTAAATCAACTAGTGTTAATTAACTCTGTCATTAATAAGATTAATTATAAGTACCTCCCTGAAATGGCAGATCTTTTTATTAAATTAAAAGTTAACCATTTTCAGTTTGCTTTTATACATATAAATGAAATTATTAAAAACGACCCAAAACTAATAGAGGAGCTAGTTCCACGAAAAAGCGATGTTATTCCATATGTTAAAGAAGGTTTAGAAAAAGGAATTAAAGCAGGTATTCGGGTAGCTACTGAAGCAATTCCAATTTGTTTTTTAGAGGAACACAAAGAATATATTTCTGAATTAGGAAGGATCCCTGACGGATCTATTTACGATGCAGAAAGAGTTATTAAAAATTATGAAGAGCATAGACGAAGTGAGGCAAAAAAGAAAGCAGAAAAGTGTAAAAAATGTAAATACTATGATGTTTGTGAGGGGCCATGGAGAGAATATCCAGAAATTTTTGGTTGGGAAGAATTTAAACCAATTATAGAATAATTTTATGAACTTAGGATGGTTTAATTTATTACACTTGATTCCAGTATTTACTATTGGAATTATTTGTTCTTATACTGATTTTAAGTACAAAAAGATTTTTAATAAAGTTCTTGTTTTTGGTTTTTTATATGGAATTATTTTGTATGGAGGAATAATTTTAACTAGCTTAATAGATAAGGGGAGTTTTGATACAGCTTACTTTTTAGAGGTTCTAACAAATACTGTTATAGCTTTCTTAGTTAGTTATGGATTATGGTACTTAAAATTATGGACAGCTGGTGATGCAAAGCTTTTTACTTTTTTTGCTTTTATGGTTCCTTTAAGCTTCTATTCTAATTCTTACCTTCCTTTTTTCCCTTCCTTTTCTATTTTAGTTAATCTATTTTTCCCTCTTCTGATCGGTCTAGCGATAATTAGTTTAATAAGTAAGGTCAAGAATTTAAAAAGAGGAAAATTGGAATTTTCCTTAAAGTTCTTTGAGCAGCTTATTTTTAGATTTGCTTATTATGTTTTTATAATATCTTTTATGTCTATAGTTTTTCAGTTACTTAGTAAAAATTTTAATTTTGAAGCGGGACTGATCTCTAGATTAGTTTTAATAGTTTCTATTATATTTTTAATTAAACAGTTTAATAAATTCGCAAAAGATAAAAAATGGCATAAGCCTCTCTTTTATAGCTTTGCTGTAATTCCGATAGCTTATTTTCTTTTTACAGGGGAAATAGAGATGATTTATTTTATAGTAAAAATTGCTTTAGTTCTAACTCTCTTTATGGTTGGACTAAGAAGTTTTATCAATTCTTATATAGAAGAAAGAGATGTAGTCCAAAAGAAAATTAAAAACTTAGAAAGAGGAGACTCTTTAACAAAAAAATCCTTTAAAAAATTAAAGGAAAGAGGAGAAGATAGAACAAAAAAAATTCAAAAGAGCATTAAAAATATTTCTTATAGTTTAACTAAAGAAGAGCTTAAATTTATTAAAGGATTATTTAAAGGAGATCTTGATCAAGAGATTACTACTTATAAAACATTTCCTTTTGCACCATTTCTATTTTTGGCTGTAATTGTTACTTTAATTTGGAAAAGTTCTTTTGCTGTATTAATTAAAGAAGTATTTAGTATGCTCTAACTATTTCTTTTTCATTTTATAAAGGAACACATGATCTCCATTAAAGTGATAGGAGATCATTTTTTCTTCTATAGAAAAATATTTTAAAATAGCTTCTTCAAAATATTGAGGATCTGCAAATGATATTCTATAGCTGCATTGAAAAGGAAAAACAGATTGAGAAACATAAACTATATCACTTTCCTTAGTTTTATCGGAAATTTTAGAAACACTTTGTTCAATAAGGCCTTTATCTTTGTAAAGAACCTGATGAACATCAAGCTTAATTGGCATTGCAAAGAGCATTGTTCTGTTTGAGCTTGTTATAAAAACTGTATTTTCATTACCTTTAACATCTGGCTCCTTCGAATGAAAGACATTATAAAGATGATTATCATAAGTTAACTCTTTATATTTTTTAAATTCTTTTTCTACTATTTTACTTTCTGGTGTTACGAAAGAACTTTTTAATTTATGCTTTATCCCTTTCGTGTTACAAAAAAGCGCTGTATTAGAAAAACTTCCAAAAAGAAAAAATAACAAAAAAGTAGGGATGAGGATATTTTTGTTTGCTAACTGTTTTAGAAAATAAGCACCTAAGACAGAAAGAGGTAGAATAAGTGAAATGATATATTTGTAGTTAGAATGAAGACCTTCCTTATGAAGGTAAGCATAATAGAAGAAAAGAATTATAAAATAAGCAACAAAGAAAATAAGAGGTTTTTTATGTTCTTTTTTTAGTTTTCCCTTAAAGAGCTTAATAATTATCAAAGTAAGCCCAGCAATTGTAAAGATAGTTAGGGTTCCTGTAAAAGAAGAAAAATCAAAAAATTCTCTAATATTCATGTAAAGATTATCCATAAAGAGCTTTCTATGAGTAATTAAAATATTTAATCCTCTCTGGATTAAATTTGGATCATTATAAAATTGTTCATGCATAAAAAGATCACGATTTGTTCTGGTTAGATAGACGTGAACAGAGGAAATAGTTTTAGGCAATAATGCCAAACTGTAGAAGAAAAGAATTTTCTTATTCTTTTTAATAAAAAGGAATATAAAAATAAAAAATAAAAAAGCAAAAATGATATATTCCGGACGAGCATTTGCGGCTAAGATAGTACTAGCTATTGCAGGAAATAAATAACCTTTTTCATTCTTTGAAAAACTTAAAGCGCCCCAAAAAAGAGCTTGTATTGAGAAGAATAGTGCTGGATTACTATAGTCTGCTGTAAAAGAAAAAATGAAAACTATCAGCGAAAAAGAGTATAATAGTGACGCAAAAATTGCCATCTTCTTACTTTTAAATAAAAGCCTAATTATCCAATAAATAAAAAGTATATTTAAAAAAGCAAAGATAAGATGTAGATTTACTATAAAATCGTACCCAACTCCGTTAAAAAGATCATAGAAAAATTTGATAAGTATAAATTGGGTTGGAGCCCTAAAGTGAGTTATCACTTCTGCCCAAGACAACTCTTTCACATAAAACATAATCCAACTACCAAAAGCTCCTCTGCTTGTAAAAATATGAGGGATAAGGAAAAGCTTATAAAGTAGAATTATTAAATTTAATCCTAAAAACCAAAGAGGGGTTTTCTTTATTAGTTTTAATATTGTCTTTCTTTTATAAAACCAAAAAAAGCCTAAAACAAGAAAAGAAAGACAGAGCAAGAATGCGCTACATAGTTGTATAAAACCCATAAATGTTAAATTCATAACTTTATAAATTTAAGAAAAAATCTTGGACCATATCAAAATTAGCCTCGCAAGCTGTCCAACATTTTTTACAATAATTTGGTTGTTTTTCTTTTAATCCTCGACTGCAAATAAATTCTTCTCCATCTGCATTAAAGTACAGACGATTTATTCCAGCATAACAATTTCTTTTTCTCTCGTCTTCTAAAATAATATTTTTAAGATTACTAAAATATTTTTTGTTAAGAAAAGATAAGTTCTTTTTGTTTAGTTTTCTAAACTTCTTAATAGCCTTCAATTTATCCTCTTTTGTTAACTGATTTAAGCCAGAAACGCTAGTATTATTGTAAAATTCATTAACTTCAACAAAATTTAACCAGAGATCCTTTTCTTTTTTTATGTAATCAATATCTTTCGGATTGCTTATAGTTATCATTTTATAAACTTTAAATCTATTTCCATATCTTTTTCTAAGGTATTTTATTTCTTTTAAAGTTTTAAGATAATTATTATAGGAGTTTTTTATCCCTGTCTTTCTTTCTCCCCATTCTTGAGAAGGTATATAGTGCAAACCAAGATAAATATGTAGGGTAGGGTTTCTTTGAAGAAATTTATTAATAATAGCTCTAGTTTTTTTAGGTTGAGAACAATTAGTGTTTAAAGAGATATATTTTAAATAAGGACAATCTTTAAGAAATCTTTCTAAAAGTGAGTTTAATTCTTTAGGAGCTAAAAAGGGTTCTCCTCCTGTTATTGTTAAGAAAAATATATTATTTCTGTATTTATCAATAATGTTTCTTTGTTTTTCAGGACTTAAAATATTTTTTTGATTATTTTGCCATATCTTGCAGGTTTGGCATTGATAATTACAAAAGTTATTAATTTTAAGCATTATTCGAAAAGGATTTTTCCGAAAAACACCAAAAGCGAATAAAATTCTATTTATTGTTATCTTCCATCCTAACTTAAAGAGCCAAATTAAGCTTTTAAGAACAAGCTTTATTTTTTTTAAAATAGTTTTAAAAATACAAGGCCCAATTACCTTTATATACTCTAACTTATCAATAGTTCTAAATTTTGATGTACCTCTTTTTCGGTCCTTAAAATCAATTGGTATTTCATGAATAATTCCATTGTTTTTATAAACATGAGATAACATTTCTGCTTGAAAAACAAATCCTCTTGCTTTGACTTTATCTAAATCAATTTTATCAACAATTTCTTTTTTATATATTCTGAATCCTGTTGTGTGGTCTCGTACTTTTATGCCAGTAAAAATCCGGCAGAGGAAATTAACTATTTTGCTACCATTGTAACGAATAGAGCTCCAGCTTACTTTACTTTTTTCTAAATATCTGGATCCTAAAGTAAGATCTGCTTGTCTTGCATTAGATATTAACTTCTGGATGTTTTTAGGAGTATGACTTTCGTCTGCATCCATTGTGCAAAGGTAATTAAATGCAAAATTATTAGAAACATAATTAATTCCTTGCTTGTATGCTAACCCAAGTCCTTGGGTTTTGTTCTGGATCCAGAAAATATTATTATTTTTATGAGAATGTTTTTTTACTTCTTTTAAAGTTTTATCCTTTTTATTCGATAGGGTAGTTACTACAAAAACTATTGCTAGGTCTAGGTTAAGCTTTTCTATTTTTTTAATAATAGGAGCAATATTTTCCTCTTCTTTTAAAACAGGAATTAGTGTAATAATATTGTATTCACCTTTAAACATGTTCCTGTATTCTACAAAAAAACTTTTCCTTAAACAAATATATTGTTATAATTACTAATACTAAATAAAACTATACAACTAGTATGTTTGAAAAAAATTATTGGGTAGTAATTTTTTTCAAACATACTAGTTGTA
>CAYPLZ010000034.1:0-5735 GCA_964411855.1 uncultured Candidatus Saccharibacteria bacterium
AACTTTTTTCTTTTTTCTTTCTAATTTTCTAATACATTCTCTAGCTTCTTTTTGACTTTCATATACTTCAAATTCTTCTCCTACTTTAGGAACTTCAGAAAAACTTCCTGGTAAGAATGCTGGCTGTGAAGGCAAGGCTTTATCCATTTTTTCTTTTTGGAAGTTTTCAAGGAGTTTTACCCTTCCACAAGTTGAATCAGTCCCTACAACATCTCCTTCTCTCAGAACACCATCGAAAGGAATTAGGGTAGCAGTAGGACCTCTTTTATCATCTAAAAATGATTCTACTACAACTCCGTGTGCTTTTCCTTCATAGTTTGCTTTTAATTCTTCCATTTCTGCAACTAATGAAATTACTTCTAATAGTTCATCAATACCTTCTCCAGTCTTTGCAGATAATTCAACAGTAGGAATATCACCTCCCATTTTTTCCACTAAAACATCTTCTTGTACTAATTCTCCTTTTACTTTTTCAGGAGTAGCTTTACTTTTATCTATCTTGTTAAGAGCAATAATCATTGGAACCCCCGCTTCTTTAACATATTTAATAGCTTCTACTGTTTGATCTTTTACTCCTTCTGCAGCATCCACAACTAAAATAGCAATGTCTCCAACTTTAGCTCCTCTTCTTCGCATAGCAGAAAAAGCTTCATGTCCAGGAGTATCAATAAAAGTAATCTTATCTCCATCATGTTCAATCTGATAAGCTCCAATATGTTGAGTAATTCCTCCTGATTCGGCTTCTGCAATCTCTGTTTTTCTAATTTTATCCAACAGAGTAGTCTTGCCATGATCAATATGGCCTAAGATAGTCACAATCGGAGGTCGTTTTTTAAGTTTTTTATCAGTCATAATATTAATTTTCTTTAGCTTTTTTTATCGCTTTCTTCTCTTCATCAGACAATGTAAATTCTGATTCACCTTCTTCAATTGGTTTAGCATAGACCCTATTTCCTTCTCGTGAATAAAGACTAGTTATTACTACTCCGTTCTCGTAAGAATCAAGTATAGCAATTGAAAAACTTTGATTTCCGCCTGAATATTTAAAAGGATTATATCTTGTAATTCCTACATTATTAACAAAGCATCTACTATAATCTTCTAAATCTTCTAACCTCTCTGAGGTTTTATTTAATTTAGTCTCTATTTTTTCTAATTTAGAAACTACTTCGTCTAAATTTTTAGGTTTATCTTTTTTATTAAAAAAATTAAACATTTCTTTTATTATCTTATTCCTTTAAAAGCCTGGCGGAGGGGGAGGGATTCGAACCCCCGGTAGGAAAACCTACAGCAGTTTTCAAGACTGCCCCATTAAGCCACTCTGGCACCCCTCCTTACATAAGTAGGCGGAGAGGGTGGGGATTGAACCCACATAGGCAATAAAGCCCTGCCGCTTTTCGAAAGCGGTACCTTGCCAATTCGGTTCACCTCTCCGCTGTTTTTATTTCAAGCTTATTCAATATTTTAACACAAATCACCAATAATACAAGGGGATTAGTGACTTTCAAATTTTAGCATGTTATTATAAAGTTGTCTTTTAAATTTAAGAAGGAGGTGATATAAAAATGGACTTCAAAGAAGAGTTGAAAAAGAGACTGAAAAAAGAGAATATTTACAATGCCTATCAACTTGAAAAAATCCAAAAGATAATTGAAAAGACTAGTAATGGCTGCCAGGAAGAGCTTTGGGAATATGCAGTTAAATTAGTTAATTTCAGGTTAGATTTTAAAAAGAAAATCGGCCTGCCTAAAGAAGAAAAAGACTATATTTCCAAACAAGAACAATTGAAAAAGACAATAGACAAGAAAATTATTAATGATATTAATAAAATTTGCCAAAAAATAATTTAGAAAGGAGGGATCTTGATGAGTAAAGCATAAAAAAAGCGGTCATAAAATAGAGACCGCTTTTTTCTTTTTTGTGGACCCGGGGAGAATCGAACTCCCGACTCCTCCATGCCATGGAGGTGTTTTGCCTCTAGACTACGGGCCCTTTTAATAATCTATTTTTTTCTGCTATAATTCATATTAAAGAAGTAGTCGAGAAATATCAATCTTAAGATATGTATTAATTATGCTTTCAAACCTACCACTTGATCTTAAAAAACTAGACAAAGAAAAATCAGACTACGAAGTTTTAAGAGCTGCTATTATGGCAGAATTAGATGCAATTAATCTTTACGAACAACTAGCTGCTTATACTGATAGTGAAGTTTTAAAAGAAGTTCTATTAGATGTAGCAAGAGAGGAAAAAACTCATGCAGGTGAATTTCAAACCATGCTTCTAAAACTTGATAAAGAACAAGTTGAAGAAAACAAAGAAGCTAAAGAAGAAATTGAAGAACTTTTAGAAGAATTAAAGAATAAATAAAAAAGTACCCCTGATAGGAATTGAACCTATATCTCGTCCTTAGGAGGGACACGCTCTATCCGATTGAGCTACAGGGGCATAAAGTTATCTATAGAAATAGTAACAAAATTTTTTGATATTGACAATATTAAAAAATAAGTTTCTTATCAGAAATTAATTAAATTAATAGATTAAATGGGAAAATCATTAATTACAAAAGTAGCAAAGCAAGCTTGTCCTGCAGTAATTACAATAGTAGTTTCAAAAGATTTGCCTAAGATTGAAGGTTTTTCCCTTCTTCCTTTTGGAGGACAACAGTACATGATTCCAGACGTAAAAGGAGGAAAGAAAGAGAATCAAAAAATTGGAGGGGGGTCTGGTTTTATTATTTCAGAAGATGGTTTAATTTTAACCTCTCAACATGTAGTAAGAGATAAAGAAGCTGACTATACAATTATAGTAGAACCAGAAGAAAAATATTCTGCAAAAGTATTAGCAAGGGATCCTATTAACGATGTCGCTATTTTAAAAATAGAAGAAGATAAAAAATTCCCTCATATTGAGCTAGGGGACTCTGATGATATAGAACTTGGGGAAAAAGTAATAGCAATTGGAAATGCATTAGGAGAATTTACAGACACTGTAAGTTTAGGAATAATTTCTGGCCTTAGTCGTTATATTACTGCTCACGATAGCATCGGAGAAAGAGCAGAAAGATTAAGAGGGCTTATCCAAACTGATGCTGCTATTAACCCTGGTAATTCTGGAGGCCCATTAGTAAATCTTGATGGAAAGGTAATTGGTATCAATACTGCAGTAGTTAAAGGGGCACAAAATATTGGTTTTGCTATTCCAATTAATTACGCAAAAGAAGGATTAGAAGAGGTAGAGAAACACGGAAGAATTAGACATCCTTTCCTTGGAGTAAAATATATACTAATAGACGAGAAGATAGCAAAGAAAAATAAACTTCCTGTTGATTATGGAGCATTAATTGTAAGAGAAACACTTGGTGAAAAACCTATAATTGAAGATAGCGCTGCTGAAAAAGCAGGGCTTCAAGAATTTGATATTATTCTAGAATGTGACGGAGAAAAAATTACTACTGATAATCCTCTTTCTCATCAGTTACAAGAGAAAGAAATAAATCAGGAGATATCTCTTAAGATTCTTAGAGATGAAAAGAAAAAAGAAATTGAAGCTATACTTCAAGAAAAGAGCTAATTAAAAGTAATCTAGTTTCTATTCAAAAACCCGCTTTTCAGCGGGTTTTTTTATTGCATCTCCTTTTTTATTTCTTTTAATTTTTCCTTCCATTCCTTAAGTCCTATTTCCTCTTCTGCATCTTTTCCAGTAATCATCTTGTAGGTTAGATAGGGAGAACCACAATCTTCACATTCTCTTTTCCCTCCAAAATCACAATACCCATCTTCTTCCCACTTTTTCAAACAAAACTCTAATTCTTCTATTAAATATTCCTTTTTCATATTTTTAGTTTTATTTGTTTTATGGGTGATCGAGCGGATTTGAACCGCCAACCGCTTCGGCCACAGCGAAGTGCTCTACCATTGAGCTACGATCACCATCTTTGTGCCCTCGGCAAGAGTCGAACTTGCAGTCTTGACCTTAGAAGGGTCCTGCTTTATCCAGTTAAGCTACGAGGGCTTTTATCCATTACACGTTACAATAAATTTTTTATTTAGTCAATTCTTTTTTAAGCTCTCTTAAGAGCTTAATATTTTGATAATATCCACCAGCATATTCTTCTTGTGTTCCTAGATTAAGTTGTTCCCATATTTCTGCTCTTTCTTCAATTGTTAAAAAATCATCTTCTTTAGTTGTATAAAATTCAAAAAGATTATCTGCCTCTAACAAAGATTGAACATCTGGATTAGAAAGCAGTTCTTCTTTCTCTTCAGCAGTTAATTGGGACTCTTCTTTAGGGGTGCTTGTTGGTTTTTCAGTGACCTTGCTTCCTTTAAAAGGATTAGAATAGCTTTTTCCGTCTAAGCTCTTTAAGATCTCTTCTTGCTCCCCCCATCTACTTATAATTTTTGAGTAAAGTTCTCTTTTAAAGGTGACTACCTGATTTTCAGCTTCTACTTTTTTATTAATTACTAAATAGCCATGCTTATAAAACAATATACTTCCAACTAAGAAACTGAATAATAATAGTAAAACAAAAACAAATCCCGCATGTTCTACTATTAAAATTGGTAGATTTTTAATCTTTTCTCCTTTTATTTTTATTTTAGCCCACAATCTATCAAGATTCATTTTCTTTATTCTTTTTACTATAAGCTTTTAATTGAAAGGATGCTGAAACTTCTTTTACTTCTCTTATGTTTTCTTCCTCTCCCTCTTTTTTTTCTTTTTCAACTGCTCGAACATTTAAATTATCAATTGAAACAACCCAAGGACTATATTCTATTTTTTCAAGAAACTTCATAAAAGAAGGGAAAGTTCCTGATAGCTCAATTCTAAAAAATACTGTTTCCCATTTTTTATCTTTAATTCTATTTCCACTTCCAGGAGCAATATTAACTTCTATACCAGACTCGTCAGCACTCCTTTCTATAAACGTAATAAAACGAATTGGTTTTTCTGAATTAACAAACAAACTTTCAATTTTTTTAGAATCTGGTTCAATTTCAGCATAAGTTTTTTTCAATTCTTTTAGTCTTCTTAGTTTAGATTCTAATCCAACAATCTCTTTTCTTCGTTCTAAGAAGTTATCTGAAACCTCTCTAATGTCTTGGTATAAAGGATACAACAGAAAAACCCCAATCAAAACATCAATTATTAAAAAAAGTGTTATGGTAATGTAAATCTTTTTTTTAATCTCCATTTTTTATCTTAAAAGTAACTGAAAAATTAATCTCTTTAGGCTGGGTCCAATTCTCTTTCGCAAAGCTTATTCCTGTAAATTTTTCTTTTTTATTTAAGTTTGAATCAAAACTTTTTAACCTTTCTCTATCTGGACAATATCCCTGCGCTTTAACTTGGGCAATTATTCCTTCTTCTTGGCTTCTTGTAATAGCAACACTATTTGTATAAGTATTAGCAGGTAGAGTAGAGGAAAAACTCTGTAAGGTTTTAGCTATATTAAAATAACTTTCATAGTGCTCTTCAAGACTTTCAATAGTTTTATTAAAATTACTAATCTTTTCCTCTAAATTTTTAGCTTTTTCTATTTTTTCTTCCTTTTGGCCGCTTTTTAAAATAGTTTGTTGAGCTTTAAGCTCTTGCTCTAATGAAACTTTTGTTAGAAAGAAAACACCACTTAAAACTAATAGAAAAAACAACACTAAAACGTTTAAAGCAGTAAAAACTTTAAACTTTTTTTCTTTCTTTAACTCCTTCTTGTATTGAGGGGATAATAAATT
>CAYPLZ010000035.1:0-5519 GCA_964411855.1 uncultured Candidatus Saccharibacteria bacterium
AATGATTTTCACTTTCTCTAATATAGTTGTAGCAAATGAAAATGAAAGTGATTCAGTAAACATTAATATGTCTCTCTATCTCGATGAGTACATTGAAACAATGGGAGATGTAAATTGGTATCTTGGCGAAACAAGTCATCATGATCACCATAATGCAGAAATAATTTATGGCGAAGAGAAAAATTGGAATATAGCTTATGCTAATTGTCCATTTTCAGTTACAATTGCTGGCAATAATCCTAAAGGAGATAACTTCCCTCGCTTTGTAAGAGAGGAAGTTGATGAAAATGGAAGCGGTATTGGTCGTTGGGATAGCTTAGAAACATTGTTAAACCCAAAAATAATTATAAATAATGAAAAAATTAGTCCTTTAGGGTTTTATGGTAAAAATGCTTCTGAGTTCCCTATAAGTTATGACTTTAAAGAAGCACCCCATAATGGACAAGTTAAATTAAGTATAAAAGCTCGAGTAAACTTAACTACTGGAGCACTCCCTAGAAGAAAGACAGAAATTGATCCAAGATATACATGGAAAGACTCAGCAGATGCTGGTACTTATAAGGCAAACCTAAAAGTAACTCTCTGCGCATTGTAAAATAAAAATATAAATTGCAGTAACCGACCAAACCAAAAGCAGCCAAAAACTGGCTGCTTTTTCTTTTGAATTTGACAAATTATTTTTTCTGTATATAGTATATACATGGTTCTTTTCAATTAGGTTACTGCAGATTAGATAGAAGTTAAAACTGCTTTAGGAAAAATAATATAAATAATTTCCTAAAGTAAAAAATCCAAACAAGGAGTGTTTAATTAATGAGAAAATCTTTAGCTATTGGTTTGGCACTATTGTTAGTTTTTGCTTTTGCTGGAATGGCTTTAGCTCAAGACAGTGATTCTGTAAATATTGATATGGAAATGTATGTTGATGAGTATATTGAAACTATGGGAGATACCAGCTGGGATTTAGGGACAACTTATCATACTACTAATTATGGGCCATCTAGAGAACAAATATATGAAAGTAATGGCTGGGACCTAGCTTACGCTAATTGCCCATTCTCAATGACTGTAAGTGGCAATAATCTTGCTGGAGATGGTATTCCTACATTTGCTAGAGAAGAACAAGGCGCAAATAGCAATGGCTTTGATCGTTTACCATCTTATTATAAGATTTTTGTTATAACAAACGAAAATGCAGATGAATTTACTGGTTGGGTAGACCCATCAGAAAAATTCCCGATATCAAAAGACTATAGTGAAGCACCTCATAATGGACAAATAAGAATGAATATGACTGTTCAAGCAAACACAACTATTACTCATTCTGACATACCTCTCAAAGCAACATTGATTGATCCAAGATATACATGGAAAGACTCAGCAGATGCTGGTACTTATGAAGCTAGCTTAACAGTAACTATTTCTGCACTATAAGATAAGTTTCATCCTGCAGTAACCGCCTTTAAACAGCAGTCCAAAACGGACTGCTTTTTCTTTTGTCTTATCCTTGACAAAGCAACTTAAATATGTTTATGTAATAGAGTCAAAAGCTCTTTCCAATTAAATACTGAAAGGAAGGTGAAATAATGAAAAGAGTTGGACAAATACTTATCTTAGGAACACTCATTGTGTTCCTACTAATTTCTAGCTGTTCTGCTTTTAAAGTTTCTCCGGCAATTATCGATGGTGTAGAACTAGCCAGAGGAAAAACAGGAATAGCTAATTTAACTCTAATTGGAAGCAAAAGACAGGAAAAGATTAAAGTCTACCCTACTGATATTAGGATAGACAGAGAAGGAAAGAGGAATTTTAAGAAAATTGAGGATTGGAAATATTCTTGCCGAGAATGGATTGATGTAGAAAGTCAAACCTTAACTCTAAGCAAGAATAATCCAGAAAAACTTGAATTTAGAATTAAAGTTCCTTACACAGCAGATCCTGGAGAATATTATGCTTGCATAATGATTGAACCTACAGAGTTTACTCCTGTAGAGCAAAAAATTGAAGGAGTAAATACTACTCTAAATACTATGAGTAGAATTGCGGTTCCAATCATACTTACTGTTCCAGGAAGAGAAGAAGAATTAGGTGGTAAAGCAACTAAAGTAGATATTAAAAATACTACATTCTCTGAGAGAGAAAGAGTAGTAAGTGTTGTTAACCACATAATTCAACACTATGGAAGATCCTTTAAAGGATTAGAAAAAGAAAAGATCGATAGTGCTATTGACGAAATTGAAGAAATATTCACCAATCACATTAAAGGTGATATTTCTGAAGAAAAAGCTGAAGACTTACTTCTAAGTATTACAGTCAACGAAGAAGAATTATTTCCAAAAGAAGTCGTTAAAAGTTTTTTAAACGACAAAGAAAAGATCTTAGAAAATCTTGATTCTCAAGAAGGTTTAAATATTTATGCAACCTTTGAGAATACAGGAAATGTGATTGAAGAGGTAACAGGAGAAGCTACAATTGTTAACACAGAGAATAATAAGGTATATGACAAAATTACCTTAAAAGCTTTAAATTCTTCCAGAAAAAATGGTATGGGAAAAGTTTTTCCAGAACTCAAAAGAGATTTTGAAGGAAAAGTTAAACGTCCCCTACCAAAAGGAAACTATGAAGTTAGAGTTTCTTTTGATTATGGAAGAAAGTACAGAAAAGCAAGAACTAGAAAAGAATTTGAAATCAAAGAAAGTATTGCAGCAAAAGAAGATGAACTCTTAGTCCTTAGTTCTGATAAGGAATTATTAGAATTTAATATGGCAAGAGGTGGAACACTTTTAAAAGGATTAAAAATTACTAATTTAAGTTTTAATCCTACAAAAGTAGAAGTTTTATCTGAAACCTGGATTAAAGTTCAACCAAATGAGTTTACACTTCAACCAGACAGAAGTAAGAATTTAAGAATTGCTGTAGAAATTCCTAAAGGAGAAAATCCTAAACGTTCTGGTAGATTAATTTTTAAACCAGAAAAGGGTAAAGAAATTGAAGTGAAGATTGAAGTGAAAGAAAATTCTAAAGGAGGAGAATAATAATGCTTAAAAAGAGTTTATTCTTAGCAATTGTTTTAGTTCTGTTGGTGACACTACCTTCTATGGCAAATGGAGAACCAAAAGTTACAGAGGTATTTACAAATAGTAGCTTAAGAGATGCTTTAAATACCATCGCTTATTCTACCGGAGTTAATATCTTTATGGATCCTTCTGTAGAAGGAGTCGTAACTGCTGAATTTAAAGAACTTCCTATTGAAAAAGCCTTAGAGAAATTATTAACACCTTATGGTTATACTTATAAGAAGATGGGGAATGACTATTTAGTAGGTACAGCTGATCCAGATTCTCTTGGTTTTAAAGAGCTATCTGAAACTGAAGTTGTAAAACTAAATTACATTCCTGCCCAAGAAGCGGTAAACTCTCTTTCTGATTTCTTTAAACCATTTATTAAGGTCAATGAAGCTAGAAATACTGTTGTAATTTCTAGTTCACCCGAAATGATTAATCGGATTAAACAAGACCTTAAAAAAATGGATGCACCACTTAAAAAGGTGGAAATCAGATTAGTTTCTCTTGAATATTCAAAAGAGAAAAAACAGGCTGTAGATCTTAGCTCCTTAAAAGCATTCTTCGGACAAGATTTGACCGAAAAGAGTGTCTACGGAGTTGAAGTTGGAGACCAATTATTTGGAGTTTCCAATAAAGACAGTCTTGAGTCACTTCTAAGATTAAGACTACTCTCTGATCTTAATCAAATGAGAGTTACAAGTGATCAAAAGACAATGGTCTTAGAAGGAAAAACCGCTGAAATTAGCAGAGGAAGACAAGGAGACATTTTTGTTGCAAACGAAAATGAAGACAACTACTCTGTTCAAAAAGAGACAGTTGAAGCAAAACAAGGAGTAGCCGTAAAAATAATTAGTGTAGCTGAAAATGGAGATATTCTCTTAGACATTGAAGGACAATTAGAAAATATAGCTGAGCTTCCAGAAGTTACAAAGAATAAGGCTATATGGATAGACAGAAGAAATATTAATACTACTGTCCTTCTAAAGAACTACCAAACTATTACAATCGGCACTCTGGTCAAAGAGACAAAGAAAAAAGAAGAAGGAATTGCTTCAAAGTATGACACAGAAGAAACAGTTGAAACACTCTTTTTACTTACAGCTCATGTTGTAGGAACAGAAAAACCTAAAGAATTGAAAGTAAATATAGACAAGGAAGCAAATAAATTTCTGAAAGAAAATAAGATAGAAAAAGAAGTTAAAGATATGAAAACATTAAAAGTAGGATTTGGTGCTTGGATACCAAAAGAAGGAGATGTTTCTTCTCTTATTGAAGGAGAAGTAAGACTCAGTAGAAACTTAGAACTATTCGGATTCTTTAGCAAGGATGACCTTCATGGCTTAGGCTTAAAATATGGTCAAGGAATCGCATCAGTTGGAATAGCTAATGTAAGCTCAAAAGACTTTAGTTCTTTTGGCTTAACAGCAGGACTAGAATTAGGAACAGACAGATTTAGAGTACAGGGAGACTATATTTACCTTCCAAATCAAGACGAAAAAAATGGAGTTAAAGTTGGAGTAGGAGTTCAATTTTAACTCACAAAAATAATAAAAAGACTGACCACAAAAGGTCAGTCTTCTTTTTTTTGAAAAGAAAAAAGGCCTTTGCAAAAATTAACAAAGACCTTTAACTTTTTTTAAATAAGGAGCTTTTTCAAATAAGCTATCTAAATCTCTTTCTATTCTTAAAGGATGTTTTTGTAAATCACTTATCCAGTAAATAAGAGCCATATTCTTAACTCTGTTCTTTAAAAAACTAGAGTCAATAATTTCATAAAGTCCATTTGGAACTTTCTTATGGACATAAATATTAAACTTTCCTTTTTTAATAAGCAAAAAGTAAAAAGAAGTTTTAACTTCTGAAAACATTACCGAGTCAATATTTCCTTTAAGACAACCCATTGGAACAATAGCTTTCTTTTCTTTTCCAATAACTTCTATTAAGGGAACCTTTATCAGTCTTCTTTTTAATTTTTTAATCTCTTTGTCATTTAAAGAAACCTCTCCTCTTTGAAGTAGAATTTCTCCTAATCTTTCATTTTGAATTAATTCTATTCCTTCCCTAGCAATCCATTCCGCCCAGAATCTTTTCATTTTTAAAGCCTCCTTCCTGTAAAGAACTATTGCTTAAAAATTAAAACAAATATATTAACTTGTCAATAGTTTCTAACAAATAAAAAAGGACTGAATATTTTTATCAGTCCTTTGTAATAATTAAGAGGTTCTCTGTCCAAATTTCTTTTTCTTTTAAAGGTTTTCCTGATCCATCTTCGTTAATACCTTTAACAACAATTTCTTTTGTCTTTATTTTAACTTCAATTTTTTCAATTTCTTCTAATATTTCTTTCATTTTTTTAAAGTCATCTAATCCTTCTTGGATAGAACGATGCACTGGAAAAATTTTTATTTTTCCTTTTTGAGAAAGATGGTCTAAAGTTTTAAGAATTAATTCTTT
>CAYPLZ010000036.1:0-1677 GCA_964411855.1 uncultured Candidatus Saccharibacteria bacterium
TTTTCTCTTCCTCTTTTGTTGCATTTCTTACCTGCTTCCAATAATCATCCCCTTTTCTTAATTTCTGTTTTTTCTTGTAATCTTTTCTTAAAGTAGAAAGCAGCTTGGATGTTTTATTTTCAATTTTTAAATTTACAACTCTAATTTTAGACAAAACTTTCTGTAACATAACCTCTGAAGAAACATTTCCCAAAGGATTCATTTTTACTACTTTCTTTTTTAAATTAATGATATGATCATTTCCATTATTAACTGTATCAACCGGTAAGCTGTTTAATTGAGGAATCTTCCTAAAAACTAATCCTACCAATCCGATTAAGCTTAAAAAGAAAAGTATTTCTGCAATTAAAAATACCATAATTATATTTGATATCTTGTATATTGTTTAATTACAATTTTTTCTCCTAATTTTGCAATATATTTATTAATTAAATCTCCAATTGTTTTTTCTTGATCTTTAATCCAAGGCTGGTCTGTAAAGTCTTCCTTTACTTCTTCTGGATCAGAAGCTGCGATTTGAAGACAAAGTTCATGAGCTAAATCTTTAAAGTCATCTGATTTAGCAACAAAGTCTGTCTCACAACCTAGCTCTAATAAAACCCCAACTTTCCCATTAGAATGGATGTAAGCATCAATTAAGCCTTCTGAGGCCTCTTTATCAGCTCTTTTGTTGGATACTTTTTCTCCTCTTTCTTTTAAAAGTTTTTCTGCTTTTTCTAAATCACCATCAGTTTCTTTTAAAGCCTTTTTGCATTCTGCAATTGAAACTGCTGTTTTGTTTCTAAGTTTTTTAATTTTATCAACTGAAGCCATAATGTTATTAAATTAATTCTTCTTATCTTTATTAGAATCTTCATCTTCGTCAGATTCTTTATTTTTGCTCTTCTTAGAAGGTTGTACTTCTTTAATTGCTTCTTTTACTTTGTTTAAAATGTATTCCACTGAAGGGATAGCATCATCATTAGCTGGAATAAAGTAATCAACTAATTTTGGATCAACATTTGTATCAGCAAGAGCAATTACTTCAATATCTTTATCTCTAGCCTCTTTAATTGCAATATCATTGTAATGCATATCAATTACAAATACTGCATCAGGTAAAGATTTTAAATCTCTTAATCCTCCGAATTTAGTTCTTAGCTTATCAAGCTCTCTATCGAATTCTGCTCTTTCCTTTTTAGTATACTTTTCTAATTCTCCTTCTTCTTTCTTTTTCTCTAATTCTTTAAAGTGTTCTATTCTTTTTTTAATAGTTTTAAAATTCGTAAAGGTTCCACCAAGCCATCTTGAGTTAACATAAGATAAAGAGCATTCATTTGCTACTTTTTCAATTATGTCTTGATTTTGAATCTTTGTCCCTATTAATAATATGTTCTTTCCTTCTTTTACTAACTCTTGGATTCTCTCAAGAGCTTCTTCTAGTTTTTTAGCTGTTTTTTCAAGATTAATAATATGAACACCATTTCTAATACTAGAAACATATGGTTCCATATTAGGATGCAATCGGGAAGTTTGATGTCCTAAATTAACACCATTTTCTCCCATCTCTTTTATTTTTATATCAAATTTATAAGCCATAAATAATTAATAATTAATTTTCAATCAAAAAATTTCAAGTCTCCATAACTCTATCACATTAACTTTAATAGTTCAAATGCAATTTTGTTTATCTTATTA
>CAYPLZ010000036.1:1777-5472 GCA_964411855.1 uncultured Candidatus Saccharibacteria bacterium
TCTGTTGATTTTTATTTCCTTTTCTGTTATAGTTGGAATGAATTAAATTAGAGTTTAATTATGAAAGAAGATATTCACCCACAATACAATAAAAAAGCAAAAGTTGAGTGCGCTTGCGGCAACTCTTTTGAGGTTGGTTCTACTAAAGAAAAGATAGAAGTAGAAATTTGTTCTAACTGTCACCCATTTTATACTAAACAAGAAAAGATTGTTGATAAGATGGGAAGAGTAGAAAAATTCAAGCAAAGAATGAAAAAGAGCCAAGAAATGAGCAAGGAGAAGAAAGAAAAAAATCAAAAGAAAGAAAAGAAAGAAGACGAAAAAGAAGAAAAAGAGGAGGAAAAGTAAGCTATTTTAATATCGTAAATCATAATTAAGAGAATCTCTAATTCTCTTAATTTTTTTGTTAGAGCCATGATTAATTTTAATAAAATAAAAAAGGAATATAGTGCTATTTTAGAAAAACTCAGTGATCCTGAGATTTTTTCTAATGATAGAGAAAAAGCTAAAAAGCTAAGCAAAAGAAAAAGCTACCTTGATCCTATTGTAGAAAAGATTAAAGAAATAGAAAAAGCCCAAAAAAAGCAGAAAGAAAATAAAGAAATAATTAATGGAGACGATAAGGAATTAAAAAAACTAGCCCAAGAAGAGAACAAAGAGCTTGAAGAAAAGATAAAGAAATTAAAAAAAGAGATTAAAGAAATAGTTAAGAATAAAAACAATTTTCAGGGTAGACCAATTCTTGTTGAAATTAGAGCTGGAGCTGGTGGAGAAGAAGCAGCTCTTTTTGCTGCAGAACTATACACTATGTACTCTAAATATGCTAAAAATAAGGGCTGGAAACTGAAAGTCCTTAATTCAAATAAGACTGAATTAGAAGGACTAAAAGAAATCTCTTTTGAAATTAAAGGAAAAAATGTATATCCAAATATGAAGTATGAAGGCGGAGTTCATAGAGTTCAAAGAATTCCTGAAACTGAAAAAAGTGGAAGAATCCATACTTCAACAGTTTCTGTGGCAGTATTGCCTAAGCCAAAAAAAGCAGAAATTAATATTGACTCAGGCGATATAAGAATTGATCGTTTTAGAGCTTCTGGCCCAGGAGGACAAAATGTTAACAGAAGAGAAACTGCTATTCGAATTACTCACCTCCCTACTGATATTACAGTAAGCTCCCAAGCAGAAAGAAGGCAAGAACAAAACAAAGAAAATGCCCTTAATTTATTAAGGGCGAAATTGCTTGAGAAAAAAAGAGAAAAAAGACAGAAAAAGATGGAAGGAAAAAGACAATCACAAATTGGGCAGGCAGAAAGATCTGAAAAAATTAGAACATATAATTTTCCTCAAGATAGAATTACAGATCACAGAATAAATGAAAACTGGCACCATATTGAAGAAGTATTAAACGGAGATTTAGATGAAATTACAAAAGCACTTAAAGAGTCAGAAGAGGAAGAAATTATTCAATAAGTTTAATGTCATCTTCATAGTCTGAGGCTATTGCCATTACTTGATCAGCATAAAACCTGTAACGAAGATTAATTCCTCCTGAGAAATAGGTTAAAGCTGCTCTCCATTCGGCATTGTAGGTTTGTTGAGCTGCCCCAGCATCGGTTAAATACAAAGATGAAGCTAAAAATGCATCCTTTATTGACCATGGGTCACCGGGTTCTCCGGTGACTTCTTTTAGTTTATCTCTATACATATTCCAAGTTGATGGAATAAATTGAGCTGGCCCCATAGCTCCTCCATAACCTCCTACACTTGGAATAGGACAAGAAACTGGAGTGCTATATGGGTCTCTCCCTAATTCTTTAGTTATTGAAAGAAATGGTTCAACATCTCTGGTTGGTTTCATTACGTTGTTAACTTTTCGGCCTGTACTAATTACTATTCCAGATCCTGATTGAGGATCTTTTAAATAACATTGTCCAACATTTTTACCAATATTAGATTCTTGTGTTAATACTGCTAAAAGAAAGGCGGGACGAATTCCAGTAACTCCTTCGGCATATCTTGCTAATTCTACTGCCTCTTCAAAGGTTGGTGCTTGAGGAGTGCCGGCTAATTCAAAAATTCTTTCTCTTATTTTTTGAGCTTTTTGTTCAGTCTCTTCTTTCTGTTCAAGATATTTTTGATATTCCGCTTGAGTTAACTTTAGATAGTATTCTTGATTTTCTTTCGCTTCAGCTCTTTCTTGTTTTTGCATTTCTTTCATAACAACAGTCTTTTCTAGATCTTCTTTTTCATTAGTTAAAGAAGATTTTTGTTCTTGTAGTCTATTTTTTAGATTTTTTATTTGCCTTAATATTTCTTTGTTTCTTTCATTTAAAGTTTGGAGGTTCATTAAATTATCAAAAAAGTCAGAAAGGTTTTCCCCAGCCATTAATATTTCAATTGGACTTCTCTGATCTTGTTCATAGATTCTTCTTAAAATTTCTCTTAATCTTCCTTCCGATTCTTCAATTCTCTTTGTGGTTTTAGTAATAGATTCAGTGGTATCCTCAACTTGCATACTAATATCCCTAATCATTAAATTACTCTGTCTTATCTGAGAGTTTAAACTTTCTATTCTATTTTTTAAATAATAAATTTGATCTTGCAGATTTTGTTTTTCTCTTTGAGTTTGATTTATATTATTATTAATCTTTTCGCTTTTTTCTTGTAAATAACTTTGGCATTCTTCTAGGATAGATTGACATTCTTCTTTTGATAAAGACTTGCACTTTTTATCAATTTGTTCTACTGATTCACAAAGTTCAGAGTTAACTTCTGCTTCTACATTAATATCAAAAACCGGCAAAACTATTGTTAATAGAAGTATAACAAAGAGCACTCCTAATGTTTTTGCCGGTTTATTTATAATCATAATGTATTTTATTTTTATTCTTTTTCTTCTTGTTTTGGTTTTTTCTCTTCTTTTTCTTCTTCTTTTTCTCCTTCTTCTTCTCCAATAATTTCTTCTCCTTCTTCCTCTTCTTCTCCAGCTTCTACTTCTTCCATCTTTTCTTCAACAGACTCTTCTTCTAATCTTTCAAGTTCTTCTTCAACGTCTTCTGGAGGTTGAACAGAAGCAACAACTTCATCCTCTTCCTTAACAAATTCTACATTTTTTGGAAGTTCCAGATCTTTTATATAAACATAATCACTAAATGTTTCTAGTTTACTAATATCAACTTCAATTTCATGAGGTAAATTCTGAGGTAAGGCTCTAACTTCGATTTCATCCATTGCTTTAATTAAAGTTCCTGCTTCATCTTCGACTGCTTTTGATTTTCCAACAAAGACTAATGGAACCTGAGCAGTTGTCTTTTCTTTCAATGAAGGTTGATAAAAATCAATATGAATAATATCTCCAGAAACAGGATGTCTCTGTAGGTCATGAATTAAAACCTTCTTTTCTTCTTTATCAAATTTAAGATTAACTAAAGTAGTTTCTCCTACTTCTCTATATAATTTATTAAATTCTTTTTGATCTAGTTTAAGAGAAACTGGATCAGTTTTAGGACCATACAAAACACAAGGGATTTGCTTCTCCTTTCTTATTTCTTTTGGGTCCTCTTCTGTTTTTCTAGTTTTTGCTGAAATAGTTTTCATAAAATTTATTTCTAAGATTTAATTCTAATATTTATTCCTAGTTCTACAATTTACAGTAATATTGCTTTTTTTGCAAGTGTCTTAACTAAGCAATTTAA
>CAYPLZ010000037.1:0-5458 GCA_964411855.1 uncultured Candidatus Saccharibacteria bacterium
GGGGATATAAATGGGTGAAAGAGACCTGACAAATTTAAATATTTATTGTGAAGATTGTAAAATCCCAATGATTTATAGTCATACATCACTGGGAAAGTACTACTACAAATGCCCAGGATGCGGAAAAAAGAAAATCGCCATAGAATCTTATGGTCAAATAAAAATCAAATAAAATAATATCTAAGGGCTGTTAAATCAGCCCTCTTTTTTTTGTAAAAAGAAAAGAGCAATCATTTTTGATTGCTCTCTATTAGTTTTAAAACCATCGCACTTTTTGGAGGCACTCTTACATTATCTGCTGTAAAGCTATTAAATACTTCTGTTCCAGCTCTTTTGTTATCTACTACTATTCCTAATCTTTTTTCTTGTCCTAAATTAAATTGGACCCAATTCTGATCAAAGTTATAGAAAACAAATATTTCTTTCCAATTATCATTATTTGCATTATCAGCTAGTTTAAATCCTAATCCTTTACCTATAGTATGAATGAAGAATAATTTTCTTCTAATTTTTTCTGGATCATAAATCTTAAATGCAGGATGCTCTTTTCTTAATTCAACTAGTCCTTTGTAATAATTAAATGTTTTCTCATATTTTACTTTTCTTTTCCATTTTAACCTATTACAGTAATCACCAGCATTATAACTATTTCCATTACAATATTTTGTTCTTAGAAATTCTGATCCTCCTTGAATAAAGGGAATACCTTGTGAAGTAAATACTATAACTTGGGCTAACCTGTATAGTTTAATCTTTTCCTCTTCAGATAGATGGGAACAATTTACATTAATTTCATCCCATAAGGTTAAATTGTCATGGCATCCAATATAGTTAATGCATTCTTCTGGTTTGTAAGCAAAATCATTAATTATATTATTGTATTCAATTGCTCCTACTATTCCTCTTTTAAGATCATCAATGTTTTCTTTTTCTCCAAATAGAAAACCTTTTACTGTGTCTCTGAAATTATTATTAAATACTGCTATCTTTGTTCCTTTTTGAGCTCCTTTTTTCATTTGTCTTTTCCAATCAAGAGGAGTTTCAAGTGCTGTCCAAGGTTCTCCATAAATTAGAATAGAAGGATCAATGTCATTTAATCTATTTCTAATTCTTTTCATTGTTTCTTTGTCGATTAACCCCATAAGATCAAAACGAAATCCATCAATATGGTATTCTTTTGCCCAGTAGCAAACAGAATCGATAATGAATTTGCGAACCATTGGTCTCTCTGTCGCTATTTCATTACCACAGCCAGAACCATTGGCAAAATAATCATCTACAAATCTGTAAAAATAATTTGGAGCTATTTTTTGAAAAACTGAATCTTCACAAGAATAAGTGTGATTATAGACTACATCAACAATTACTCCTATTCCATTATTATGAAGAGCTTTTACCATCTTCTTAAATTCTATAATTCTGCTTTCATTGGCAGGATTAGTAGAATAAGAACCTTCAGGAACATTGTAAAAGTAAGGATCATATCCCCAATTGTAATCTCTTTCTTTATCGCTTACACTTCCAAAATCAAAAACTGGTAAAAGATGTACATGTGTAATTCCTAACTCTTTTAAGTGTTCTATTCCTGTTTTTACTCCATCTTTGTTTATCATTCCTTCTTCTGTAAAAGCTAAATACATTCCTTTGTTTTCTAGTCCTGAATTAGGTGAAGAAGAAAAATCTCTTACATGTAATTCGTAAATTATTGCATCTAAAGGATTATCGATTTGAATTCTTTGATCATTTTCCCATCCTGGTGGATTTGTTTTTTCAAGGTCAATAATTAATCCTTTTTCACTATTTGTGCCAACGGCTTTAGTATAAGGTCCAATAGTCTCTTTTACTTCATCATCGTAGTAAATTTGAAAGAGATAATAATAACCTTCGTAATCTCCTTCAATCTGCTTTTTCCATGTACCTTTGACATCTTTTTCTAAATCACATATTTTAGTTGGAGAATTATTATTTTGCTCTTTGTATAGAGCAAAGCTAACTCTTTCAGCTACAGGTGCCCAAATTCTAATTGAGATAGTTTCCTCCGAGTAATCTACTCCCAAGTCGTTTCCCTCATAAAAGTTCTCTTCAAAATCAATTCTCCGCGCATCAACTCTGCTTGCTCTCATTAAATTCACCTCCTTTAAGTATTTAATTTAAATGAACAAGATTCTATTTATCATTAACAAAATTTAATTATTTTCCTCCGTCTACCGGTAATTTCGCTGTGAAAGTAGATCCTTTTCCTTTTCCTTCAGAATCTGCTGTTAAAGTTCCTCCTAATCCTGCAATAATCTGAGAAGAGATAAATAATCCAACTCCTCTACCAGTAACATTGGTTTTCTTTGCCCTTTCTCCTCTTTCAAAGCTATGTTGGAAGAGCTTTTCTAATTCTTCTTCTGTCATTCCAATTCCAGTATCTTCTACTTTAATTATTGCTAATCCATTTTTCACTTCTCCTATTACTTTTACACTCCCTTCTTTTGTATATTTTATTGCATTATTTACAACATTATACAAAGCTTCTTTTAATTTAGGATAATCAGATTTAATAACTGGTTTTTCAAATTTATCAAATTTCAATTCTATACCTTTCTTTTCAACTTCAGAAGTTAATTCTTCAATAATTTCTTCAATTAGCTCATTAAGATTAGTGTCTTCTCTTTTAAAACTCTTTCCTCCAATATTAAACTGAGCTACATCAAGAAAGTCATTAGCTAATTTAATTAACTCTTTAGTTAATCTTAAAGACCTCTCTAATTTTTGATCTGCTTCTTCTGGTATTTCTCCATAAGTTCCTTCTCGCATTAAGCTAAGATAACCCTGAATTGCTGATAAAGGTGTTCGAAGATGGTGTTGGGTACTAACCAAAAATTGATTTTTTAATTTATTTAATCTTTTGGCCTCCTCTGCTATCTCTTCTGCTCTTTTTCTTCTTTCTGCTTCTTTTAAAGCTGCCTTAATTAAGTAGTAACCAAAGATAGAATACAAGATAAAGATAAAACTAGTAACCCAACGTAATGTAGGTGTGGGCATTAAGAAAGGAAGTGTAAATAAAATAATTCCTAATAAAGCAACTAATAATTCAATTGCAACTACTTTAATTCCAAACAATTCTCTTTTTACTATTGCTAGAGCTGTAAATCCAATTAAAAAGATAGAAGAATAATCTCCTATCCAATAAAGGTTAGTTACTTTAAACCAAACAGGAAGAACAATGTTAAATATAATATTTGCTAGATAAAAGATAAGAATTCCAATTAAAAAGTACTGTACCTTTTTTTGTTTTTTTTCAGAAACCTTAAAATAGTTTACAAATAATGGGTATAAAGTAGAAATAATTAGAAAAGTAACAATAACAAAGAAAGGATACATTAATGATCCATAAATAATACTCAAAGAACCATCAACAAAGGTAATATCTTGAATTACATATCCAGTAAATCCTGTTAGAAAAGCACTACCCGCTCCTGCTACAAACACAAGCTTATTCAAAAGACTAAATTCTTCTGCTTTTTCCAAGAGATAAATTACTAAAAAATAAAGAAGGGTAAATAATAAAGGAGTAACAAACCAAGCAATTTTTAAAAATGCACTAGCTAAATGAATATTCCCTGTCCCTATTCTTCTTGCTAAATAAGCAAAATCTACCCAACAAAGCATTGCTATAACCATCAAAGGAATAATTCTATTTAATATTTTCTTATCGTGCTGATAAGTAGCAATTCCTATCCAAACAGCAACTATATTAATGAAAATGATTAATATTTTATTAATTAAAGCAAATTCAATCATAGAATAATTTGAACCAACTTAATTAATACGGCCCACAGTATAAATTCTGAACCTGCAAGGATATAACCAATATAATTTTTCTCCATTGCTCTATTAAAGCAATAAAAACAGAAAGGTATAGTTGCTACTAAAACTAAAACAGTTAAAGGTAAGATATCAAAAATTAAAGAAAAAGTAACGGGCAAAATTAACAATACTACTATAGTAGATTTTTTCAGTACTTTTATAGTCTTTTTAGTTCCTATTTGAACAGGGATAGTTAAAAGTCCCTCCTCTTTATCTGTTCTAATGTCTTTAAGGTCAAGGAATATTTGAGTAAGAAATGCTTTCAAAAAGACCAAGACAAAAAGTGCAATCATTCCCAATAATAAATCTCTGCTAATTGGCAGAGAGTAATAAAAGAAAGGTAAAAACACTAAAAGAGCAAAAAAGGAAGCTACGTAAATATTTTTAAAACTAGTTACTTTTTTAGTAATCTTTTTAAATATTGAAAAATAAAGTAGTCCAAATATTATTAAGGCTGAACCAAAAATTAATGCTTTTACATTACTAAAATAAGCTAAAGAAGAAATGGCAGCAATAACAACTAAGATTAGAAGGATAGATCTAAAACGATAATATCTTTGAAAATGTTCACTTCTTTTAGGATTTGTTAGTTTATCTGTCTGTAAGCCTTTGTATCTGTCATATAGATAAAGCGTATAAAAGATTAAGTATGAAGTTAAAAAGATGCTCCATTCATAATTAATCTTTAATAAATTTACCGTAATAAAGGTTACACCAGCCGCTCCAATAGATTGTAAGTGGCCACCATAAATAAATTCCTTCCACAGAAACCGTATTATTTTTTTAATACTAGGCATATTTTTTTAATTAACGTTATACTATTTTACTCTAAATTCTCTTTTCATTCAATTAAAAAACTCGGATTATCTCCGAGTTTTAATATTTTAGATCTCTTTGTAAATTTTCTTCTTTATTTCAGATATTGCTCTCCTAGACATATCAACAAATTCCTTATACTTATCTTTAGATTCTGGACTTGTTATTTCCTCTACATTTCCAAAGTAAGCTTTTGCCTTTAACCATCTTGCTGCATGAATAAGATTTCTACTTCCTTCAATCCAATCTCCCCAATCTTTTGTTTCGCCAACTATCTCTCCCATAGGAAGCCAGCCTAATTTTTTAGCAATACTAAGAAGTTGCTTTAAATTGAAATCAAGAAAAAATCCTCTTTCTCTAGAACTACTCTTTTTGGTCTCTCTGTATTCATTTGTTCTTCTAACTTGTCTATCATGAATAAAGCATAGTGCTAATAATGAAGCTTCCAAGGCAGCACTATACAAGATAAAGCTTGCAACAAAAAATTCTTTTTCATAGCATTCTTCTGCTTCTTTACAATACTTATCCATTATTTTCAATGTATAGTCAAGATCATACATTATCTTAAATTCTCATAAAACAAACAAAAATTCAAATTTTAATTGTTTGGAGGTAAGGGAATAAACTTACTTACCCTCTTTTTGTATTCTTCAAACCCTTCTTTTTTCTCCAATCTTTTTTCAAGCATTGGGATGCCTGAAACCTTTAAGATTAAAAAGGATATAGTTATTGGACCAATTATAGTCCAAATTCCTAAAGGTACAGAAAGTGCAATAATCCAAATTCC
>CAYPLZ010000038.1:0-5334 GCA_964411855.1 uncultured Candidatus Saccharibacteria bacterium
TTATATAAATTTTGTTTCTTCTTTAATCAGAAAACTTTTTAATATTGAACCCGGAATCTATAATTTTACTGCTAAAAGAAAAAAGAACATAACAAATATTACAATATCATCCATTAATTTGGTAGATTTTTTATTAGATAAGGGCCTAAAAAGAGGGGATAAGGTTAAAAACCAGGTAGAAGTTCCTATTTGGATTAAAGAAAATAAAGCTTATTCAAAAAGTTGCTTGAGAGGGTTAATTGATACAGATGGCGGAGTATATTATCATAGGCGTAGAAAAGAGATTAAAAATATAGGTTTAAGCTTTACGAACAAATCAAAGCCTTTATTAGGTTTTGTTCAAAAAAAATTAGATAATTTTGGATTTTCTCCTAAAATTAGCTCTCGAAAGTTTGATATTCTATTATATAGAGAAGATGAAGTAATTAAATACGCGAAAACAATCCAATTTAACAATTTATATCATCTAAAAAAGCTGAACGTTTTTTTAAAAAGGAAATACGATCAAAAGGTGGGGTGCGCTGAATTGGCAAGGCACCGGTTTGGAGTACCGGAAACCCGTTAGGGTTTTGCAGGTTCGAGTCCTGTCCCCACCGCCTTAATATTCTTTTTATGCAAAAACCAAACTTTTTTATAATTGGAGCCCCAAGATCAGGAACTACTTTTATGCAGAAACATTTAGGAGAGCATCCTGATATTTTTATGGCGTCTGGTGAACCAAGTTATTTTTGTACTGATTATACTAAGCCTAGACTAACTAAAAAAGAGTATCTAGATTTATTTAAAGAAAAAGATGATTTTAAAATTAAAGGAGAAAAAACTGTTTTTTATTTACCTTCTAAAGTAGCTTTAAAAAAGATTGCTGACTTTAATCCAGAAGCTAAAATATTAGTAATGCTTAGAAATCCTATTGAAGCTGTTTATTCTTTTCATTCAAAAATGTTTTCAATTGGAAGGGAAAGTGTAAAAAGTTTTGAAAAAGCTTGGAAGCTTCAAGAAAAAAGAAAGAAGAAAAAAGATAAAATTTATCAAGGTTATTTAAAACCAAAAGTTTTAAATTACGGAGAAGTTTATAAATTAGGAAAACATTTAAAAAAGGTTTATAACTACTTTCCCAAAGAACAGGTGAAGCCAATTCTTTTTGATGATTTTGTTGGTAATGAAAAAGAAACTTATAAAGATGTTCTTAATTTTTTAAATTTACCAGTCACAGATAAGAATGATCTTTCAAAGGTTAATACGAATAAGGAACCAAAATCTAAATTAATTAATTATTTATTTAGTCTAAGAGGATTTTTACCAGTTAAAAAACTTAAGAAAACCTTAAAGATTAAAGGACAAATTGGATTTTTAAGTAGGATAATAAAACTAAACCAAAGAGAAAGAGAGAGAAAGCCTTTATCAAAAGAGACAAGAAAGAAACTATCCATATATTTTGAGGATGATATAAAATTATTGTCGAAAATAATAAATAAAGATCTAACCTTTTGGTTAGAAAAATAAATTTTATGATGGATGCAAAAAACACTTTTCTTCAACATTTGTTAGTCGCAATTTTATCTTTAGGGCTTGCCTTTGTTTTTCAGACTCAAGGAATTGGCTGGTCCACTGCTTTTGCAAGAACTTCTTTTGTCTTGCTTTTTCTAACACTTTTTATTGGTCCTTTTGTTAAATTAAAAGAGCCAAAAACAGTTTCTAATCCTTTAAAATCTCCTTGGTATTGGAGAAGCGAATTAGGAATTTGGTTTACTATAACTGGTTTAATCCATTTCTATTTTGTAATGGGAGGTCGTCCAAAATGGAGTATTGTAAAAGTATTAGGAGGCTTTACTGGGGGAGGAGGATATGGGCTTGCTAATCTACTTGGACTTATAGCCTTAGTTTTAAGTTTGATATTAGCAGCTACTTCTTTTGGCAAGGTAATTCGTTATTTAGGAGTTGAAACTTGGAAATGGCTCCATAGTTTTACTTATGTAGTATTCTATCTTGTTGCTACTCATTTTATCTATTTTCAATTTTTCTCTACTTATGGTGGAGGCCCAGATTGGTTTGGCTACCTAGGAATCGTTATGACAATATTAATAATTCTCCTTCAATTTTCTGCCTTTGTAAAAGCGGTAAGAGAAAGACAGAAAGCTTAAAAATCACTTTTTATTTTATTAGTTATTGTTATAATAAGTGAAGAAGCTAATTCGAGAATCTCAAACTTATAGGGACTGAAAAATAATTTTCTAAATGTTAAAAAAGAAAAAGAAACAATTAGGATTTACGCTTATTGAATTATTGGTTGTTATAGCTATTATTGGTATTCTTGCTTCGGTTGTTTTGGTTAATTTAAGCGGGGCGCGTGAAAAAGCAAAGGTTGCAATATCTGGAAAACAACAAAGAAGAATGACAATCGCTGTAGAATTATATTATGACGATATGGGTTTTTATCCTCCTGATGTAAATAGAGGATGGGACCCAGGTCTTGTTAAACCTTTACCTTGGAGCCCAGACGAAGGAACAACTGACCCTCCTAGTGGTACTTACTCTGACCCTGGAACAGATTGTAGTCATTGTCCTTCTAATTGGCAGACTTCAGTCCAAAATAATTGGAGTGGTCCTTATCTTCAAAGATGGCCCAGATATACTCCTTGGAAAGGAAAGTATGACTATAATTACTGGACAACTGAAACAAATAGAGATGGATGTATTTTGCAACCAGGAATATATATAGGAGTTGAAGGAGATTATCAAGACGATCATACTATTCCAGAAGATTCAGAAGAGATGATGATAAATAAAGGATTTGATGAAGAAGCCTGTTTAAATAATGAATCGCAAATGCTACTTTGGCCTTTATAAAAAATTAATTAATAAAATAAAAAATTATGTCAGAAACACTTAAAAATTTAACAAAAGCATTTATTGGAGAAAGTCAAGCGAGAAATCGTTATACTTTCTATGCTAAAAAAGCAAAAAAAGAAGGGTTTGAACAAATTTCTGAATTCTTCTCTCTTACTGCAGAAAATGAAAGAGAACATGCAAAATGGCTCTTTAGATTGATTAATCAAATCAAAGAAACAGATAGAGATGAAATAGAAGTAGAAGCAGCAGCTCCTTTAACTTTAGGAGACACAAAAGAGAATTTAAAAGCTGCAATTGAAGGAGAAAATTATGAAGCTACTGATATGTATCCAAGTTTTGCCGAAAAAGCTAGAGAAGAAGGACACGGTGATATTGCAGATAGGCTAGAAGCAATTGCTCAAGCTGAAACTCATCACAGAGAAAGATACAAGAAATTACTTAAAAATGTTGAAGACGAAACTGTTTTTGAAAAAGATGGTGAGGTTTACTGGGTTTGTAGAAAATGTGGCTATATCCACAAAGGAAAAACACCTCCAGCAACTTGTCCATCTTGTAGTCACCCTAAAAACTACTTCGAGCTACAAAAAAGCAATTATTAAGCTCTAATTGCTCTTTGAAAGCTAGTCTGAGAGGCCCTAAGGCCTCTCAGTTTTTGTTTTTAGAAAAAGATGAGTATTTCCTAAGCTAAATTAAAAATTCCCTCTCTCGCCCTATATTTCAAGATTGACTATCTTAAATTAATATGATAGTGAGAAAGAACTAGTTATTTAAAATTTAAAAGGAGGTTTAAAAATGAAAGTTAAGCGCTTTACTGTTGGAAAAGTTTTGAGCGTTATTATTGGAAAAGAACTTATTCCTGGTGCAATATCAGAGGTAGTAAGTTTTCTTACTGGAAGAGAAATAAGAAGTCCTTCTACAATGGAAATTAGAAGCTGCAGAAGAGCGCTAAGAAAACAATTTGATTTTAGAGAAAGAATATTAAGAAAGGAACTTACTGATCTCGAGCTTGCACTAAGAGGAGTAGAAGACGAGGAAGAGGTCCAAAAAATAATAGATAATTGGGTCAAAGAAATGAGAGAAAGATTCTATAGAAACAAAGATTTTGTTGTTGTAAAATGTTTTGAAGGAGATCAAGAAAAGAAATCTCAATTCGTTCCACCTTATTAATTATAAAGCTCAGGCAATAAAAATCCTGGGCTTTTTCTTTATTTACTAAAAGTAAAATATTATAATAAACTACTATGTTTAATTTAAACCTTATGGGAGATAATTTAATTAGGGTTCTTGTTTATCAAGGACTTTATAAAGGGGGAAAAGTATTATTTATTTTCCTTTTATTAATAATCTTTAAAAAAGTAGGAAATGTTTTTATTTCCAAAACTTTAGATTCTAAATTTCCAAAAAAATTAAAAAGTAAAGGAGAAGAGCGGAAGAAAACTTTAAAAGGGGTTTTAAATTCAATTCTAAATGTTACAGTTTTTGTAGTTGGAATTTTAACAATACTACCAGAGCTTGGAATAAATATTACTCCACTTCTAGCTGGTGCTGGTATTGTTGGTTTGGCAATTAGTATGGGAGCCAGTAACCTTGTAAAAGATTATATTGCTGGGTTTTTTATTCTTATTGAAGATCAGTACAGAGTAGGGGAAAAAGTAGAAGTTGCGGGATTAAAAGGAGAAGTAAAAGATTTTGATTTAAGAAGGACTTTAATAAAAAACGAAGAAGGAACTATTCATTTTATTCCTAACGGTCAAATTACAAAAGCCTCAAATTTATCTAGAGCAAAATGAAAAAATTAAATATCATAGGCTTAATAATATTCTTTGGAGGACTAGCATCTTTATCAGGGTATTCACTTTATAAATTCTTCGAAGATTCAAATGTCCCTGTTTTAGTAAGATGGGGAACAGTAGCATTAATAGTGGGCGCAATAATAATATTAATTTCTCTCATTGATGAGAGAATAAAAGATAAGAAAAAAATATGATTATTACAACTTCAGAAAAAATAAAAGGTAAGGAAATTAAAGAAACTTTAGGTTTAGTTAGAGGAAATACCATCCGAGCTAAAAATATTGGTCAAGATATTATAGCTGGATTGAGAAATATTGTTGGAGGAGAAATTAAAGAATACACAGCTGCTCTTAGCGAGGCTAGAGAGATAGCCTTAAAAGAAATGGTAGAAGAAGCAGAAAGCAAGGGAGCAGATGCAATTATCAGTGTGCGTTTTACTACCTCTCAAGTTATGAGTGGCGCTGCAGAATTATTAGTTTATGGAACAGCAGTAAAATTTGAGTAAGATGGGAATAGAATATTTACTAGAAAATCCAATAATTCTTTTGTTACTTTTTCTGTGGGTCCTTCCATGGAAAGGAGTAGCGTTGTGGAAAGCCGCAAGAAACAAACAACTAAATTGGTTTGTTTTTATATTAGTACTAAATACTTTTGCAATTTTAGAAATTACCTATATCTTCTTTTTTGTAAA
>CAYPLZ010000039.1:0-5163 GCA_964411855.1 uncultured Candidatus Saccharibacteria bacterium
AGTACCTTTTTCATTTATTAATGAGTTCTTTAATTTTTTTCTTACCTCTTTATTGTCAGAAGTTCTTATTCCATACCTATGATGGAAATTAGCAAAAAGATAAATAGTTTCTTTCTTTTCGTCTGTTTTATTATAAACTATTTTTAAAGGCTTATTCCATGGAGCAGCTCTTTCTTCCCATCCTGTAAATATTTTATCAAATCCAAGTGAAACTTCTTTAATGTTGTCTAATTTAGTTTCAATTTTTTCATTTTTGTTTTTATCTATAAAAATCAAATTCCTTCCTTCTAACTTTAAAATTCCTTTATATCTATGTAAAGGTTTCATAAAAGAAGTATGAGCTTTTAGCCAATCTATAAAAGAGCGCTCTTTTACTTCTTCTTGATAAATCATTAATGTGTTCTTCCGCTCCATTTTTTAATTTAATAAACTAATTAATCTTCCCAAATAATGCGATGCAATAACTACTAAGGTTGCTATAAATAAGTGTTCTCCAATTAATTTCAAAGGGGCAGCTTTTTTATCTATAGCAATATAATAATTAAATATAATTAATAAAAGAAAGGCCCAAATTATACTCACAATTATAGTAGTAGGATAATCAAACAACAAGACAGGGATCAGAAAGGTCAATGCAAAAAATGATTTATTAAATAATGTAGAAAAAGTAGCTGCCCAAATCTGTTTATTGCTATTTTCAGGGTTAACCTCTTCAGAAATGTGTATTCCTAAAGAATCCGCTAAAGCATCAGCTATAGCTATGGTTAAAATCCCTCCTATTACTGCTGCCTCAGATCTTGTTCCAAAAGACAAACTAATAATTAACCCAAGAGTAGTAATAATACTTGAAGTCAACCCAAAACCTAATCCTTTTTTTATCGAGTCTTTCATAAACTTTTATTAATTAATTTTATTTCTTAATAAAAATATGATTATAGTAGTTGAGCCTGCTATAAATCCAACTGGGCACACAATAACTGCTATCAGAAAGAAAATAGCATGCAGAGCTTCTGCCAAATAGTTTAAGACTAAAATTTCTTTAACAATTTGGCTCAAAGCATAAAAAAGATTATGCAATATCACAAAAATAAAAAATCCGACTGCAGATGAACTTGTTAGAAGAAAGGCTATTTTTAATTTACCTTCTATTTTTTGCCTCAAAGTTAAAAGAAGTAATACAACCCCTAGCAAACAGAAAAGTAACATCGGAGCTAGAAAAAAGAATCCTCCTAGGTTTTCTCCAATAAAAGGAATAAACATCTCTCCTATTATAAACAAGAAGGAGAGTAGCAATAAAAAGAATGTTACAATTATCTTTTTCATTTTATTTATCCTACCACTTTTTACGAACTATCTTCAAAGATAAAAACCTCCTCAATTGGCTTTTTAAATATTTGTGCTACTTTATGAGCTAACTCTAAAGAAGGATTATATTTTCCCTGCTCTAAGTAAACTATAGTCTCCCTTCTTACATCTACTTTCTCAGCTAACTCTTTTTGAGTTAATCCTTCTTTTGCTCTTAATTGTTTGATTTTAGTTTTCATTTAAACTTTTTTTATTTAAGTACCACTTAGAAATTAATAAAGTAAGCGCCATTTCAGCTAAAATAATTCCTAGTAAGGCAGAAACAGAAAGATTGATAATATTATACTCTAATAACCAAACTAAAACTGCTATTAGAAAAAAGGTAAACATCCAAGAATAAGAGGCAGCTTTTGCTCCAATAGCTCTACTTCTTTCATCATGTCTAAGATTTTCTCCTCTCTTTAAATAAATATAAGAAAAGAGAGTTATTATTGCGCCTGCATTTACAATTGATAGACCTAGAGAAGTTTTTACTAGATCAAACCCCATTAAAAATAATCCTATTACAATTGTAAAAACACCTAAGATTATTTTTGTATTAAAAGATATAGTCATGATATTAATTTGTTAAGTTTATTATTGTTAAATAATTCTAACAAATTGTTAGAAATTGTCAACATTATAAATATAAAAAGACCGCCTCTTATTTGAGACGGTTTAATATAATTAAATAATTTCATCTATAATTCCTAATTCTTTTGCTTCTTTTGGACTAATATATCTTTCTGCATTAAAGTTTTTACTAATTTCTTCTTCAGTTAGTTTTGAATTTTTTGCAATTACCCTATTAATCTTCTTCTGCGATTTCTCCATTTTTTCTTTTAATTTATTTATTTTTTCAGGAGTCCTTATTTCTTCCAGTTTCACATCGCTCTGAGAAAGATTATGTATTAAAAAAACAGAATGCTTCATTGCTTTTCTAATATCACAACCTTGTAGAACTAAAACAGCCATTGATTTAGCATATCCTTGAACAATTCCAATTTTTCCTCCAGGATAGTGTCTTAAAAAATCATAGATTGCTAAACCGATATCTACAGATCCTCCACTGCTAGTAATATAAATTTTAATCTCTGGGTATCCTTTCTGCATAAAATAAAACAAAGAATGTTGTACATAATCTGCTATTTCGTTAGTAAGTTTTCCTTTAATAAAAATAATGTTCTCTTCCAGCAGTCCTTTTAAAATCTCTTCATTCATTTTTACTCCTCCTTATAATTATAATAAGAACTTTTAACTTAGAAGTAGCACGAAATTATTATTTTGTCAATAAAAAATCCAAGAGTATAAACTCTTGAATTAATTTTTGGCTCTGGGGGTCGGACTCGAACCGACAGCCTAGTGCTTAACAGGCACCCGCTCTACCATTGAGCTACCCCAGAATCTATTTAATTTTCATCAGTATTTTAGAACAAAAAAATACTAATTGCAAGAATTAATAATCTTCCAATTTCTTTAATTCTTCATGCTCTCTAATTTTATCTAATGCTTTTGCCTCAATTTGTCTAATTCTCTCTCTTGTAACTCCAAACTTCTCTCCAACTTGTTGTAAGGTATGAATAACACCATCCTCTAAGCCAAATCTCATCTCAAGTATTTTTTTCTCCCTATCTGTTAAGTCATCTAAAATTTCATTTAATCTTTGTTGTAAGAGTGCTTTAGCAGCACCTCTTGATGGAGACTCAACTTTTTCATCTTCAATAAATTCTACAAGTAAGCTATCTCCTTCATCCCCTACTGGTGTTTCAAGAGAAACAGTTTTTTGTGAAATTTCCATAATGTGATTTGCCTTTTCTGTTGAGATATCCATTTCAGCTGCAACTTCTTCTCCAAGTGGTTCTCTTCCAAGATCCTGCATTAATCTTTTTCTAATTTTAAGATATTTTGAAATTGTTTCTCCCATATGGACCGGAATTCGAATAGTTCTTGATTGATCAGCTAAAGCTCTAGTTACAGCTTGTCTAATCCACCAAGTTGCATAAGTAGAAAACTTAAACCCCTTTCTCCAATCAAATTTTTCAACAGCCCTAAATAGACCAAGATTACCTTCTTGAATTAAATCCAATAATGTAAGAGGGCTTCTCTTAGCATATTTTTTAGCAATAGATACTACTAATCTTAAATTAGCTCTAATTAATTTCTTTCTTGCTGCCTCATCTCCTTCTTCAATTCTCTTAGATAATTCCTTTTCTTCTTTAGCTGTAATTCTCTCATAAGATCCAATTTCTTTTAAATATAATTGGACTAGATCAACATCAGCTTTAGATAAACCTTGCATATTTTCATCTCCCATTGAAAGAAGATCAGTCGCTTCTTTTATCTCTATCCCTTCTTCTTCTAATTTTTCATAAAGTTCTTCTAGCCCTAAAATTTGTTGCTCAATATCAGGAAATAAGTCTAGAATTTCAGATCTTGTAACAAACCCCCTTGGTCTTCCTTTGGATATAAGCTTATTAATCTTTTTTTCGTCCAAAATTAAATCTTCCTCTTCTTCTTCAAACTCTTCTGGTTCTGGTTCTTCTCCTTCTTCTGGAATTAACTCAAGATCATATTCATCTAAAGCTTCTTTAATTTCGTCAATAGATTTTGGGCCTATTCCTTTAATATCTTCCAAGGTTTGCTCCTTTCTTCTTATAAGGCCTGCTGCAGTTTTAATTCTATTCTTTTCTAAAACTGTTCTTGTTCTTCTAGAAAGTCCAAGCTCCCTCAGGCTAATGTCCCGGGGATTGACTTCTTCCTTCTTTTTTTTATTTTTCTTTTTTGCCATCTTTCTCTTTTATTTTTTTACTTAATTTATTAAATTTTTCAGATAATTTTTCAATTTTTTCTTGGTCTTCTTCTTTTTCCGCCTTGTAAAGCTTTTTCGAGATTTTAGATAGCTGTTTTTTAAGTATCAATTTTTTAAACTGCTTAAGACAGGCTTGAACTTCTTCTTCGGCGTCTACATCTTTCAGATCTACCTCTGCTTTTAGGCTAAGATAATTATATAAATCTTCTATTTTTTCTTCTTCAAAATCTTCTTTATCTTCTTTTAGATTATTTAAAATTTGCTTGTGAGCTGAAGTAAAATATTTAGATACCTTATCATCTATTTCATCAATGATATCTTTGTCTTTAATAGTTAAGCTAATAATTAGGTCTTGAAGCCTTTCTAGTCTTGACTTTTGCTTCTTTTTGGGCTCTTCCTTATTTTCAGTGCTTTCCTTATCATAATAATCATTTCTCCTAGTTTCAACCTTTCTTAGCTCCGCTTCAATATTTTCTTCTTTAGTATTAAATTCTTCTGCTAATCTTTGAACCCATTGTGATTGTTCAATCTTGTTTGGAATTTGTTTAATAACAGGCAATAAAACCCTTGCTATTTTCTTTTTTCCTTTTGGTTTTTCTTTATCATACTTTGAAAAAGTAGTTTCAAAATAATAATCAAAAATAGATTTAGATTCTTCTATTTTATTCTTCCATTTTTCTTTATCCTCTGCCACCATATCTGCTGGATCACTATCTTCGGGCATCATAATTACTCTTACATCAAAATCTTTAGCTTGAGCCATATCAATTCCTCTTTTAGTAGCAGAGTCCCCTGCAACATCCATATCAAAAGCTGTAGTTAAATTATCAGAATATCTTTTTAAAATATCTAATTGTCTTGAGGTTAAAGCTGTTCCTGAAGTTGCAATTGCATTTTTAATTCCAGCTTGATGCGACATAATTACATCGGTATAACCTTCAACTAAAATACAATTATCTCTTTTTCTAATTTCAACTTTAGCCTCATTTAAGCCATATAATACTTTGCTT
>CAYPLZ010000040.1:0-5001 GCA_964411855.1 uncultured Candidatus Saccharibacteria bacterium
ATTTTTCCAATAATTCAGGTGTTAAAATTTCTTTTGGAGCTCCTGAACAAATCTTTCTTTTATTAACGCACAGAACTTTATCAGAATATCCGTAAACAACATTTAAATCGTGTGAAACTAAAAGAATAGTTAAATCTCTCTCTTTCCAAAAACGATAAAGCAAAGAATAAATTGTTTCCTGACCTTTAATATCAATACTTGTTGTCGGTTCGTCAAAAAGTAAAACTTTAGGATTACCAACTAGCCCCCAAGCAATCAATAATCTTTGAAACTGTCCAGAAGATAGCTGAGAAGGATTTTTCTTAATAATTTCTTTTTCTAAACCTACTAAGTCTAAAATTTCTTTGATCTCCTCTTCTTTTTTTATTTTCAAATGGAAAAAGTCTTCTATAGATATAGGATACTTTTCAAATTGTTTTCTAGATAAACTTTGAGGGAGATAACTTATATCTTTATTGGTAACTTCCCAATCTATCTCTCCTTTGTAAGGAATACAATTCAATAAAGCCTGCAAAAGAGTTGTTTTTCCGGCTCCATTTGGACCAAGTATAGTAAAAATCTTTCCTTTTTCTACGGTGAAAGAAAGATCTTTAATTATTTGGTCTTTATTTTTTTCTATTTCTAAATTTTTAACCTCTAAAATATTACTCATTCTTGTTTAGTTTTATAGTTTGAGTAGGATAAGGAATATTAATTCCTTCTTCTTCAAATCTTTCCTTAATCTTAAAGTTAATTTCACCTTGTTTTTCCATATAGACTGAATAATCTCTACTGTTTAAGTAGTAAACGATTTCAAAATTTAAACTAAAGTCTCCAAATCCAACAAAATTAACTCTCTCTAATTCTACCCCGTCCATACTTTGAATTATATCTTTAATTATTTCTTTTGCTTTTTTAAGTTTTTTATTCGGAGTATCATATCCTAATCCAAGCTTAAAAGTAATTCTTCTTTTCTGCATCTTCTTGAAGTTATGAATTCTAGTCTCTGTCAGTTTCTTATTTGAAATAATCAATTCTTCTCCTCTTAGAGTTTCAATCCTAGTAGACTTAATTCCAATCTTTTTAACAGTACCACTATCCTCTCCTACTACAATATAATCTCCTGTTTCAAAAGGTTTATCAAAGTAAATTGAAAATGCTGCAAAGAAATCTCCTAGAATATTTTGTAAAGCAAAAGCAATTGCAATACCTCCAACTCCCAGCCCAGCTACTAAAGCAGAAACATTATAGCCTAAATTCTGAAGTACAATTATAATTGCAACACCCCAGACTATTCCTACAGTTATTCTTTTAATTAATAAAATTGCCGAAGGATCTAAGGAGTCCTTATCTTCTTTAGCATTAGCTAATAGTTTCTTAGCAAAAAAATCAATTATCCGTTGAATTCCTTTAGTAAGATAATAGATAAAAACAATTAGGAAAAGATAATTAATATAGGTATCAATTCTTGAAGAGAAAGTTACAAATTTAGCAGAAACAAATAAGGCGAAGGTAATATAGAAAGGCCACCTAATTGAATCAATAACTTGAACTATTACATCATCTAATTTTCCTGAAGTTAATTTGGTTAATTTCTTAATTCGAACTAATATTATTTTTTCAAAAACTTTTAAAAGTATAATTGATCCTAAAAAAGTAGTAATAAAGGTAATAATTCCAGCTCTATTATCTAGGACCAATTTTACTAATGTGTTGTAGCACTCTGTAATATTAAACATAAAATTATTTTAATTAATTTTTTATTTCAATTTGACTAGGTGTTTTTAAAATTATTTCTGGTTTTCCTTCATACTTTTCTATTATTCCCTTCACTCTTACTCTTTCTCTATAATACCGCTCTTCTAACTGAGATGAAAATCTAAATAGATCATCTTCAAAAATTACAGCAGTAAAGCATTGGTTAGGATAGACTTTTTCAAAGTTTAAAAATACTGTATTGGAATCAGAATGATGCACATCCATTACTCTTCCTTCCACTAAAGCCTCTTTGCCAATTTGATTTTTAGCATCACAAGCCTCAACAATATCTAAACCTGTTTTAGAAGGAGTTAATCTCTCAAAATCCCCATTTGTAGTATTTGAAACTTGCCACTTGCAACCTAATTCATTTTCTTTTGCTTGTTGTTCAGCTTTAATATAGGATTGATTTTGTGCTAAAACTAAACCCTCTTTTGTTAATTTTAAACCAATATTAGTATTGTCATTATAAACCTCGCCAAGGTATCGACAATATTTATCAATGCCAGTGTTTTTTAAAACAACTTTTTTATCTAAAATTAATTCTTCTAGTCTATTTTTAGCTTCAAGATAACACCTTTCTCCTCTTTCAGCTGCATCAATATTTAAAATTCTGACTGAATTTCCTTTTTCAGTTTTAAAGGTGTCTCCATCAATTACCTCTTTAACCTTTACTTCAGTTCCAGAAGAAATTGGAGGAAGGTTACAAGTAGAAGTTTTTAAAGTGCTAAAACCTAAAAGCCCAGCTAGTAGTCCAATAAGAGAAAAACCTAAAACTAGTACTTTTTTATTCATTGATTGTTTCTATAATCCTTAATAAATCTCTCTATTGAACGATCGTAAGTTTTTTCAGTCTCTTTAGAGAAAAAACAAGCTGGCATTTCGTCTCTTTTGCGATGGTATTCAATGCATTCACAACACAAACCTTTTCTGGGGCAACCCTCATAAGTACAAGGACAATTTTCTAAATTTGTTTCTTTTTGGCAATCCATAGTTTTTTTAATTTTTTTATACTTATTATAGTTTAATAAAACTTCCGAAACATTCAAACTCATCTCCTTGTTCTCTTGCAGATAAAAACTTATTACTGCAATAAGTGCAAATTCCACAATCCTCAATATTTTCTTTTTTTATCCCCTCTTCTAGTAATTGATCTTTTGCTAGTTCTGTAATGCTAAAATAAAGCTTATCATCTTTTTTATAAAAATATCTTTTAAAATTATTCTCTTTATAGTACTTTTTGTTCGGCCCTCTTAAATAATAATGGTCTTTTCTAATATGAGGGCCTAATCCAACAATTGTTTCTTTAGGATTAAAATAATTTTGAATTGTATTTTTAATTATTCCTTTTATTAATCCTTTAAAACCTGCGTGTATTAATCCAATTTTTTCTTGAGAAGAATTATATAAGAATATGGGAATGCAGTCTGCTGTTTTAATAACAAGAGCTTGTTCCTTATTTTCTGTAATTAAACCATCTACATTTTTAATTATTCCTTCGTCATCTTTTTGACAAAGATATATTTTCTTTCCGTGGACTTGCTCTGGATAAACTAATTTATCTGCTTCTGATAGTTCTAACATATTATTTAGATCTATTTTTTCTCCTACTGATCCGTGTCTAATATTTTCTTGTTTAAAACTGTGAAATTGATACATTTTGACCCTTGTCTCTTATAATTAAAAGTGATAGTATGAAAGTGCACTAAGGTATTTGTAGATATATAATTGTATGGCTTCTGGAAACGAGCAGGATCGTTTTTGTCAAAAAAAACGACCTGAGATGTCTTATAGAAAACTAAAGCCCTTCAAATTATATATTTACGGTTCCTTAGTGCTTTTTTTGTTACCTATTTTTTAGATCTTCAATAATTTTTTTATGATCAAAGCCAATATTTTCAGGAAGCTCTGATAAAGAAAAGAATTTATAAGTAGAAGCTTCTTCGCCTAATTTAATTTCTTCATTATCGTCTATCTTTCCTGTATAAACTATAGTCACAATATGGTCCCGAGGATCTCTATTTGGGGCAGAATAAACTCCAAATAAGTTTTCTATTTTAAGATTAGCTCCTATCTCTTCTTTAATTTCTCTTTTTAAAGCATCTTCTACCTCTTCTTTGTATTCAACATGCCCACCTGGTAAAACCCAAGTCCCTTTAAAAGGGTCGATTGCTCTTTTCATTAAAAAGACTTCATTTTTATCATTTATAATTACAGCATCTGTTGTTAGTCCAGGTTTTTTCATTTTATTTGAATATGCTTAATTTTATTTTTTTGAATATCTTCTTTTAGTAAACTTTTTATTTCTCCTGTAGTGCCCTCTTCTAGTTCTTCTCCTTTTGCAGTAAAGTAAAGAATTTGCCAACCTAACTTAAAGCTAATATCTTTTAAAATCTTTAATTGTGTCTTTAGCCTTCTAAGATCTGATTTAATAAAAGGGTCGTCCATTATAAAGAATCCTTTTTCTTTTTCTAAGAGTTTTTCTGCTAAAGCAATTCTTATTGAGAAATAAAGCTGGTCGTGCGCTCCTCCAGATAGTTTACTAGCTTCTAAGACCTCCCCTTTTTTATTTTTAACTTCAATAGCACCTTTCTCTTCATTAAAGGTAACTTCTTTATATTCACCATCTGTAATTTTATTAAAGTATTTAGAGGCTACAGAATTCTTACCAAATAACTCTGCTATCTTTTTCTTTTCTTCGCTTTCCATCTCTTTTAAAATTTCTATTACTTCAATGGCGTTTTCTCTTTCTTTATCTGTTTTTTTTATAAATTTATTTAGTTTGTTTTTAATTTCTTTAAGGTCAGAAAAAGTATCACAATAATAAAAGTCGTCCTTCATGTCTAAGGCTCGATTAGCCTTTCTTTCAATTTCCTCAATATCATCTTCAAATTGTGCCATTCTTTCTTTCTTATCTTCTATCTTTTCCACTAACTTTTCTTTTTCTTTTTTAAATTCTTGAACCTTGCTTTCTTTGTAATTAATACCAGGTTCTTTTTTATTAAATTCTTTGTAGTTTTCTATTTCTTTTTCCCATTCCTTTAATTCTTTTTCTCCAAAAGCTTGAGAAAGAATAGTTTTTGCTTCTTTAATCTTATCGCTTATTTTTTGTTTTTTATTGAGTTTCTCTTTATAATTTTCTAAGTTTTCTTCTTTCGATTTCTTTTTAAAGCTTTCTATTTTTCTTTCAATTTCTTTTTTATCTTTCTTTTTTCTTTTTATATCTTTTTCATTATTTTGATCCCTATTTTCTTACTTACTTTT
>CAYPLZ010000041.1:0-4832 GCA_964411855.1 uncultured Candidatus Saccharibacteria bacterium
AAATCATAATAGGTGTTAGCAGCAAATAGTACTCCTCCTGCAATTATCATTGATAGAAAGATAAAGAGGAAGGAAACTACTCTAGTCCCTTTCATTAAGCCAAGATCTGAATTAAACAGATTCTTAGCAGTTTTTAGTATTCTGTCTTTGAAATTTAACATTTGCTTATCTTTTGATTAATAATCGACCTTTTTATTTTTTTTGTTCTCTCTCTTAGTTGTTGCACTAAGAGGTTTTCCATTTTCATAATTATTTAATATTAATAATAATTTTAAACCTTTAATTTTATTAATTAATTTTGTCATAAACTAAAAGAAAAATATTAAATATCCTAATATCATCTTCGGTTGGAACTCTTACTTCAAGCTGCCAATCATTATCCGGTATTTCACTTTCTGAAAAATAATCTGACATTATTGGGTTTCCTTCATCTAAATTAGACATATCCTGTCCTTGAATATCAAAGCTTAAAGGAACAGTTCCAGTACTAGGACGATACATTCTCCAATTTGAATTACTTCCAGTTGGAATCGTATCGGCAAAATTTATAAGGAAAGCGTAATTTCTATTTGCACCATCAATCTTTTCAGGGGTTGAAGAAGATAAAGAAGAATTCAAATCAAATGTTTTTGAAATTTTTCTAAAACTACTTGAGTTAGTCTGAGCTGGCATCGAATATCTATAAATAGGAACACTTCCTCTTAAAACATACTCTCCGGAAGCTCTTACAGTAGGGGAACCAGTAGCACTAGCCAGTACAACTCCGTTGTCTCCTGCTCTTACTTCTCCACTTAAAGAATTAATAATTAAATCATTATCTGCTTGAATTTCAGAAGTTGAAGTTCCAATTGAAAATTGAAGATTATTTCCTCCATTACTTAGCACTAACTGTGGAAGTGTACTAGTTGCAATACTCAAAGCTCCTGTTATAGAAGTATCTCCTACAATTGATAGTTGTTCAGTTGGAGAATCTGTTCCAATGCCAATATAGTCTACTGCTGGTGTTGAATACATTGTTGAACTTGAAACATACCAATCAGAATCTCCTGTTCCTTCTACATCTCTCCAAGAAAGACTTCCTCCACCATCTGTTGCTAAAACTTGATTAGTAGATCCATCTGAACTAGGCCAAATGTAAGATACCCCATTTAAAGTGGTGGTACCCGTAATATCTAATCCTCCTTCTACCGTTAAAAGGGAAGAAGGACTTGTTGTGCCTATTCCAATTGCACTTCCTGTATTTGAAAGAAGTGAATTAGAAGTCCATTGCGCACCATCGTAATACAAAGTTTGACTTGTTGTTCCAGATGGTAAGCTCTGAGCCGGCATCCATTTTCCTACTCCAGAATCATTTATTGCTGTTAAAACATAACCAGAAGTAGCATTAGTTGGCATTTGAAAACCATTCATTGTTGTAGTTCCGCTAATATGTAAAGTAGAAGTTGGATTTGTATTTCCAATTCCAACACTATTACTAGTTTGGTAAAGAATTGAATTTCCAACTTCTTCAGATCCAGTCCATCTTGTTAAATATCCTGAACTTCCTGATCCGTCTATTCCTCCTCCACCTCCACTTGGAATAAAGGAAAAACCAGAACTTACTTGACTAAGACATTGTCCTCCGTTTGCGTCTGTACAAATATCTCCAGTAGCATGGATTCTTCCTTCTACATCAAGTTGTTGTTCTGGGTCTTCTTTTCCAACTCCAACATTTCCTTCGTCATCTGAATACAAAGAAAGGTTTCCATTGGATTCAATCCTTAATGGACTATCCTCTGTCCCAAAAGTAACCGCCTCATCCCCTTCAGCAGAGGAGAGGTATACTGATCCGTCTTCTGTAATATTTAAAATTGGATCTCCTTCGTAAAGATCAGAGATAGAAGCACTTGTAATACTATTTGGTCCTGTAAATCTAGCTAATCTTCCATTTGTTCCTCCTGTTGCTGATATCTGTCCTTGCATTGCCTGACAATTTCCACTATTTAAACAGATTGTCCCAGACTGGTTAGGAAGATTGTAGGTTTGATCCTCTGTTAAATTAGAAGTTGTAAGTGTCCCGCTAAATCCGTTTTGAAAAAAGGAAAGCGTGGGAGAAGTAGTTGCTCCCCCTCTTAGATTTAGTGGTGCATTAACATCTGTTTCCACGTTGATATTGAAATAAGGTTCTGGTTTCAAAGTATCTGAAATTTCTTGAGTGGTTAATGATTCATTCCCTCCGCTCTGCGCTAAAAGGTCAGCAGTTAAACTGCTTCTTGGAGCTTGATCTGATTTTAATCTAGTGCTTGTAGAAAGAGAGCTTAGTAGGCTAGCAGATATGTCTTCTCCAAAAAATCCAAGCCCGAATATAAAGCCAAAAACTCCCATCAAAAGAATAGGAGTTACGAATCTTACTAAAGAAAATAAGAAAGAATCAGGTTTTTCTTCTTTTTTAAAATGAGCTTTTTGAACAGCTGCCTCTTCTGCTTGAGTTTGTTGTTCCTGCGTATCTTTCTTTCGATATGTAGGTGTTAGTGTTATCGCAGGACCTTCATAAGAAACTTCTGCTCTTTGAGATTCTTTTTTGTTTTCTTCAACAAGACTAATGTGTTCGTTTTTTCCAAGTTTTTCATCAATCTTTTCAAGAAGGTCAGCAATATGTTTCGGAATAATACTGCTAGGCGATGGGATTTTAGATTTTTCTTCTTCACTCTTTCCTTTTTTCATTTCCTCATCCAGTTCCTTCTCTTCTTCTTTCTTTTTCTCTTCAGCAATCTCCCTAATACTTTTTCCATCTTTAATTTTTTTGTCTATTTCTTCAAGAATTTCAAGAACATATTTTGGGTACGCTCCAGTAGGCTGATTATCGTTTCCAAAAACCTTTCTTTCTGCCGGTGGAATAAGTCCTAATTTTGCATAATACCTAAGTCGGCTTCTTGGCTTCGCACTACCAAAATCAACACCCCTTTCCTTGGCTTTTTTGATAATGTCATCAATTTTTAAAAAATCTTGGTTTTTTGAGTTCATATCAATGTCTTTCCGTGACGGAAATCCCTTATATCTATGGTAAAGCATTGAGGTAAAAAGTCAACCGAAAACCTGTGGAAAACTTTTATTAAAATTAAAGCTTAAAACGTAGGGTAAAAAGCAGCCGAAAAATAACACTGTAAATCTCAATTTTTTACATCATTTTTTTGTCACATTTTAATGCTCTTTTTGATAAAATTTAGAGGGGCAAAATAGATTTAAAAAGGTAGTTTTTTCTTTGCAATTTTTTTAGACTTCTAGAAAGTTTTCCACTTTTATATTTTGTTTTTTTTGTTACAATAAATACTACTAACTTAAAATTATTTTTAATAGATTTTAACTTATTTATAAGGCTTGTACTTCTATTAATTTCGTAAGAATTTATAAAAGTTAATTGCTTGGATTATTGATTGTAGATAAGATCTTCATTCCTGACTTAAAAATTTATCCGATATTCTCTATTTCAAGGTTATTTTACTGTAAATTCCTCACGGAAAACCTTTTTCCGTGGCGGAATTTGTACTTAGATCCCTCTTTTTTTATTCTTTTGATAGTAATTCTTGTCTTTAAAATTAAGGCTTCATTTTCATCTTCACAAGCATTTAACATTATGGTAAAATAGATAAATAGCAATTATTGAAAATTAATAAAATCTTGAACCAGAAAAATATTTTAAAAATAGCCGTTGCAACAATTATTTGCCTACTACTAATAGGTGGAAAAATTGGAGCAGCTAATTTCTTACCACAATCTGCAAGTTATCTAATCAGTGAGGATCCTGAAATAGAACCAGGCAATATTGTTTCAGAAGGAGAAAATGGATTAGTAAAAAGCAACGAACCTTATTCAGAAAAAATAATTGGTGTAGTTGTTGAAGAATCATCTGTTTCTTTTAATAGACCTACAACCTCTACTCTTTTAGTAGCCTCTCAAGGAGAAGCCCTTGTAAAAGTTAGTAATTCTAACGGAGAAATTAAAAAAGGAGACTATATAACCTCATCCGATAACCCAGGTATCGGCCAAAAATCAACTAAATCTGGTTACATTATCGGCAAGGCTTTAGAAAACCTATCCGGCGAAGAAGGAGAAATAAGAGTATTGCTAGGCGTACGCGAAAGATCAGTTGGAGAGCTACAAGGAAGTGGATTCCTAGAACAAAGCTTAAGTCTTTTTCAGCAAGTACAACACTCAGAAGACTTTCCTCAAATAGCTCGGTATATCTTTGCCGCGTTAGTAGGTGGAGGTAGTTTTTTATTGGGTTTTATCTCTTTTGTTAGAACTCTACAAAGCGGAATTGAAGCTATAGGAAGAAACCCATTAGCTAAAAAGAATATTCAACTAAGCTTATTAATAAATTTATTAGGAATTATTATATTAACAGGAGCCGGTCTAGGACTAGCTTTTTTCATATTATTTTATCAATTGCCAACATAAATTAAGATTAATAAAATATGCTTAATCAAATTCTAAACAATACAACTTTAATAGCTGGAACAGTCGCATTCTTGGTAGGTTTAATTACTTCTTACCTACTAATAAAAAGCTCTATCCCTAAGTCAAAAGATGAAGATAGGGTTGAGCTAGAAATCTCTCACGAACTAGAAAAAGAACTTGAAAAATTAATAAGGGAAGCAATTGGAGAAAGCTCTGGAGATATTAAAAAAAGAATTCAAAATATTACTGAAAAATCTATCGATAAATACGAAAAATATTTCAATGATCTAAATAAAACAATTAAAAAAAGCGGTAAAGAAATTCAAAAAACCCTAGCCAAAAAAGAGGAAGAGGGCGAAAAAGAAATTGGAAAAGTAATAAAAGATTTCAGTGAA
>CAYPLZ010000042.1:0-4706 GCA_964411855.1 uncultured Candidatus Saccharibacteria bacterium
GGTTTCTGGCCAATCCCCCTGAGAAATAATTTTGCAGCTCTTTCAGGAGCAATAATATGGACCATATCTATTCCAGTTTTATAAGCTCCTAAAGCGGAAAAGGCAGGAGCTCCAGAATAAAATTCTGATCCTCCGATTACTAGCATAAAGCCAGTATCATATTTTTTAGCATCGTGAGGTTTTTCTTTAAATATTTCTTTTAATAGTTTTGAGTTTACTTTTTTCATAAAAATAATTCTTTTTAATTTAGTTCATAATAGCACATTTGTTACAAGACAAAAAGAGGAGTTTCCTCCTCTTTTTAAAAGGTAACTTATAGTTTTAAGTCTCGGATTTAACTTTCATTCTTACGTAAGAAAGCTGGAATTTCCCATTGTTTTTCTTCTTCTAATATCTTTTTCTCAGCTTCTTCTTTTTCTTTTTTTACCTCAAGTGCATTCTTTTTTATCCTTTTCTTTTGTTCTTTTTCTTCTTTGATTTTTTTAGCTTTTTCAATAGCCTCATCTAAACTATTTTTTTGGCTACTTTTCTTTTTCTTTTTTTTGCTCTTTGATTTTTTCTTCTTTGATTTGGATTTAGATTTCTTTTTGCTCTTGCTTTCTTTCTTCTTTTTCTTTTTTCTTTTTCTTTTCTTTTTCTTTTTTTTGTTTTTTTATTTTTTCTTTTTTGTTTTGGTTTTTGTTTTCTTTTTTCTCTTGCTTTCTTTCTTCTTTCTTTTTGGTTTAGTTCTTTCGCCAGAGAATAGCTTTGCAGTGGTCCCTGTAGCTAAAAGAGTAACTTTAATTTTTCCTTTATACTTTCTTTTTGGCCAAAAACCAAAAATAATCTTAGCTTCGTCATTAACTAAATCAGAAAAAGATTGAGAGATATGATCCACTTCAGATAAGGCAAGTCCCATTCCCCCTATAATATTAATCAAAATACCTTTGGCTTTTTCTATTCCGTAAGGATAAAGTGGACTATTTATTGCTTCTTTGATCAATGTCTCAGTAGATTTTTCGTCTTTTTTAATTTCAACCGAATTTAAATAAGAATAATTTCCTCTTGCCTCTAATACTTTCTTAAGATCAGCAAAATCAATATTTATAAGGCCTGTCTTGTATATCATTTCAATTAAACCCTCTAAACCATTACTTAAAGTATCATTAATCATAGAAAATGCTTCTTTCAAAGGAGTAGTTTTATCAACAATCTTAAATATTCTTTCATTAGGAATTACAGATAAAGCATTGAGATGTGGCTTAGTACTTTCTAAAGAATCACGGGCAATTTGCATCTTCTTTGCTCCTTCAAATTCAAAAGGAAGTGTAAATATTCCATAGGTTAAATTACCTAATTCCTCTGAAATTCTTGCAAATACAGGTGCAGCACCAGATCCTGTTCCTCCTCCAAGACAAGCTACAATAATACAAAGATCCTGTCCTTGAAGTTCTTTTTTAATTCTTTCTTTGTTTTCGTCTGCTGCCTTTCTAGCTAAATCTGGATTCATTCCTGCTCCCAAACCTTTAGTAAATTTATCACCAAAAGAAAAAGACTTAACTCCTTTAGGGACATTATCTAAAGCTTGTTCATCTGTATTAGCAGCTAGAAATGTAGCCTTTCTAATATTAGGAGCAATTTCTGAAATAATTGAGCTTCCTCCTCCCCCAATTCCAATAACTTTTATCTTTGTCTTTTTTACCTTTTGAGAAGAACTTTTCTTCTTTTTACTCTTCTTTTTTTTCTTTGATTTTTTCTTTGCCATTTTTAATATTTAAAGTATATTGTCCTTTATTAATCTTTTTCTATAGTATCACAAAGAATTGTAATTTTAAAATAAAGAAACCCGCCTTTTGGGCGGGTTTTTGTTGTAAGAAGTTTTTAACTAAAAAGCCGGAACAAAAGGAATAAACTTGCCAGCAAGTTTAATTAAAGTGGCAATTGTAACTCCTGTTGCTATTGCTTTTTTGTTCTCATAGGCAAAATCTTTTGCTTGTCCTAATTTTTCTTTGGCAGCTTCTTTAAAGGTTTTTCCTGTTTTGTTTGTTTTCGCTACTTTCGTTTCTACTCTTGGTACATTAATTATTTTATCTAAAGAGCTAACTTTGAATCCAAGTGTCTCTATTTTTGCTCTAACAAAATTATCAAAGCTTGCATTTTGTGCAATTAATTCTGCATTCTTGCGATATATTCTCTGACTAAAAAGCTTATCTACTTGAGTTCTAACTTCTTCTTTCCATTTTGCTGGGCTGGGTCCTAACTTCAAATAGACAGATTTAGCTTTTTTGGGATTCAAGGAAAACTTAACATTTCCTTGATAATGAATACTTTTGTCTACCCCTTGTATTGGGACTTCTCCCTCTACACTTACAAACTGATCTCTTATTGTCATATACTTAATTTGAGAAAAAGGATTTAAAGAGTAAACTCCTTCTCCAATATAGTGGTCTGTCATCCTTCCGAAATTCTCAATCAAACCAACATATCCCGGTACACCAATTCTTATACAAGAAAGGAGCAGAAAAATCAGCACCAACACCAAGATTGCAAACCTTACTAAAAATCTCTTCCTGCTTGCTATAAAATAAAAAAGACCTGCGAACACAACTCCTACTATAGCTAATGGCGGAAAACCTACATTAAAAAGACTCATTTTTTTGCCTCCTTTTTAGGTTTTGGAAAGAACTATTTTCTTTATTTAACATAATACTTGAAATTTTGTCAAATTTACATTATCTTAGTAAATACCGGTTTTTCAAACTAAAAGAAGGGGGATTATAAAATTGAAAGAATTGATGGGAGATTTTCTTGTTTGGATAGGCCCTATTCTGACAATCTTTGCAATTGCAGGAATTGTAAATTTACTAAAATAAATAAAAAAACCACACCAAAACGGTGTGGTTTCTCTTTTTAAAAAGTTTATCTTTAATCAATAATTACAAAAATTTTGTCATTCTCCCTTACTCTCTTTTTGACTTTCAATCCGATCGTACTTCCTTTTTCTGCTCTTTGGACATCTTCTCCATTTATCTGAATTGATTCTACTTCTTGCTTAATATAAGTATTTTCTCCTTCTATTGTAATTTTTTCTCCAACTTCTAATCCTCTATGCTTTAATTTAATAGCAGCAGCTTTTGATTTTGGGTAATAATGTGTAACAAATCCTATCTCCTTTCTTTTAGTAGTTGCAGCACTACCTGAATTTTCAAAATTAATTCCCTCTGCTCCTGGTGTGCCAAAATAGAATCCTGTAGAAAATTCTCTATTATAAACTTTCTTTAATTCTTTTTTCCATTTCTTTGCTTTTTCTTTTGTAAAGCTATCATTGTAATAAGCTTCTATTGCTTTTCTGTAATACTTAGCTGTTGTTTCAATATAATTTGGATCTCTTTGTCTCCCTTCTATTTTAAAAGCATCGATTCCTGCTTCTATCATCTCTGGAATATATTCAATCATGCAGATATCTTTAGGATTTAAAAAGTATTGTCCTTCTGGTTCTATAGTATTTCCATCGTCATCAATTAGTTTCCATTTTCTTCTACAAAGTTGATGACAAGCTCCTTTATTGGCAGATTTGTTTTCAAAATAAGCAGATAGTATACATCTGCCAGAGATTGCAAGACACATGGCCCCATGAATAAAGGCTTCTATTTCAACATCAGTTTCATTTCTCATCTCTTTAATTTGGTCCAAAGTCATTTCTCTAGCCACAATCACTCTTTTAGCTCCAATATTCTTATAAAAATCTGCGGCTTTGTAATTTGAAACATTTGCTTGAGTAGATATAAAAAAATCTATCCCTACTTCTTTTGCAATTTCTATTGTAGCTGGATCCCAAACAATTACTGCATCTACTTTTGCATCTTTTGCTTTTTGAATAACTTCTTCTACCTTATCAAGATCTTGATTATAAACTACGGAATTAACAGTTAGATAAGCCTTAATGTCATTTTTATGACACTCATTAACAAAATCCCCTAGCTCATCTAGAGTTATATTATTTGCACCTGCTCTTAAGCTCATACTAGATGCAGAAAAATAGACTGCATCAGCATATTTTTTACATGCTTCAAGCGAGGTCCAGTTCTTAATTGGGCTCATTAATTCTACCTTTTTCATTGTATTTTTAAATTATCATATTCCCTTTTATTTAACAATAAAAATGATAATATATAAAAAAGGTTAAATTATAGAATAATTTAAATAAAACAATGAATACTGGAAAAATAATTGGTATAGTTTCTTTGGTTTTTGTAGTAACATTTACAGGGTTGCTAGCTACTAAAGCTTGGAATCCTAGCTGGAATCCTTTTAGGCCAAGCCCTAAAGAAGTTATTAAAAAAACTGGTGAAAATATAACAGATATAGAAACTTTTGATTCAAAAATAATTGGAAGCGTAAAAGGACCAGAACAAGAAATAGGCTTCACAATTGATTACAAGTACGATGGAAAAGGTGAAAAAAATAAAATGAAAGGGAATGGTACCATTGAATTTGCTACTGAAGGAATGACAATGACTGGAGAAACTGAATTTATTACTATAGAAGATCAAATTTATCTTAAAGTTAAAACTTTTCCTTCTGTTCTTTCCCCTTACCTTCAAATGTTAGGACTTAACTCTAATTCAATTAAAGAAAAATGGGTTAGATTAAGCACTACCACTCAAGAAAAAGAAAGTAAAGACGAGCAACCTATTGAAGAATTTGAAGAAGAAATTCAAAAGAAG
>CAYPLZ010000043.1:0-4652 GCA_964411855.1 uncultured Candidatus Saccharibacteria bacterium
TTGTATCCTGAAATCGAAAATATAGTAGAATTTTATACTAATAACGACTTAGAATATCTTTACCTCTTAGCTTCAGATTCTAATCGAATAATTATCTTTAACAAGGATGGAACTATTTCAAAACAGATCCAATGCGATAAGTTTAATAATCCTATAGACTTTTCTATCAGCGAAGATGGAAAAGTTGCTTATCTTTTAACTAGCGAGCTTGAACTAATTTCTGTAGACTTACTTTAACTCTACAGTAGCTCCTGCTTCCTCAATTTTTTCTTTCATTTCTTTAGCCTCATCAGTAGGTACTGATTTTGAAATTACTTGAGGCTCATCTTGAATTGAGTCAACAAGATTCTTTGCGTCTTTTAACCCTTTTCCTGTAATATCTCTTACAGCTTTAATAACATCGATTTTCTTATCACCAATTTCTTGAATTTCTACATCATAAGCTGATTTTTCTTCTTCCTCTTCTCCTCCGCCATTACCTCCATTAGCTGGAGCGGCTGCAACAGGAGCTGAAGTAGAGACACCAAATTTTTCTTCTAGAATATCAACTAGTTCAGAAAGATCTAAAACAGACATCTCTTCAATTGTTTTAACAATATCTTCAAATTTTTCAGGCACTTCTACCTCTTCTTTTTCTTCTTTTTCCTCTTCCTCTTTTTCTTTATCTTCCTTTTTTTCTTTCTTTTCTTCTTTTTCCTCTTCTTTCTTTTCCTTTTTTTCTTTTTTATCTTCTTTTTTAGCCATAATATTTATATTAGTTATTTATTGTTTATTAACCTTTATTTGATCTAAAGCATACACAAAGGATCTTATGTTCCCTTGTAATACATTTACGAAGTTTGAAACTGGAGCATTTATGCTTCCTACTAACCTAGAGAGTAGTTCGTCTCTGCTTGGTAGTTTAGCAAACTGGACAACTTTTTCTTTTTCTCTGACTTCTTCTTCAAAGTAACCTCCTAGTATTTCAAGATCATCATTTTCTTCAGCAAATTCATAGATTACTTTTGCAGGAGAAACTAAGTCTTTATAACCAAAAACTATTGCTAATTCTCCTTTTAATTCTCTTGGTTCAACATCTTCTATTTCAGCTTTTTCAAGTGCTATTTCCATTAAAGTTTTCTTTACAACCTGTAATTCAGCATCCTCTTCTTTTAGTTTCTTTCTTAGCTCTGACATCTCGTTTACTTTAAGTCCACTAATTTCTACAAAGAACATTGTCTTTTGTTTTCCAATCTTTTCTTTTAGCTCCGCAACAATTTTTTCTTTTTGCTCTCGTGTTAATGCCATATTTTGCTTTTAGACTAATTATTAATTTAAAAATTAAAAACTACGACCTAGATGTCGCAGTACTTTTTCTTTTTTGTCTCGAGAGGTCTTATTGAGTGCCCCTGGTCTGCGACAATAGTATTTAATTTTTACTTACTTTTATCTACCAAAAATATAGGTCTGTGTCAAGTGTTAATTTTTCAAATATTTTTCTTTTGCTATATTATGCTCTCTTAGATTCCTACTGAAAATAGTTTCTCCACTTGGAGTAGAAAGGTAATACCAATATTCACTTTCTTTAGGGTTTAGAGCTGCTTTAATGCTGTCTAAGCCAGGATTACAAATTGGGCCTGGCGGAAGCCCTCTATTTTTATAAGTATTATAGGGTGAATCTATTTCAGTTTCTTTTAGAGATACTTTTGTACTATTTTTGCCAGTTAAGTATGTTATTGTGGCATCCATTTGAAGTGGGACATTGTTTTCCAATCTTTTCCAAGCTATTCCAGAAACTATTCTCTTATCTTCATAAGTCTTAACTTCCTTCTCTATAAGAGAAGCCATTGTAATTATCTTATGAATGTTTTTGTTTTCTAACTCCGTTTCTTTTTTTAGTTTATTCTGTAAAGTTAAAAGCATCCTATCGATTATTTCTTTAGAGTTTACATTCTTTTCAAAAAAATAAGTGTCTGGGAAAAGATAACCTTCTAGATTTAATTCTTTTGGTTTGTTTTTTAGAAGTTCTAAATCCTTATTATAGTTTTTAGTTTGTTCAAGAAAGTTTTCCAGTTGGATTACTTCTTTCTCTTCTAAATATTCTCCTATCTTTTTTCTGTCCCATCCTTCAATAAAAGTTAGCTTAAAATCAACGGTTTCTCCATCAATAATTTTTTGGGCTATTTCTGCAATACTCATATTTGTGCTTAACCTATAATGCCCCCTTTTTAAATTATAAAAATCAGCCCTAGCAATTACATAGAGCTCGAAAATAAGGTTATCTCTGATTAATTTTTTTCTTTCTAGTTTTTGGGCAATCTTAAAAAGTCCTTCCTGTTCTCTTATCTCGAATATTTTTTCTTCTGCAAAACTTCTACTTTGAAGAGGATAATATATCGCTATACAAAGAAAAAGGAAAGATAATAAAAAAAGTGCTATTAAATAGGCAATAATATTATTTTTCATTTTTCACTAATGGAACAAATTTAAAACCTGGATATTTTTTTTCGATCCTTTTCTCTTCTTTATTATACAAAAATATTGACTCTTTTACTGGGGCAACTATTTTACCCCCTTCTTTTAGTTGGCTTTTCCATTCTTGAGGAAGAGTTTTTGCAGAGGCAGAAGCTAAGATCCTATCATAAGGTGCCTCTTCTTTATGTCCTTTCCTTCCATCCTTACAAAAAAACTCTACAATACCTTTCTCAACAAAATTATATTTTTCAACATTTTTCTTTCCAAAATTCATTAACTCCTCAATTATTTCAATTGCAATAACTTTACCTTTTTCTTCCACAATTTCAGCAAGTAAAGCTGTAGTCCATCCCGAACCAGAGCCAATATCTAAGACTTTTTGGCCAGGTTTAGGATCTAGCTTTTCAAGCATAAAAGCAACTACTAGAGGTTGAGAAATTGTTTGATTATGACCTATTGGGAGTGCTTGGTCATAACCGCTTGCATCTTTTAAATCAGGCCTAACAAAATCTTCTCTCTTAATCTTTTCAAAAGCATTAATAATTCGATCAGTTTTAAGCCATCCTTTTTTAATTAGGTGATTTAAAAAATCCATAAATAAAAAAAGCAGGGACTGAGGGATTCGAACCCCCATCAACGGTTTTGGAGACCGTTATTCTGCCATTAAACTAAGTCCCCGTATGTCAATTATTATTTTGATTTGTGCTGGGTATGCTTTCTGCATACTTTACAGAATTTTTTTAATTCTAAATCTCTTTTTTGTGATGTACCAGGATAGTAATAGTTTACTCTTCCACATTCAGTACATTTCAGTCTTATTCTATTTTTCTTATTTTTAGCCATGATATATTTGATTAAAATTTATCTGAGCCCGGAGCGGGAGTTGAACCCACGGCCTCTTTCTTACCATGAAAGCGTTCTACCTCTGAACTATCCGGGCTTTAAAAAAGAAGTGTGGGCAGGGAGGGATTTGCACCCCCGTAGGCATAATGCCGTCAGATTTACAGTCTGATGCGTTTGTCTACTCCGCCACCTACCCTTAAATACTGCAATAAGTATAGCAAAACAAAACTACTTTATCAACCTATCTTTTCTCCTTTTTCTTCTCTCCATTCTTTTATCTTTTTATGATGACCAGACAGAAGAATTTCTGGAACTTTCCATTTTTTTCCTTCTTTTGCTTCAAAAACTTGAGGTCTAGTATATTGAGGGTATTCTATAAATTTTTTTTCTTTTGTTACTCTTTCCTTTAATAATTCTTCTTTTCCGATCACTCCAGGTATTAATCTTGCTGTGCTTTCTAAGACTACCATTGCAGGAAGTTCTCCTCCCATTAGATCGTAATCTCCTATAGAAAGTTCAATATCTGCAATATGATCTGCTACTCTTTGGTCTACCCCTTCATATCTTCCACAAATCATTATAATGTTTTCTAAATTAGAAAAACCACTAGCTTTTTTTTGATCATACTCTTCTCCTCTTGGGGTAAAAAGGATTACCTTTTGCTTTTCTTTGTTTATGTTGTTTTTTTCTTTAATTTCTTTTACAGCTTTATAAATTGGTTCTACTTTCATTACCATTCCCAAGCCACCCCCAAAAGGCTTATCATCAACAGTATTATGTTTGTCGTCTGTCCATTTTCTTAAATTATGAATGTTAACCTCTATTAGGTTTTCTTCTCTCGCCTTTCCAATTAAAGAGGTATTAAGATAGGACTCAAATATTTCTGGAAAAATTGTAATAATGTCGAATTTCATAATATTATAAACAAGAAGCTGTGCCAAAAATAGCACAGCTTCTTAAATTAGGGTTCTATAAAGGGTTTACACGCTTATAATTTCAAATCGTCAAGATCTTCGTCGTCTTGACTATTCTTTTTTTCACTACTTCCGTTGGAACCCCCTTTTCTTCCTTCAGGCTCTTCAATCTTAAGATTGACTCGAGCTCTGCTTTTGAGACCAATAATTCTTACAAGAGTTCTAATAGCTCTTGCTGTGTCTCCGTTCTTTCCAATAACTTGTCCCATGTCGTCTGGATGAACCCTTAAAGAAAGTAGAACTCCCATTTCGTCTACTTTCCTATCGATTTCCACCTTGTCAGGGTAATCAACGATTCCCTTTATGATGTATTCAAGGAATTCTTTTGCAGAAGGTCGATTGTTATCAGCCATTTTGCTTATTAATTAAAAAGATTAGTCT
>CAYPLZ010000044.1:0-4373 GCA_964411855.1 uncultured Candidatus Saccharibacteria bacterium
ATTATTTCACCTTCTGAGGCTAGCTCTAATTTAGCTCGTTATGACGGAGTTAAGTATGGTTTAAATACTAAAAAAGGAAATTATAAAGACGTAAGAGGAAAAGGGTTTGGAGACGAAGTTAAGAGAAGAATAATGCTTGGTACTTATTGTTTATCTTCGGGTTATTATGATGCTTATTATAAAAAAGCTCAGAAAGTAAGGACTTTAATTAAAAAAGACTTTACAAAAGCATTTGAAGAAGTAGACTTTTTAATCACACCAACTTCTCCAACACCTGCTTTTGAAATTGGCCAAAAATCAGAAGATCCTCTTTCAATGTATTTGGCTGATATTTGTACAATCCCGGTTAATTTAGCCGGTCTTCCTGCAGTCTCTGTGCCAGCTGGAAAGACTAATTCTTTACCTGTAGGACTTCAAATAATTGGAAAACCTTTTGAAGAATACAAAATATTAGAATTAGCTAATTTAATTTATGATTAATTTATTAGATAAAATTTTAGTATATTTCGGAACAGGTCCATTTTTTGAAGATCTTCTTCAATTTTCGGGATTTTTTGCTGAACTTTTGGCTAATCCTGACTTTCCTCTCTGGCTCATAATTATTAAATATATTTTTATACTAATTACTCTCTTCTTTTTGGGACTTATAATTATAGTTCCCATTACTACTGGGTGGCTTAAATTAATGTATCTTAATAAGTTTATGGAATTTTTTACATTTAGACCTATTGGAGCGGTAAGAGCAGAAAAAAGATGGAAAGATATTCTTTCAAAAGTAGAGGAAGCAGGCACTGAATCTGATTATAAAATTTCTGTTATGGAAGCCGAAACAATGCTTATAGATGTTTTAGAAGAAATGGGTTATACAGGAGATACTTTAGAAGAAAGATTAGAACAACTCAGCCCAGGAGTCTTACCAAACAAGAAAGATGTTTTAAAAGCTCATAAAATTAGAAATAGTATTGCAAGAGATCCTGATTACGAAATAGATCTTGATCGGGCTGAAGAAGTGTTAGGAATTTATGAAGAAGCTTTCAGAAATCTTCAGGCTTTTTAATAAAAAATTAAAGAAAAAACACCAAGCAGGGAACTTAGGTTTCCTGCTTGTTTTAGTTAGTTAAAAATGATATTTTAGGGGAAGATATGGGCAAGTTTGATGAAAGATACAAAAGATTAAATAAAGAGCAGAGAGAGGCAGTTGACAGCCTTTACGGGCCTGTTCTTGTTGTTGCTGGGCCAGGAGCTGGTAAAACTGAGATTTTAACCTTAAGAGTGGCAAATATTTTGAAAAAAACCGAAAGTTTACCTCAGGAGATACTCTGTTTAACCTTTACAGATTCCGCAGCTTCCAACATGAAAGAGAGACTGCAAAACTTTATTGGAAATAGAGCTTTTAAAGTAAATATTAATACTTTTCATAGTTTAGGTGTAAATATTATAAATAAGTATCCCGAATATTTTTACAAAGGAGCTAATTTTAATCCGGCTGATGAGATTACTCAGACTGAAATTGTTAAAGAAATAATTAAAGATTTAAACTTTGATAATCCTCTTAAAAAGAGCCATCCAGAACAAGGCTTTATTTATCTTAGACCAATAAAAAAATCTATTACTGCTTTAAAGAGAGCAGGTTTAACCCCAGAAGAATTTAAAGAGATATTAAAGGCTAATGAAAAAGAGATGCAAAGAATTAATGATCTACTGCAGAGATATCTAGATAGCAGAGTAAGTAAGAGCAACTTTAAAGATTATGAAAAACTTTTAGAAAGACTAGATAAGAATAAAAAAGGAAATAAGTTACCTCATATTGAAAGTTTAATTTCTGTTGTAAAAAGGAGCTTTGAAAAAGCTCTAGAAGAAGCAGAAGAAAAGGAGAAAACTAAACCTATTACCAGATGGAAAAGAAAATGGACTAAAAAGAGAGAAGGGGAGTTGATTTTTAAAGATGCAAAATATATTGAAAAATTGAAAGCATTAGCCGAAATCTATAAGGAGTACAAAAAGAGAATGCACGAGAAAGGGTATTATGATTTTGATGATATGATTCTTGATGTTATTCAAGTTCTTTCAAACAATGAATCTTTTAGAAAAGAGATCCAAGAAGAATTTTCTTTTATTCTTGTTGATGAGTTTCAAGATACTAATGAAGCCCAAATGAGATTGCTACATCTTCTAACTAAAAAGGAGGAGCCAAATATTTTTGTTGTAGGGGATGATGATCAAGCTATTTTTAAGTTTCAGGGAGCAGAAGTTGAAAATATTCATAAGTTTAGAAAGAAATCTAAGGATACTAAAATAGTTACACTTTTAAAAAATTACAGATCTTCGGAAAATGTTTTAAAGACAGCAAAGTTTATCATTGAAAAAGGAGAAAAAAGATTAGAAAATATTATTCCTCAAATTCAAAAAACACTAGAATCTGTTCAAAAGAATAAAGAAAAAGAGTTTATAAATCACTATAAATTTAAAAATAAAGAGGAAGAGTATTATTGGATAGCAAAAAAAATTAATGAAAAGATTGAAAAGAAAGAAGACCCAGATAATATAGCCATTATTAGTCGTTATCATAAAAATCTACAAGAATTAATACCTTTTTTAAATCATTTTGATATTCCTATTTCTTATGAAAGGCAACAGAATGTATTAGAAGAGCCTTATATCGAACAAATTATAAAGATGATTAGAGTTGTTGTTTATCTATCAAATAATGAAAAAAACAAAGCCTTATCTTATCTTCCAGAAATTTTAAGTTATCCTTTTTGGCAAATAAAAAGAGAGGAAATTTTAAAATTAGCTGCTGATTCTAAAACAAACAGAAAAGATTGGTTAGATTGTATGTTAGATAAAAAAGGGAAGCTAAATGATATTGCTAATTTCTTTCTTGAGTTATCAAATAGGGCTAGTTATGAGCCTTTAGAAAAGATGATTGACTTTATAATTGGAACCAAAGCTTTAAATATTAGATCTCCTTTTAGGAATTATTATTTTGATAAAAATGAAAAAGGAGACAAGTTATGGTTTTTATCTAGTCTGCAAACTTTTATTCAAAAAGTTAGAGATTACAAGCAGCAAGAATTTTTAAAACTAGAACACTTGCTTAATTTTGTAGAGCTCCATAATGAAATTAATTTACCCTTAATTAATAGAAGCAGATTTATTACAGGAGAAGATAAGGTAGAATTATTAAGCGCACATAAAGCTAAAGGAAGAGAGTTTAATTCGGTTTTTGTATTAAATTGTCAAGATGAAATATGGGCCAAAAAAAGACGTTATTCAATTCTACCTTTTCCGCAAAATTTAAGGGTAAAACCAGACCAAGAAGATGTAGATGACCAGCTAAGATTATTTTATGTGGTATTAACTAGAGCTCGCCATGAATTAATTTTAACTTCATTTGAAAAGGACGAAAAAGGTAAAGAGTTTTTACCTCTTCAATTCTTGGCAGCTACAGAAGAAGAAAAAGAAGATAACGAGCCAGCCCAACTTTTGAGCCCAGAAGAAAAGATGATTGATGAAGATGAGAAAATTAGTGCATTAGAATCTAGCATGACAACCTCCTTCTTTTTACCTGAAACGGATGACCAAAAAGCACTTTTATCTGAAGTTTTAGACAACTATAAGTTAAGTGTTACTCATCTAAATAACTTCTTAGATGTAACAAAAGGAGGGCCGCATTATTTCTTAGAGCAGAATTTATTACGTTTTCCTCAAGCAAAAACACCAGGACTCTGCTTTGGTACTGCAATGCATCAAACAATGAATAATATTTATATGATATTAAAAAGAGAAGAAGAGCTCCCTTCTCTTAAAAAAGTCCTTTCTATATTTAAAGAGTTATTGATCAATCAACCTTTAAACGAAAGGGAGTATAAAGAATTATTAGACAGAGGCAAAAGTGCCTTAGAGAGCTTTTATAAGAACAAAAAAGATGAATTTAGTCCGGAACACCTGGTTGAATATAATTTTTCAAGCCGAGGAGTAGAAATTAATGGCAATCCTATTACTGGGAAAATTGATAAAATCGAAACTGAAAAAAAGAAAAAGATGCTAGTTACAGACTTTAAGACTGGCAAGCCCTCAAAGGATTGGAAGGGAAAAAGTGATTATGAAAAGATTAAATTATGGAAGTATAAAAATCAGTTAATTTTCTATAAGTTACTAATTGAAAACTCGAAAGATTTTGGTGATAAATACAGAGTAGAAGAGGGGCAATTAGAGTTTTTGGAGCCTGATAAAAGAGGGGGATTAATTAATTTAAATTATAAGATAGAAAAAGAAGACGTTGAAAAGATGAAGGCTTTAATTAATACTATAAGCAGAAAAATACAAACCCTTGATTTGCCGCCTCTTCAAGCCATTTTTCAGCCAACGGA
>CAYPLZ010000045.1:0-1624 GCA_964411855.1 uncultured Candidatus Saccharibacteria bacterium
TAAATTGAACTATTTCTTTTGCTTTTTTCTTTGAAATATTGATATGAGTTGGAAGGTTAAAAGTAGAAAGCGCCAGTTCTTCTGCATTTGGACAGCATCCTTTTTTATAACTTACTTTTTCTAAGTTTGTATCATAGGGAGCTACTGGACTTCTATACCAATCTCCTATTAATAAATTATTATCCCAAGCGTTGATTATGATTTCATGAGCATCAGGATGAATTAAGGGAAATCTAAGATAAATTGGACTTTTCTCTTTTCCTAGTGAAGGAAAATCAAAATCAGTATCTGCAAATTCTTTTTGGTAAACCTTAGAAATTTCTACCCTGTGTTTATTAAATTTATCAATTTTTTCCATTTGGTTCAAAGCTAGTCCAGCAAGTCCATTTGGTAATTTTGCTGGGAAATAAGAAGGTTTTTTGCCTTGTTTTTCTCTGTAATGTACGGCTTTTGAAACTATTCTTAATAGTTGAGCAGAAATTAATAAAATCTTACCTATTTTTAAAAAATTATATAAAGGAAGAAAAAGATATTCAAAAAGCAAAGGATGGATTAGTTGTTGGAAAACCCACAACGAGGAAGGAAAATCTATTTCTGCATAATCGTTTTTTATCTTCCGCCCAATTTCAAAATCATTAGTGGTAACCATCCCTCCATAAACAGAAGAAATTACTTTATCTCTAGAAAAACTAAAGAAAGCTACATCGCCAAATGTTCCAACTTTTTGACCATTATAACTTGCCCCAAGAGAGTGAGCGCAATCCTCAATAAGAATTAAATTATTTTCTTTGCATATCTTTTTTATCTTTTCTACTTCAGCTGGAATACCAAAGGTATGTTGAATTATAACTGCTCTTGTTTTTGAAGTAATTTTTTCTTCAAGATCATTAATATCTACATTAAAATTATCATTACAATCTACAAAAACTGGTTTTAAATTATTCCATAAAATTGGATTAACTGTAGCATTACAAGTAAAAGCTTGAACTATAACCTCTTCATTTTTATCAAAATTAAGAGCTTTCAAAATAGTCATTAAGGAAGAGCGGCCACTATTGAAAGAAAAAGCATAATCGCTATTTAAATAGTTTTTAAACTTATTTTCTAGTTTTTGGATATTATCCCCACGGATGTATTTTTTAGGGCTTAGAAGAGTTTTATAGGCTAAATTTAAGTCATCCTTTTCCACGTTCGGAGATAAAGAAATTGTAGTTGGACGAAACTTATTTTTCATCTTTTGAGTAATCTAAGTTTAATCTTTTTTTAATATCTTCTGGAATTCTGCCTTCTAAAAGTATTACCCCTTCTTTAAAATTAATTCCATTATCTAGCTCTTTAATATATTTGATATTCCCTGGGTCAAATCCTTTTTGAATAGCTCCTTCTCTAATATCATCAATATGATCTTTTGTTACTAAAATTGCTAAATCACAAACTTCTCCTATCTTCTCCCCTATTTTTTTATGAATTCTTTGAGAAGATTGCCCAAGCTCTATCAAAGGACGAAGAAGAATTACTCTTTTTCCTTCCCAGTTTTTTAAATGCTCTAAGCTAGAAATAGCCCCAGTTGGGTTAGAAGAATAACTAGAATCTATAATATCTAAATCGTCTTCTCTTTCAATAA
>CAYPLZ010000045.1:1724-4101 GCA_964411855.1 uncultured Candidatus Saccharibacteria bacterium
GGGTTAGAAGAATAACTAGAATCTATAATATCTAAATCGTCTTCTCTTTCAATAACTCTTAATCCTACTAAAACATTCTCTTCTTCTATTTTAGCTATAGCTTTTTTAATTTCTTCTAAGGTCATATCTAGTTCTATTGCACAACAAATAGCAGTTAAAATATTTTCAATGTTTTGCTTCCCTGCAATGTTTAAGTCAAATTTGTCTGACTTTCCTTTCTTAGTCTTTGCCTTAAAGCTTAATCTTTTTTTACTAACTTCAATATCTTCTGCCCAAACATCTGCTTTTTCTTTTGTAGAAGTAAAAAGTATATTCTTCAAATTTGGGTTATAATTATTTATCTCACCCTTTTTGCCTTGAACAATATCGCTGTCTAAATTAAGGATGGCCGTTCCATTATTAGGTAGTTCTTCAACCAATTCTAATTTTGTATTTATAATTATTTCTTGAGAACCGAAAGTTGCCATATGTTGCTGATTGATACCTGTAATAATTCCGAATTCCGGCTTAACTATATCGGTAACTAGTTTTATGGCACCTTTGTTATAGGCTCCCATTTCACAAACAAATATTTCGTGCTCAGAGCTTAGTTTATCTAAAATTAATTGAGAAATACCTATTTCGCTATTAATATGCTCTGTGGTTTTTAATATTTTAAATTTTTCTTCTAAAAGAGCTGATAATATTTCTTTAGTAGAGGTTTTTCCATAACTTCCAGTAATTCCTATTACTTTCAAGGAATTAAATTCTTCTCTCTTCTTTTTAGCTTTTCTCATAATCTGCTTTTTTCTAATATAAACTAAAGGTTCTAATAGAAATACTAAAGCTGAAATAATTACTGGAACTAAAATATCAAATGCTAAAACCAAAAATGCAAAAAATCCAAAAGGATTATCTAGTTGGTAAACAATAAGATACAAAAAAGCAAAAGGGAGAGCTAACCCAACAGTAGTTAAAAGAATTGTCTTTTTAGTAAAGACTGGATATTTAACTTCTTTTTTATAAATTTTCTTAATAAAAGAAATTGATTCTGCAAGATAAAATAAGGATAAAATAGCTGCTCCTATTAAAGGAGAAATTAGAATTCCTACTAGTAAAATTAACTTTACTAGATATTTCCAATTCCAAATTAAACTCTTTCCTTTAATAGTTCTAAAGTGATCAATAAATCTTCCCCAATGATATTCTTTGAGTTGCCAAAGGTAAAGATAGAACAAAATATTTTTGATTGTTCTTATAGTCCAGAAAAATCCTAAAATTGCAAAAAACCAAAGGAATATTCTCATAAATTATTAATAATTATCTGACTTAACTTTTTAGGAACCTTTAAATGAGGACTATGCCCTACTTTAGGAATTATAATAGTTTTTGTCTTTTTAATTTTATCTTCAAATATTTTACTAATTTTAGCTGGAACCATTTTGTCTTTTTCGCCCCAAATTAAAATTGTTTCTTTTTTAATATTAGAAAGCAGCGACGTAAGATCCTCCTGAATTGTTTTTTGCATTGTTTCTCTCATTATCGGACTTGCTTTTGTATAATCCATCTGCGGTAAAAGTAAATAAAATAGCTTTCTTCCTTTTTCTTTAAATAGCCTTAATAAAGGTAGAGAGAAAATAAAATTACCAATACTTGAGAAAAAAGAAAGCATTTTTTGTTTAATATTCAGCTCCACTTTAATTCCAGCTGGAGCAACTAAGATATTCTTCTTTATTCTTTCTTTAAAACCAGCCTGGTTAATTTTAATTGTTAATCTTCCACCAAAAGAATGTCCAATAATTATTAAGTCATTTAAATTATAAAATTTGCAAAAATCTATTACCCACTTACAATAATCATCTAAATTCCACGCTTCACTAAGCTTTTCTGATTTTCCAAAGCCAGGTAGATCAGGGCAATATACCTTATATCCATCATTAACTAGTTCTTTTTGCACTTTTTTCCAAGAAGCAAGAGAAGATCCCCAACCATGCAAAATTAAGATTGGGGTACCTTCTCCTTCAATATTTACCCTAGTTTTAATTCCTCCTATTTTTTTATAGGTAGTAGACATTTATTTTTTAGGAGTAATTACTTTTTGTCCTCCCACATACTTTCTTAGTGCCTTAGGAATAACAACAGACCCATCTTTTTGTTGATTATTCTCTAAGATTTGAATGAGAATTCTAGGAGTAGCTATAGCAGTATTGTTTAAAGAATGAACATATTGGATTTCATCATTTTCATCTCTATATCTAATCTTTAATCTTCTAGTTTGGAAGTCATGAAAATAAGATGAAGAATGAGTTTCTCCATATCTATTTTGAGTAGGTATCCAAGCCTCAATATCATACTTTTTAACTTGTCCCTGTCCAAGGTCACCTCCACAATTAGCAAC
>CAYPLZ010000046.1:0-4084 GCA_964411855.1 uncultured Candidatus Saccharibacteria bacterium
TTTTGATTCCATTCTGGCTGATACTTTTGGATAAATCTAATTTCTAATTCTTTGTATTTATTACTTAATTCTTCTAGTTTAAATACTTTTTCTGCCTCTCCATTTAATCCATCTGCTATTATTACAGGAAGCCCTAAATTAGAAAAGCCAAATCCATGCTTTCTTGCAGTCTGTAGGTGCTCAATTGCATTGTCTCTTTTCCCTACATATAAAGTATTACTATCAGTTAAAAATCCTTCAATATTATTGTTATGGATCCAATCTGTAATTGGTATTAAATCTTTTCCTCGAAAAGCATTTTTATTGCCTGGTTCTCCAAAATGAGTTTTAACAGCAGTCTTTCCTTTTATCTTATCTTTAAATTTATCCAAGAGAGTATGAATACTATCTGGATTATTTTGAAATTTTTCCCAGCTTAGTTTATAAACTTTTGATGACATTTTTGTTTTAAATTAATTAGTTTTTTGAAAAAAGAAAGGTAGTGCATTTACACTACCTTTGTTATTCTATAAATGATTCCATATAAGGGAAAAATCATCATTCCCAGCGATCCTACAAATACTAAAGCAGTTAAAGCTTTAATTAATACACTAATATTTTCTAGAAAAACAATTCCAGTACTACTTGCAAGATTTTCAATTACTCCAGGTAGATAAATACCTAACCAGTAACTTACAATTAACAAGGTAGAACTTACTAAAAAAGTAATAAGTAAAAAAATACTTGAAAATCTAGACTCTCTTTCTCCTTTCTCTCTTTTTCTGCTTTCTAATTTGATTACTTTCTCATCTTTTTCCACTTATAATTCCTCCTTTTTTTATCTATATTACAAAAGATAAAATAAATTTCAATCAAACTTAGAAATTATTCCAAAACTTTCAAAATCTCTTTTGTTTTATCTTCTTTAAGATGATCTCCTAATTTATGTCCCCTATACAATTCTTTTTCAAATACTTCTCTATCTTCTTTATAGAAAAGTCCAGTTGGAATCTTGGCATCATTATGATAATCCCACTCTTTAATCTTCTTTTCTGCGGCTTCTTTGTCTGTTGGGTCATGATCTTCTAATTTATAGACTTTTTCTCTGTAATCTTCTGTAGTGTCTAACCAAATAACACAAGGTTGTAAAACTTCTACGTAAGAGAATCCTTCGTGCTCAATTGCTCCTACTAGTAATTCTTTTAATTGATTAATATCACTTGAGTAGCCTCTAGCGATATAAGATGCTTCACTTGCCATCATTAAAGCTAAAGGATTAAATGGTTCTTCTACGCTTCCTTCTGGAGTAGAACCTCCTTTGAATCCTTCTGGGCTTGTTCCAGTAAATTGTCCTGTAGTTAAAGCAAAGTTTCTATTCTCATGAACAACTACTGTAATATCTGTATTTCTTTTTGCAGCATGAATTAAATGAGAAATTCCTTCATTATAAGTATCACCGTCTCCTCCAAAAGCTAATACTTTTAAATTATCATTAGCTAATTTAATTCCTGAAGCTGGTGGAATTGGTCTTCCATGTAAAGAATAAAAACTATTTACATTAAGATAGTCAATAATTTTAGCATGACACCCAATTCCTCCAGTAATTGCAATATCTTCTTTTTTAATTCCTTTTTCTTCTAACTCATTAAAGGCTTGTTTTGTCGCTGCTAGAATTCCGAAATTACCGCATCCTGGGCACCATGTATTTTTTGCATTTGTTGATAAGTTTTCCATGGTATTTATTTAATTAATGATTTAAATTCTTTTTTAAGTTCGGATGGGAAAAATGGTCTTGCTGTATACTTTAAGATCTTCTTATTTACTTTAATGTTGTAAGCCTGTAATAGCTTAGCAGTTTGTCCGGTTGAATTACATTCAGCTGTAGCAACAGTCTCTACTCCTTCTAATTCTTTTTTGATTTGTTTTTCTGGTAAAGGTTGTAAAATTTTAATTTGAATTACTTTAATGTCTAAATCTTCTGCTGCTTCTTTAGCAGCTCCTTTTGTAACTCCCCAAACAATAACTGCAGTATCAGCATCTTTTTTACCATAAACTTCAATAGCTTGGTCTGAATTTTCTATTTCTTCTTTGAGTGTTTTAAATTTTCTTAATCTTTTATCTTGCATCTCTTTAATGCTTTCTTCGTCTTCAACTGCTATTCCTTTTTCATCTTTTTCATAACTAGTAGCTTTTACTACTTTGTCTTTTTCTCCAGGATAAGCAAGAGGGGAAATTCCATCTTTTGTCATTTTGTATCTCTTGTAATCATCTCCTCCTTCAAATAATTTTTCTTTTTCTGGTTTTACTTCTTTAACTTTTTCTTTATCAAAACTAAATACTGTATCAGAGAAATCTTTTTCAGTTAATACAATTGCTGGAGTTTGATATTTCCAAGCTAAGTTCATTGCTAATCCAGTTAATTCAAACCCTTGTTCTGCATCTCCAGGAGAAACCATAATTCTAATTATATCTCCGTGTCCTCCATAAGCTGTAAAGAGTAAATCACCCTGAGCATGATAAGTAGGAACTCCACTAGCTGGTGACATTCTTTGACTTTCTACTAAGACAAGTGGGGTTTCACTTTGAGCTGCAAGTGAAAAAGCTTCACTCATTAGTGCAAAACCTCCTCCTGAAGTACCAATCATTGTTCTAGCACCTGCATAAGCTGATCCAAGTGCTGTATTAATAACTGATAATTCATTTTCTGGTTGACTTACAGTAATTCCTAATTCTTTTTTGTTCTGGGCTAAGTAATGTAAAACTCCTGTTGAAGGAGACATTGGATAAGCTAAATACTCATCAAGTCCAGCAGCTACTGCTCCTAAACCAATGATTGAATTTCCTGTTATTAAAGGCTTCTTTTCATTATCAATGCTTTCAATTTCAAACTTCTTCTCTGCTTTTTCATATCCTCTTTTAGCAATTTCTGCATTTTCTTTACTTTCTCCAAATTCTTCTTTTAAGACATTTATTACTTTTTCTTCTTCAATACCTACTGCTTTTGCAAAGCCTGCTATCATTGCACTATTTTTCATAATTTCTTTTCCTCCTACTTCTTTTCGAATTGTTTCAATATCAAGAGCAATCCCGTCTTCTCCATCAACATCATCATCATTATAAATTAAAATTCCATTCTCGTTTAAATCTTCTTTATGTTGATCAACTGTTCTTTTATCTAGTGCTAAAAGAATATCAATATCTTTTCTAGGCGCTGATTTTTTATCTTTGGAGGCTCTAACTAAAGCAAGATTATGGCCGCCTGTAATTAGAGAAGGATATTCTTCATATATAAAAATATGATATCCCTCATCTTCCATTAACTTTCCAATTATTTCTCCTGACTTTCTAGATCCTTCTCCAGCAGCTCCTCCAACTAAAATAGAAAGGTCTTTTTTGTTTTCCATAGTGTTTGGTTTGGTTTAACTTTATTTAAAAGTATTGTTATTATATATAAATGACAAATGTATAGTCTATAGTAACAATTATGGACAAAGAAGTTAAGTTTCAAAAAGCAAAAAATATATATTTCCACGACAAAATATTAGCTGCTACTTTTTTAAAGCTAATACCAAAATCAGTGGAGCCTAATTATGTTACGGCTCTTCGTTTTATTGCTACTCCTTTTGTAGTTGGAATTTTAGTTTTAGGTTATTACAAAATTGGAGCTATTCTTTTCATTCTTACAGCTTTTACAGATGCTATAGATGGCTCCCTTGCAAGAACAAGAGATCAAATTACTAATTGGGGTAAATTATATGATCCCTTAGCTGATAAATTATTAGTTACTCTAGTTTTAATAATTTTAGGAACTAAATATTTAAGCTTTACTCTTATTGCATCAATAATACTTATAGAGGTTCTTTTGATCTTTGGAGCAGTTTTTGTGTTTGAACATGAAGAAACTCAAGCTAATCTATGGGGCAAGATAAAGATGATCTGTCAGGTTACTGGAATAACTCTCCTACTCTTTGGAATAATATTTAATCTTCCTGCATTTTTTAGTTTGAGTATGAATGTCTTTATTATTGGTATTGTCTTTGGAATAATTAGTGTCGCAACTTATAGTATTTAAATTGACAAATCACCCTAAAATTGTTATTAAAAA
>CAYPLZ010000047.1:0-4046 GCA_964411855.1 uncultured Candidatus Saccharibacteria bacterium
TGCCCAAGCAGTAGGAGTACCTTGCTTTTTAACTTCCGAGCCATTGCTTTGTGTTGCGAAAGGAACTGGAATTGTAATGAAAAATCTAGATGCTTATAAGAAAAGTATAATGAAAAAGAAATGATAATTGGTCATTCAAAACAATGGGGAAATCTTAAACGAGCAGCAGATAGAGGAGAGTTACCACATACCTTAATTTTTAGTGGACAGGAAAAACTAGGCAAAAAGACAATTGCTTTAAAATTAGCAAGAATTCTTCAAGGAAAGGAAGAAGATAGTAATTTAGAAAAAGATTCTGATTTTTTTCTAATTGAACCAGAAAAAGAAAAGATAACTATTGATAAAATTAGAGATCTTCAGAAAAAACTTTCTCTAACCACTGCTAATTCACCTTATAAGATAGCTATTGTAGATAGGGCCCATCTTATGAACACGGAAGCTCAAAATTGTTTTTTAAAAACTTTAGAAGAACCAAAAGGAGATACAGTTATAATTTTAATAACCGAATACCCTAAAGAGCTAGTATCTACTATATTATCTAGAGCCCAGCAAATTAAGTTTTATCCAGTTTCTAAAGACAAGATCACCTCTTACTTACAAGAGAATAATCTTTCTCAAGAAAAAATTGAAAAGGTAGCAAAGTATTCCTTAGGAAGGCCAGGGGAGGCAATTGACTTTCTAGAAAATCCTAAAAAATTAAAAAAAAGAGAGGAGAAGATTGATATTATAAATAAAATCTCTTTAGAAAAAACTCCTCTTGCAAAAGGTTTTAAATTTATAGAGAAACTTTCAAAAAACAAAGATAGAGCAAAGATTAAAGATTATCTTGAAGTTTGGACAAGATACTTTAGATACCAACTAATTGAAGCACTAAATAACGATTCAAATAGTGAATTAATAGATAAAATAAAAAATAAAATTCAACAAATTAAAAAAACAAACTATATTATTTCTTCAACTAATACTAGTCCAAGGTTAGCTTTAGAAAATTTATTAATTAAACTTAAAGAATATGCATAAAAAAATCATAAACAAAATAAAACCTGAATTAGAAAAAGTTGTTGAATACGTTAAAGATGAATTAAAAAAGGTAAGAACTAATAGAGCAACCCCTTCTTTAGTAGAAGATATTAAAGTTGAATGTTATGGCCAAAAGATGGCAGTTAAAGAGTTAGCTGCTATATCTTCTCCTGAAGCAAGACAAATTTTAATTCAGCCTTGGGAATCTTCTTATCTGGAACCGATTGAGAAAGCAATTGCAAAATCAGACCTTAATTTAAACCCTATTGTAGAACAAGAATCTATTCGTATAACAATTCCTTCAATGACAAAAGAATACAGAGAGGAATTGGATCATCTATTAACTGAGAAACAAGAACAAGCAAGGCAGACAATTAGAAAGTGGAGACAAAAAGCCTGGTCTGAAATTCAAGACGCTTTTAATGATGGAGATATCTCAGAAGATCAAAAATATAAAGCAAAAGATGAATTACAGGACTTGGCTGATGAATACAAGTCAAAGGTAAAAGAATTAATCGATAAAAAGAGAGAACAGATTAAAAAATAAGAATTTATGAATATTTTTATAGCACTTTTTAGTTTAGTTATATTAATTGCACTGCACGAATTTGGCCACTTTATCCTTGCTAAAAAATTTGGAGTAAAGGTAGAAGAATTTGCAATATTTTTTCCTCCTCGGCTTTTAGCTAAAAAGATTGGAGAAACTGTTTATTCCTTAAACCTTATACCTTTAGGTGCTTTTGTAAAAATGAAAGGGGAGGAGGAGCAGATTGATGCTCCAGATAGCTTTACGGCTCAACCTTATTGGCAAAAAGCTCTAATAGTATTAGGAGGAGTGCTTGCTTTTTGGATTATTGGAGCAATTTTACTAAGTGTTAATGCCTATATTGGAACTAATCAAGCAATAACAGATTCCAGAGTTGCTGGAGTTGAAAATCCAAAAGTTCAGGTAGTGCAGGTTGTAAAAGATTCACCTGCTCAAAAAGCAGGAATGAAAATAGGAGATGTTATTGCTGAGCTTAGAAATGGAGACCCCATAAAAGACATAGATAAAGTAACGCAGATTCAAGATTTTACGAACAAGCACAAAGGACAAGAAATTGAAGTTTTAGTTAAGAGAGGAGAAAAGGAAGAAGTTTTAACCTTAACTCCTAGAGAAAATCCACCCTCTGGAGAAGGGGCAATGGGAATAGGTTTAGCTAGGACTGGAATTGTAAAATATTCTTTATGGGAAGCTCCAGTTCAGGGAGCTATTATGACTAAAAATTTAACGATTGGAGTTTTAGCAGGATGGTATCAATTAGGAAAGGCATGGGTAACAGGAGAGGATATTGGAGCACAAGTAATGGGACCAGTAGGTGTTACTTCAATGATGGCAGACTTTGTTGGTTTAGGATGGAATTATTATCTTAGATTTTTAGCTTTAATATCTATTTATCTTGCCATATTTAATCTTCTTCCGATTCCTGCTTTAGATGGTGGAAAGTTAATGTTTTTAACTATTGAAAAAGTAAGAGGTAAACCTTTAAATGAAAAGACAGAAAGAATAATAACTAGTATTTTCTTTCTACTCTTAATAGGGCTTTTACTTTTTATAACATTTAAAGATATTATTAGATTATTTTAATTGAAAAATTATGAAGCAATCAAAACTATTTGCAAAAACTAAAAAGAAAGCACCAAAAGACGCAGAAACTATTAGTCATAAATATTTGGCTAAAGGTGATTTTATTGAACAATCAATAAGTGGAGTTTATAGCTATCTTCCTTTAGGATGGAGAGTTTTTAGAAATATTGAAAGAATAATTAGAGAAGAGATGGAGAGTTTGGGAGCAGAAGAAGTTTATCTTCCTGCAATGCAGAATAAAAACTTATGGTTAGAGACTGGAAGATGGGAAACAATTGACCCACCTTTATTTAAATTTGAAGATAGGCACGATAGAGAAATTGCACTTGGTCCAACACACGAAGAAGGAATTACAGATATTGTAAGGCATAGGGTTGATTCTTATAAAGATCTTCCTTTTGCACTTTTTCAGATTCAAGATAAATTTAGAAATGAAATGAGAGCTACTGGAGGGCTACTTAGAACAAGAGAGTTTTCTATGAAAGATCTATATAGCTTTCATAAAGATGAAAATAGTGTAGAAGAATTTTATAAAAAAGTAAAAGGAGCTTACTTTAGAATTTATGAGCGTTGTGGAGTTGATGCAGTTTGCGTGGACGCAGAATCTGGTTCAATTGGTGGAGACTTTTCAGACGAATTTATGGTTCCAGCAGAATCTGGAGAAGACACAATTCTTATCTGCCAGGATTGTGGTTATGGAGCTAATACAGAAAAAATTGGAGAAATAGAAGAATGCCCAGAATGTGGTGGAAAACTAAAAGAAGAAAAAGCGATTGAAGTTGGTCATATATTTAAGCTTGGAACAAAGTATAGTAAAGCAATGGGAGCTACTTTTATGGATGAAAATGGTGAAGAACATCCTATTGTAATGGGGTGTTATGGAATAGGACTAAGTCGCTTGATGGCTACTATAGTAGAGGCTCGAAATGATAAAGATGGTATTATCTGGCCTCTAGAAATTGCACCTTTTTCTATTCACTTGATTGAGCTAGGAAATAATGTAAAAGTTAAAAAAGAAGCAGAAAAGCTTTATAATACATTAAAAGACCAAAAGATCTCCGTTTTGTACGATGATAGAGATAAAAGTGCAGGAGAAAAATTTGCAGATTCTGATTTAATTGGAATACCATTTAGAGTAGTTGTTAGCGAAAAATCATTAGAAAAAGATTCGGTTGGACTTAAAAAGAGAGAGGAAGAAGATGAAAAATTTATTAAAATCGATAAAATTGAAAACATTTTAAAAAACAAATTAGACTTATGAACTTTGATCAAATACTTTCATACTTTTCTGCAGATGTAGCAATTGATTTAGGAACTGCTAATTCTCTTGTCTATGTAAAAGGGAAGGGGATTGTAATTACTGAACCATCTGTAGTTGCCATTAACAAGAAGACTGGAC
>CAYPLZ010000048.1:0-4025 GCA_964411855.1 uncultured Candidatus Saccharibacteria bacterium
AAAATAAAAAACTCCCTACTTTTTAAGTAGAGAGTGTGTAAAAATTATTTAGAAAATACTTTATCGCCCCATCTCATAAGCAGATCAGAAACTTTTTTGTCTTTCAGAAAGAAAGCAAAAGGAGCTAGCCAAGCAAAATAAATAGCTTTCTGGATTAAAAATGTGCCTTCAATGTCTGTAAAAACATAAAAAGCTAAACTAATTAACCAGAAAAATATAAGTATAATTTCAGTTAACCCTAAAGCTCCTAGAAAAAGTTTAATATAATCTTTCATCTATTTCTCCTCCTTTTTTAATTAGAAATGAACTATTTGGTTATTATTATATAATATTAAAGCTTATTGTCAAGTAAATAAGCTTAATCTAATTTAGTTAAAATCTTATTACCATCTTTAGTAATTAATACAGTATGCTCAAAATGAGCAGATAAAGAATCATCTTTTGTTTTATAACCTTGTCTATCTTTATCTTTTTCTAACCTATAATCTCCTGCTGTAAGCATTGGTTCTGGACAAAGTGTCATATTTTCTTTTAATACTGTTCCCTTTCCTTTTTTACCATAATTTAAAATTTCAGGTTTTTCATGTAGAATATGCCCTATTCCATGCCCACACAAACTTCTAACTACATTATAACCTTGGGCTTCACTGTGGGTCTGAACCGCATTTCCAATATCTCCTACAGTATTCCCTGGCTTCATTTGAGAAAGAGCAATATTTAAGGCTTCTTTAGTAGTATTTAAAAGTCTTTGTTTTTCTTTACTAATATTTCCAACTCCCATCGTAATTGCCATATCAGTATGAAAACCTTTGTAAAAAACACCAAGATCTAAAGAAAGTAAATCACCTCTTTTTAGTTTGTAATCTGAAGGAACACCATGGACAACAACGCTATTAATAGAGGTACATAAAGCAGCTGGGAAGCCATTGTATCCCTTGAAAGAAGGCTTGGCCCCATATTCAGCAATTAGCTTTTCAGCAAGCTGATTTAGCTCTTTAGTAGTTACTCCAGGCTTTACCTTATCTTTAACCTTATTTAAAACACGGGCAAGAATCTTGCCCCCTTCCTCCATTTTTTTAATATCTTCTAGAGTTTTAATTGTTACCATACTTTTTAAATATCTAAAGCAGTTCGGATATCTTGAAAAACTTCTGCTACACTTTGCTCTCCATCTACTTTGTGAACATCTACTCCTTGCTCTTTGTAATAGTCAACTATAGGAAGTGTTCTCTCTTTAAATTCTTCTATCCTCACTTTTATAGTTTCTGGATCATCCAAGCCTTCTCTCTCAACTAATTTTGATCCATCTAAAGGACATTTAGTAAGGTCTTTAGTTTCGTCATTATATAAAATAGAATGACGCATTAATTTACAAATTCTTCTGTGGCTATTTCTAAAAATGCTCTCCTCTGGAGAGAGAGTTAATTGAATAACATCAACATCTTCTTTTCCAAATAGTTCTACTAATAAAGGATAAATTCTTTTTGCTTCAAATAAAGTACGCGGTGAACCAGAAAATACAATACTAAACTGTTGTTTGTGTAATTTTTCAATAGCATTTTTTAAAAGATGTGTTACAAAAGGTGGATCACATAATTCACCTCCTTCCCAATACTCTCTTTGTTTATCATAACTATATTTTTCTCCTTCTATTTCTACAGCTTCTCCCTTTTTTGCCTCTTTTAATTTTCTTTCAATAATCTTACTAGTCTCGAGATGGTAATAATCAAATTCAGTAGCTAAAAGATTAGCCTGAGTCCCCTTCCCTGACCCTGGGGGACCTAAAATTAAAATAGTAGATAAATTTTTCTTAACCATAAATTTAGTTAAATTATGTTTTTTTTAAAAAGTTTCATAGTCCCTCATTTTTAACTGGGCCTTAATCTCCCTAGTTGTTTGAAGAACTACACTAACTACAATTAAAAGTGCTGTACCACCTACTAGAAACTGAAATACTTGAACTCCGGTGATTCCTTGAATTATAGATGGCAAAACAGCAATAGTTCCTAAAAACAAAGCTCCAATAAATTCTACTCTATTTAAAATATGTGAAATAAAGTTTACTGTTGATGGTCCTGGTCGAATTCCTGGAATAAATCCTCCCATCTTCTTTAAGTTATCTGCAATAGATTCAGGGTCAAATGTTACAGCAGTATAAAAGTAAGTAAACATAATTACCAAAAGAAAGTACAATGCTCCATGAATCCAAGGATTAGCTAAAGCACCAGATAAGCCGGTTGCAATTTCTCCAATCATTCCTGCATTATCTTTAAAGAAGTTAGCAATCATTCTAGGGAATAGAAGAACAGAAAGCGCGAAAATAATAGGTATTACTCCAGCAGGATTTACTTTCATTGGTAAATAAGTTGAAGTGCCACCTTGAACCTTTCTTCCTCTTACTCTCTTAGCATAAGAAACTGGTATATTTCTTTTTCCTTCATTTATTAAAACAACACCAGCAATAATAACAACTACCATTGCCAAAAAGGCTAAGTATCCTGGGATATTACTTGGATCCCAAGTTAAAACAAGTTGCCTAATATTAGCTGGAGCACGAGAGATAATACCAGCGAAAATTAATAAAGAAATACCATTTCCAATTCCTTTTTCTGTTAATAATTCTCCAAGCCACATTAAAAATACAGTTCCTGCAGCAATTGTAATAAGAGCACTACCTAATTGCATTGGTGATAAAGATTGTAAAACTCCTTGGCGTTGCAATAATGTAAGCATTCCATAACCTTGAAGTAATGCTAGAGGAATAGTTGCTAATCTCCCGTATTGATTAAACTTTCTTTTTCCTTCTGGTCCTCCTTCTTTATACATCTTTTCTAGCTTCGGAAAGATCATTGTCAAAAGCTGTAAAATAATTACAGAACTAATGTATGGTCCAAGTCCAAGCATGGCAATAGACATCTTATCCATTGCTCCACCTGTAAACATATTAAGTAACCCAAAAACTTGATTTTGGGAGAAAAAGCCCTGTAATTTTGCAACATCAATTGCAAAAATAGGGATATTTGCCATTACTCTAAAAACAACAAAAACCCCTAAAACGAAAAATACTTTTTTTCTTAATTCAGGGACTCTAAATACTTGGAGGAAATTTTTAAGCATAGATTTATTTATTAATGTATTTCACCATCTGCTTTTTCTATCTTCTTTTTAGCAGATTTTGATAATTTACAATTTTCTATAATAATTTTTTTATCAATTTTACCTCTTCCTAAAATTTTAACTCTAGGAAGTCTTCCTGAGTTTCTAGCAACCAATCCTTTTTCTACTAAAACTTGTGGGTTAACCTTATCGCCCTCTTCAAAATTAGCAGCTAAAACATCAATATTAATAACGGCTGGTTTATCTTGAACAGGTTTAAATTGATAACCTCTTAGTTTAGGATATCTTTTAATAAATCTTCGAATAGCAGGTTCTGAGCCTGATCCAGCTCTAGCTAACTGCCCTTTGACTCCTCGGCCACAGTAAGTTCCTCTATTTCCACCTCTTCCTACTCTTTTCTTTTTATCCTTTTTATGTTTTGGTTCTAATTCGTGAAGTTGCATTTTATTCTTTAGGTTTAGGGCTTGAATATTTTAATTTTTTCAAAGCTTTAACAGTTGCTCTAGCATTGTTTAGTTTGTTTCTTGTCCTACTAATTACTTTTGAAGAAATATCTTCAATTCCTAATAAATTACAGATAACTCTTACAGTTCCTCCTGCAACAAGACCTCTTCCTTTTTGTTGTGGGAGAAGTAAAATTTCAGAAGGTCCAAATTTAGCTCTTACTTCTCTACTAATAGTTCCTTCTTCTGTAATAGGAATTTCAACTATATTTTTCTTAGCTTTTCTTTCTGCTTTTTGAATAGCTTTACTTACGTCATCTCCTTTTGCTACTCCAATTCCAATTTTTCCTTCTTCATCTCCTACAGCAACTACTGCTCTAAAACGCATCTGACGACCACCCGCAGTCATACGGTTGGTTCTTGTAATATCTAAAACATTATTTTTAAATTTATCCTTTTTCTTTT
>CAYPLZ010000049.1:0-3951 GCA_964411855.1 uncultured Candidatus Saccharibacteria bacterium
CTATAATTTTCAAAAGAACCATGAGATTCAATATGTTCCGGGGTTAAATTAGTAAAAACCGCCCCATCAAAATTAATAAATGAGTGCCTAAATTGCTTAATCCCTTCCGAAGTAACTTCCAAAACTATGTAGTCGCAATTTTCTTCAATGCTTTCACGAATAAATTTCTGTAATATAGATCTTCCTGGCATTGTCATTTTAAGCATATTAGTCTTTTCTTTGTCTCCAATCTTTGATTTAACTGATGAAAAAGAAGCTACTTTAAATCCAGCTTCTTCTAATATTTCAGAAATTAAATACACTGTAGTACTTTTTCCATTAGTCCCGGTCACCCCTACAATCTTTACATTTTTATTATAACCAGGAAACCTATATAAAATAGCACCTAAAAAAGTCTCGCCCCAATGGTACCAATTAATAAAATTCTCTGGTATTAACTTTTTAATTATTTTTTTCATTCTTCTTTAACTTTATCACATTATTTTTTTCTATTAAATAGAATTTATTGACGAAATATAATTTTATTGCTATGGTTAAAATACAAAATTTGAGAATAAATTTAATAATTTTTTAAGTAAAAATGCCAATTACAGACGCAGCTAAAAAAGCTATACGACAAAACAAAAGAAGAAGGGAAAGAAATCAGAATATCATGAACAAAATGAAGAGAAAAATTAAGAATTTTAAAGCTTTAATTGAAGACAACAAAATGAAGGAGGCTAAAGAAAAACTTTCAGAAGTTTACAAGGCTATTGATAAAGCAGCTAAGAAAAACGTAATTTCTGACAACAAAGCCTCTAGAAAGAAGTCTCAACTAGCTAAGAAAATTAATAATTAATAATCTCTTCGATTAAAAGATCTAATCCAGTTTCTGGATTTATCCTCCCAGTTTTAATCTTTCGATCTACAATCAATATCTGGTTGTAGATCTTTTTTAATTCTTCAAACTGGAACTTTTTTGCTTGAGAACTACTTTTTTTAACTACATAAGGATGAAGTCCTGTTTTTTTCTTAAATTTAGAATAAGACACTCCTCTTTCTTTTAAATCTTTTATCATCAATAAGTTCCTAAATTGATAGTTAATCATAGATAAAAGGTAAAGAGGAGAATCACCATCTTCAAGGTGTTTATGAATTAGATTAAGAGCTTTCTTTTTGTTTTGATTGGCTATAGCATCAATAGTTTCAAAAATATCTGTTTTTATCTTTGGTTTTACAAGCAGGGTAACGTCATCTTTTTCTATCCTTTCTCCATTTTTGTAATTTATTAACTTATTAATTTCGTTGCTAGCACGCCAAAGATCATTTTGAACAAAGTCAATAAGTTTCTCTAAGGCTTCTTGGCTAATATCTGCTTCTTTTTCTTTAAATTGTTTTTTAATCCAAGCTTTAAGTTTCCCCTCTTTAAGAGGTTTAAACTCTTGGCTTTCTCCTTTTTTATTTAGAAACTTAAAAAACTTTTTCCTTTTATCTCCTTTTTCTTGAGAATAAAAAACTATAATATTGTCAGATTCAATCCATTTCTTTTTATTCTCTAAAAATTTTTCTTGGAAGCTTTTATTATTAAAAACGTTTTTTAATACAAATAGCTTTTTCTCTTCAAACATCGAAACAGAAGAACAGTTATTTTTAAAATTTGAATAACTTTCTTTTTTAAGGTCCATTACTTCATAATTTAACCCACTTCCATGGGTTTTTTTATAACCATCTACCACTTCATTTAACTTTTGTTTAGACCTATATGTGTCTTCTCCGTAAAGAAAAATTATCATTTTACTTTTGACAATTAGGACAATAATGAGCGGACCTGCCCCCTGTCTTCTTTCTTTTAATTATACCATCTCCACGGGGGCATTTTTCTCCTTCTTTTTTGTAAACCTTTCTGTATTTATCGTAATTTCCTTTTGCTCCATCAGGAATCCTATAATCACTAATGCTTTCTCCTTTTAATTCAATAGCTTTTTTAATTATTTTTTCAGTAGAATTAAATATCTTTTTAAGCTCTTTTTCGCTTAAATCATTCACACTTCTAAAGGGATCAATCTTTGCGTCCCATAAAATTTCATCCGAATAAATATTCCCAATTCCAGATACAATTTCTTGATCTAAAAGACATTTTTTAATATTTTTACTTCTTCCTTCTAGTTGTTTTTTAAATTTAGAAAAAGTAAATTCATCTGTTAATGGTTCTGGTCCTAGTTTTTTTAGTCGTTTAAGGTTATTGAGTTCTTTTGTGTTCCATAATTCAACTTCTGCAAATTTTCTTAAATTAGAAAGTCCCATCATTAATCCATTATCAAACCACCAAAGAACGTGGATATAACTATTATCCCTTTCTTTTAATTTTTGTTCTTTTGGAATTGGTTTATTATCTTTTAATTCCCAGTGCCCCACTAATAGATGGCCTGTTAATTTTTGATGGATTAAAAGAGATTTTCCTTGGTTTAAATCAATAATAATATACTTAGCTTTTCTTCTTACATTTTTAATTTTCTTTCCAATAATTTCTTTTTCAAAAGTATCAAAATCAGGGTGTCGTATTAACTTCTTTGTATCAGTCCAAATTTTTTCAATCTTTAAACCAACTATTTTCTTTTTTAAATAATTTACAATTGTTTCTACTTCAGGTAATTCTGGCATAGTAATTTTTGTTAATTGGTTTTTAAAAATAAAAGGTACATACTTTACCAGTTATGTACCTCTTTTAAAATACCTATTCTATTTTATTAATTTTCTTTATTCTTCTTCGTTCTCTTCAGTTTCTTTGTTTTCTCCTCCATCAACTTGTTCTTTCAAAACTTTTTTAATTTTCTTAATTATCTCTCCAGGAGTAAAGTGAGCTTTAATTAAAAAGTCAATTGCTCCTAACTCTAAACCTTTATCAACTTCTTCTTTTTGTCCAAGATTAGATAGAATAACAACTGGGGTATCCATTAGTTCAGGATTATTTTTAACTCTACTTAGCACTTCAAATCCGTCAATTCCAGGAAGAATTAAATCAAGTAAAACTAAATCCGGATCTTCTTCCCCAATTTTTTTGATAGCTGACTCTCCATCTACTGCTTGCACAATATTATATTCTTCTTCTGCATCTAATTTCTTAGAGATTAATTCTCTCAAAAATCGATCATCTTCAACTATTAAAATTTTTTTAGGCATGGTAATTTAATTATTTAAATTACTTCGTTGTTAAAAGAGATTTCTATGCTATTTTTTACCATTTTACAATAGATACCCCTTCTTTGCAATTATATTATTTTTTCAACTTTTCTAATAACTTCCTGTGGATTAAATTCTGTTTTAACTAACCAGTCATCTGCTCCTAATTTTTGGGCTTGATTTAACTCAGCAGGTTGTCCTGAATTTGAAATTATTATTACAGGTATATCTTTTATAGAGCCTTCTCTGCTCTTTCGCTTCAAAAATTGTATCCCGTCCATTTTGGGCATAACAATATCAAGTAAAATTAAATCTGGTTGTTCTTTCCTTGCTTGTTCTAATCCCTCTTCTCCGTTTTCAGCAGTAGAGATCATATAGCCTTCTTTCTCTAGTTTTTGTTTAAGTAAGCTTAATAAGATTTTTTCGTCTTCAACTATTAGAATTTTCTTTTCCATTTTAGATATTTGGTTAGTTAATTATTAATTAAACCTAATTACGAATTCGCAAATTTCATCTCCTCTACCACAACACTTTACTTCATCTACATTCACTTTAGTAACTCCGTTTTCTTTTTCTGCTACTGCTAATGCTCCTAACTTGCTAATTGCTCCTTCAATATAACCTTCAATAAATCCTTCTTCAAAATAACATAATGACTGCTCAGTATCTGGCGTATTATAGCCTAGATAACAGTAGGAAACTTTTAAGCTTGCCTGTTTTTTAGCATCAGAAATTTCAACTTCAACTTTTCCTCCATCTAAGGCTTCCATTATTGTCTTTATTTCTTCTAAT
>CAYPLZ010000050.1:0-3919 GCA_964411855.1 uncultured Candidatus Saccharibacteria bacterium
AACTACATTTTCAAAATAATTAGCTAAATTAGGATTTTGAACCAAAAATTCAATTTTATCTTCTTCTAAAGAAGGGTATTGTTCTTTAAATCTTTTTTCTTTTTGGTCTGGCAACTCTGGGATAGAACTCTTTAACTCATTTAATTTTTCCGCTGTTCCAAGATGAATTATCGGAAGATCGGGTTCTGGAAAATAACGATAATCTTTAGCCTCTTCTTTAATCCTTTGACTAAAGGTTCTTTCTTTTTTATCATCCCAACCTCTAGTTGCCTGAATAACCTTATCTCCTTTTTCTAAAATTTTCTTTTGTCTTTTAACTTCATATTCAATTCCTTTCTTTAAAGCTTTAAAAGAGTTAAGGTTTTTAATTTCTACTTTAGTTCCAAATTCTTTATCTTTCTCTTCTTTGAGAGAAATATTTGCTTCGCATCTCATTTGTCCCTTTTCCATATTTGCATCTGAGACATCAAGATACCTTAAAATCAGTTGTAATTTTTCAGCAAAGTTTTTAGCTTCTTCTGCAGATTCAATCTCAGGCTCTGTAACCAGCTCCATCAAAGGAACCCCTGCTCTATTAAAATCTATCAATGAATAACTTTCTCCTTCAGGATGAATGAGTTTTCCGGTGTCTTCTTCAAGGTGAATGCGAGTAAGATTTATTTTTCTATCCTTTACTTTTAAATATCCTCCTTTACATAAAGGTTTGTCGTATTGGGAAATTTGATATCCTTTGGGAAGATCAGGATAGAAATAGTTTTTTCTATCAAATTTAGAATATTCTAAAATTTCTGAGTTTAAAGCTAATCCAGCCTGGATAACTTTTAAAATGGCTTTTTCATTTGCTACTGGAAGAGTTCCAGGATGCCCAAGGCAAACTGGACAAATATTAGTATTTGGCTCTTCTTCTTCTGGGTCATTCAAGCAGCTACAGAACATCTTAGATTTAGTTTTTAATTCAACGTGGATTTCTAATCCTATAACTGGTTTATACATATTATTTTCTCTTTAAAGTAATAAAAGTAAAATTAGGTGATTTATTATTAAATTCTTTTCTTTCAATTTCTTCCCAGTCCTTTTTGTTATAACTTGGAAAGGAAGTATCCCCTTCAAATTCTTTATCAATAATTGTTAAATACATTTTATCTGTGTAAGGGAGAAATTGTTTGTAAATTGAAGCACCTCCAATTATCATTGCTTCAGGGTAGCCTTTAACAAATTCTAAAACTTTTTTAATAGAATTAAAAGTTTTAACTCCGGAAGGATTAAAGTCTTTTTGTCTTGTTAAAACAATATTTTCTCTTTTAGGTAAGGCTTTTCCAATAGATTCATAAGTCTTTCTTCCCATAACTACAGGTTTCCCTAGAGTTTTTTCTTTAAATCTTTTCATGTCTTTTTTGATATCCCAGGGAAGTTTATTCTCTTTGCCTATTGTTCCATTTTTAGCAATAGCTGCAATAATTGAAATCATTACACTGCCATTTCCCCTTTAATGTGAGGGTGATGTTTGTAATTTTTTAATTTAATATCATCCATTTCAAAATCATCAATATCATCAATTTCAGGGTTAAGCTCAAGAGTCGGTAAAGGCTTTGGCTCTCTTTCTAATTGAGTTTTAACTTGTTCAAAGTGATTTTCATAGATATGTGCATCTCCCATTGTATGGACAAATTCATATGGTTCAAGATCTGTTACTTGAGCTACAAGATGTAAAAGTAATGAATAAGAAGCAATATTAAATGGTACTCCTAAAAACATATCACAACTTCTCTGATACATCTGAAGAGACAGTTTTTCATTATTTACATAAAACTGATAAAGAATATGACATGGTGGTAAAGCCATCTTATCTAAATCAGCTGGGTTCCAAGCTGAAACTATTATTCTTCTACTATTTGGATTGTTTTTAATTTTATCAATAGCTTGCTTTAGTTGATCAATTGGTTTATCTGAATAAGGAGACTTAAAAGATCTCCACTGAACACCATAAACTCTACCTAAATCTCCTTCAAATTCTGCTCTCGGCTTCCAATAGTCAGCTTCGTAATTTGCATCCCAGATATGGCAATTTCTTTCATGGAGCTCTTTAATATCTCTACTACCACTAATAAACCATAATAATTCTGCTTTTACTGAATTGAAAATTAATTTTTTAGTAGTAACGGCAGGAAAACCATCTTTCATATTATATCTCATCTGCATCCCAAAAAGACTCTTTGTGTCAATTCCTGTTCTATTAGGTTTCATAGAGCCTTCCTCCATTACTTTTTTTAGAGCATTGAGATATTTTTCCATAATGTTAATTTATTATTTTAATCTTTTAGCTTCTTCTGTAATTTCAACACCAGTACTTGTGCCAATAATATCTGCTCCAGCCTCTACCATCATATTTAAGTCTTTTACTGTTCTAACTTTTCCAGCAGCCTTTACAGTCATTCCTCCTGAACTCTCTTTCATCATCTTTACATGTCTTGCCTTTTCATCTAATTCATGATGTCCTAATGGGTCTTTTTCGGTAGCAGTTTTAACACAATCTGCTCCGGCTTCTTTTACCAGCTTTGAAGCTTTTTCAATTTCCTTATCTGTTAAATACCCTGAACCGATAATAACCTTAGTATAAAGAATTTTACTAATTTCTTTGAGGTCCTCTAAGACCTTATCATATCTTTCGTATTTTAAGTCAATTACATTTAAAACAATATCAATATTATCTCCCCCCTCCTCTTTTATCTTTTTACAAGTTTCTAATCTTTCTTCATGTGAGCTAAGCCCCATTGGAGGATCAACTAATACTACAGTTTTAATATCTGTTCCTTCTAATTCTTTACTAACAAATTCTGTCCACTCTGGGTTAACACAAACTCCTCTAAAATTATATTTTTTAGCTTCGTCGCAAGTTTGTTTAATTTCTTCTTCTGTTGCGTTTTTATCGATATTTGTGTGATCAATGTAAGAAGCTATTTTTTTAGGATCTTTTATCATAAGATTTTATTTATTTCTTTAATTATTTTATTATTTATCATTTTGGGTTTTAACCACTTACCCTCATTATTTAAACATTCAATTAATCTAAATTCCTCTGGAAAAATTTGAGCAACATGCTCGTAAGCCTTTAAAGCATTTGCTAGATGATTTAAATCGCTTTCATGAATATCTTGCTTCTTTCCTTTTAGAAAACTGGTCTTTTTCTTTCTCTTCTCTTCATCCTCTACTCTAGCAGCCATCTTTTTAGCAAGCTCTACAGAAGTCTTTAGTATAAAAGTTAAATCGGGTCTTGGAATTTCAAATATATTGTATTCTAAATTATAGAGCCATTTAAAGTATTCTTCTCTTTCTTTTCTATCCTCTATCTTACCACCTTGATGGGCAATATTTGAAGCTAAATAGCGATCTGCTATTACTACCTTTCCTTCTTTTAACCACTTTTTCATTTTAAAAGATGCATCGTATCTATCACAAGCAAAAAAGATTGATGCCCTATAGGCCCCTACTTCTTTAGCTGATCCATACTTTCCGTCTAAATAATTTTCAACCATTCCAGCAGATTTAGTTTCATATTGAGGAAAATCTATTTTCTCAACTTCAATATCTTTTTTCTTTAAAAACTTCTTAAAAACTTAGCTTGGGTTGCTTTTCCAGAACCATCTATCCCTTCAAACACAATTAGTTTTCCCGGATATTTTGTTTTAGTCATAATTAATATTAGCTAAATAAGTATTTTTTAAAAGAAACGCTACAGTTAAAGGCCCGATTCCTCCTGGAACAGGAGTAAGAAAAGAAGCCTTTTTCTTAACACTTTTTTCATTTACGTCTCCTACTGGATTATTATCTTTATCCCTATTAAATCCAGCATCAACTAAAGCTACCCCCTCTTTAATATCTTCTTTTTTAATTAAATCTTTTTCTCCTTTAGCGCTGATTA
>CAYPLZ010000051.1:0-3883 GCA_964411855.1 uncultured Candidatus Saccharibacteria bacterium
AACTTTTGAAGAGATGGAAAGCTTTGAAGAAAGGTTTAATTTAAAAGCAGGCAGTATAACGGGAGGAGGAGTTTATAAAGGAGTTTCAAAAACAGTAGGAATGGAAATTATTGAAAAAGACGGAAAAGATAAATTTGGAGATGATAATCTAGATCAGAAATTTGATTTAGTTGTAGAAAAGATTAGAGATTATGATTTTATCTTCTGCCACATTAAAAAAATTGATAATCTTTCTCATGATGGTGACTTTAAAGGAAAAGTAGATTTCTTGGAAGAGATCGATGAAAAATTAAAACCTTTAATGATTTTAAAGGACACTGTACTCGTTATTACAGGAGACCATTCTACTTCTTGTATAAAAAAAGAGCATTCTACAAAACCTTTACCACTTCTAGTATATGATGGAGAAAAAGATAAGGTGAAAAGTTTTTCAGAGAAGGATTGCAAAAAAGGGAAGCTTGGTAAAATAAAGCAGACTGAACTTATGAAAAAATTGATAGAGATTGCGAAGAGTTAAAAATTGTATTATATTAAAAACAAGTAAATTAATTGAATATTTAAAAAACATGTATAAAGAAATTGATAATAAATACCTTAATATAGCAATGATTGTTGTTGGATTGCTTATTGTAGGTAGCGTTGCTTTTTATGCCTGGCAAACCCAAGGTGGTTTTGATGGAAAAGCTCTTCCTCCAGAAGAAGCAGCCAATAAAAGCGTAGATTACATTAATCAAAACTTCTTACCAGAAAATAGTCAGGCAAAATTAAAAAGTGTAAAAGAAGAAAAAGGACTTTATAGGTTACTTCTTGAAATAAATGGCCAAGAACAAGAAACCTATATCACAAAAGACGCAAAATTAATTTTCCCAACAGCAATTAAGGCAACTAGCACTGAAGAAGAGAGTGGATCAGAAAATAATGATTCTTCTGAAACAAATGCCCAAATTCCTAAATCAGAAACTCCTAAAGTAGATCTTTATGTTATGAGTTTCTGTCCTTATGGAAATCAAGCTGAAAACACCATGGCTTCAGCTTATACTCTTTTAAAGGATAAAATTGATTTTAATGTCCATTATATTGTTAATAATAACAATGGAGAGATTACTTCTCTTCATGGACAAAAAGAAGTAGATCAGAATATGAGAGAAGCTTGTGTAGAAAAAAATTACGGAATGGATAAATGGTGGGACTTTACTACTTATGTAAATGAAAATTGTGGTTCTGATGGAAGTTGTTGGCAAGAAGCGGCTCAAGAGACTGGTTTAAGTGTAAATAATATCCAAAATTGTGTAGACCAAGAAGGAATAGAGCTAATGAAAGAAGATGCTCAAATTAGTTCAGAAAATGGAGCTTCTGGTTCACCAACTATGCTAATAAATGGAACTAAGACTCAAGCAGTCTATAATTACGGCCAACCAAACAAATACAAAGAGGCAGTTTGTTCAGCTTTTGAAGAGGAAGCAGAAAATTGTTCTGAAGAATTAGAACCTTTGGAAGGGGCTAATTCTGCTGGTGGAAGTTGTTAAAAAATAAATCAAAAACAAAAAAATGAGCCAAAATAAAAAAGTTATAGTTTATTCAACTCCAGTTTGTCCTTATTGCCAGGCAATCAAAGATTACTTTAATGATCATGATATTGAATATATAGAAAAAGATGTTTCAAGCGATAAAGAAGCAAGAGATGAACTAGTAGAAAAATCTGGAACAAAAGGAGTTCCTGTTGTGGATATTGATGGAGAGATTATTACTGGATTTGATAAAAAGAAAATAGCTTCAATTTTAGGAATAGATTAAAAAATGGAATAAAGTTGTATTTTTTAGAAAAGGGAGTTAAAACTCCCTTTTTGTTTTAGCTATAAAATGTTATAATCAATTCAATATAAGCTTAAATATTAATAATTATGAGCAAAGTTCCTATCGAAGTCTCAGCAAGACATCTACATTTAGATAGAGTAACCTTAAATAAGCTATTTGGTAAAGGTTACGAACTTACTGTTAAAAAAGAACTTTCTCAACCAAAAGAGTTTGCTGCCGAAGAGACTGTAAAAGTTAAAACAGAAAAAGATGAGTTTGAAAATGTAAGAATAATTGGGCCTTTAAGAGAAGACTCGCAATTTGAACTTTCTAGGTCAGATTCTTTTTATCTAGGAATAGATCCTCCCCTTAGAATTTCAGGAGATATTAAAAACACACCTAGTGTTACCTTAATTGGTCCTGAAGGTAAAACTGATTTAATTGAAGGGGTAATTGTTGCAAAGAGACATATTCACTGTAATCCAGATGAAGCTGATAGGTTAGGATTAAAAGACAGGCAAGAGGTTTCAGTAAAGGTTACAGGAGATAGATCCTTAACTTTTCATAATGTTGTAGTGAGAGTAGATGAGGATTATGCACTATCTTGTCATATTGATACAGATGAAGGTAATGCAGCAGCTGTTTATAAGCAATGTGAAGGAATAATTAAACTAATATGATTTTAGTTCTAAATTGCGGAAGTCAATCTATCGGATGGAAAGTTTTTAAGAAAGACCTCTCTCTTTCTAAAGAGGGAGATGTAAGGGTTTCTCATCCGGATAATTACAAAGAAAATTTAGAAAAGATTATTGAAGAAGTTAAAGATAATTTTAAAGAAATAGAAGCAGTAGGTCATAGAGTGGTGCATGGAGGGGAAGAATTTGAGAGAGCAACCGTAATGGATCAAGAAAAATTAGAAAAACTTAAAAAATACAATGAGTGGGCCCCACTCCACAATCCTTTTAATATCTTAGGCATTAAAATAGCTCAAGAAAATTTTAAAGAGGCAAAACAAATAGCAGTTTTTGATACAGAATTCTATAGTACTTTACCTGAAAAGGCCTACACTTATCCTCTTCCAGAAAAACTGAGAGAGGACTTTTCTTTTAAAAAGTTTGGATTTCATGGAATTTCGCATGAATATACCGCAAAAGAGGGAGCTAAAAAAGAAGGCTTAAATTTTGAAGATTCAAAAATTATTAGTTGTCATTTAGGAGGAGGTTGTAGCATAACTGCAATAAAAAATGGAAAAGCAGTTGATACTTCAATGGGTTTTACCCCTTTAGAAGGAATTATAATGATGACTAGAAGTGGAGATATAGATCCTGGAATAGTAATAAAGTTAAGTAAAGAGTATGGAGCAGAAAAAGCAGAGGAAATTTTGAATAAAGAATCAGGAATGAAAGGACTTACAGGAAGTGGAGATATGCTGGAAATTTTAGATAAAATTAAAAAAGGAGATGAAAAAGCCAAAAAAGGATTAGAAATATTTGTAAATAGAATAAAAAAATATATTGGTTCTTATTATGCTATTCTAAATGGATGTGATTTAATTTGTTTTACAGGATCAATTGGAGCAGGTTCTGAAAAAATCAGAAAGATGATTACTAAAGACTTACCTTTTAATAATGAGTTTAAAGTAGTGCCCGTTGAGCCAAATGAAGAATTAGCTATAGCGAAAAAAGTAAAAAAATTAATATGAAGTTAAAAAATAAAAAAGGTTTTTCACTTGTAGAGTTATTAGTAATAATTGCAATAGTTGGCTTATTAGCAACAGTTGTTTTATCTAATTTAGGAGCAGCAAGAGACCTAGCAAAAGATAGTCGGGCCAAAAATGATATGAGTGCTTTACGAAAAGCGTTAAAAGTTTATGAGATTGACATTGGAGAGCTTCCACCCAGAGGGGGAGGAATTAATACAAGAAATGACTTTCCAAACGATGAAGATGAATGGGAACAAGTTGTAAATGCCTTAAGAAGTTCAGATGGCGAAGACTGGGAAGGACCTTATTTAACTAATTCAATTTTAGAAGATCCTTGGGGAAATCATTATATTTATGAAGATCATGCTTGTAATGCACCTTGTGGGG
>CAYPLZ010000052.1:0-3664 GCA_964411855.1 uncultured Candidatus Saccharibacteria bacterium
AATAATAGTTAATTTTTGGAGATTTAACATTAATATTTGGAAGCTCTATTTTTGGCTTTGCAAGAGAAAAGAGATTATCAAGACCAGGAGCTTTAAGATTCCCTAAATTAATAGAGGGGCCTCGAAAAGAAGTTGTTCTAACCTCCGGCATTTTAACATTAATATAAGCTGTGCCTCCTCCTTCAGCTTCAGGAATATTTACTTTAATTTTTGCTTTAGGAGTATTAATTTGAGGCATTGTAATCATAGGAGCTTCTATGCCAGGTAATTTAGGATTGAAAGCAATGTTTGGAGCAATATCTTGACAATTATTTAAATTACAAAGTTCAATATCTGGCGTATTTAATTCTTCAATAATAAAGTCCGGTAATTGGATATTAACTAAAGGCATTAACTTAAAGTCCGGTAATTCAACTTTGTAACCAGGGAAATCAGGTAATTCTATTTTTGGAACAGAAGGGATAGAATCATTACACCAAGGTTGGCTAGGATTATTATTTATAGTTCCTCCTCCACAGTTAGTACCTTTACTTTCAATTTCTTTCCCTTCTGAAAAATTATAATTATCTTCATTAATACTACAGACATCAGGTTCTCCTAACCAAGGAGGCATGCTTCCTTCAAAATCATCACATCTTGCGTAGATGGTATCAAAAACATCCTCTGGGTTAAAGCAACCTGAAGGGACCATTCTAGTTGTATTAGACTCTATTGCTAAAGTACTAGTTGGGCCTCCTTGGTTTACCTTAGCCTCGATAGTAATTTCTTTCTCAAGCTCAATAACTCCTTCTTGAGCCGTCTTAGACTCTGCTGTAAACTGATTATCTTTAACTTTTGTAGAGATGAAATCAGGACATTCTAATCCCTCATTTATATTATTTAAAATTATAGAAGGAGAAGTAGTACTAAGGTTAGATTCTGTTATATCAAATTTTGCTTCACAAACTTTTCCAGAACTTTCTTCTATTAAAGCAATAGAAATTTCATCATCTATATATTGATTACCAGTAAGTTTAGCATTAACACCTACTCCATATTCATCTCCTTCGAAAATATAGGACGGATTTGGCTCTGTATAAAAAATATTTTCCTCTTTTGTAAAAAGATTCTTGCATTTCTCTGAAACATCATTAAATTTTGAGATACTATCGTCTGTTACTGTAGTGTCGATATCTTCTGGTGCTGAGCATTCTGAAACGTTATTTGAGCTTGTATTATCACAAGTAAGACTAAAACCAGGAAGATTTGGAGTAGGTACATTAACAGTATCAATTTGAATAGGACTTGCCCCTAAATTAGTAGCGTCTACTTCAAGAGCTGAACCACTGGCTCCCGCATTAGCTAAAGCACTAGCACTTACTTCAAATCCTTCAATTATTACATCGGGTGTTTCGATCTCTATATTAGAAAGTGCGGGAAGATCAGGAGTAGCAATGCTTTTTGGAAGCTCTAAACCAACTTCACTGATTCGAACTGGTCCAATTTCAATATCTTGCATCTTAGCTTCTACTCCAAATTTAAGTTCAACTGGAACTTGCTCTCTTGTTACCCCAACAGAACCACAAATTTCACCGCCGAAACCAGGTTGACAATTAGGGGCACAAGAATCAGGGCTTGCACAATTATTAATTTCGTCCCTGCTTCTTCTAGCTATTTCTAATAGTTTTTCACTTTGTTCGTAGACAGAGCTAGATTCATTTTCTGCTTTTGCTAACCGAGTTAAAAGAGCAAGTTGATTTACACTACTTTGTATTTTTGCTTTTTGTATCTCTATTCCTAACTGATTATCACAAGGATTTTTATAATTACCAACAGCAACACAACTATCATCTTTTCTAACACAAAGAGATTCCGAATTACTACAATTACAATTTTGAAGTAAAGGTTGAAGTTTTTGATTAGCCTGCATTAATTCTCTGTTTACGCCTTGTAATTCCTGAATGATGGACATTTGGCGAGGCATTTTTGTCCCATGAATATTAAAACCAATAAATAAACCACACAAAATTGCTCCAACTAATAAAGGGATATTTAATTTTCTTTTTGAAATTTTACTCCACATATATTTTATTTATTTTATTCTACGCCACACCTATATGCGCCTGCTATACTAATATCTAAATAAGGTGATGAAATATTAATATTTGAACTATCTAAGCAAGTATTTGCTGCCTCTACCAAAAGGTCAATATAGGCTGGATCATATTTAAATTGGGCTGCATAAGATTTTTTAATATGTGCATGACATCTTTCTCCACCATAGTGAGCAGAAACCCTTTCTTTAAATAATTCTTGTTTAAAAGGATAATTACAATCTTTGCCTCCTTTGGTCCAATTACAAACTTTATTATCTTGATATAAGCTAGGATCAGAAATATTAATTAAAGAAGCAATGGTTAAATCTTCTATTTCGTTCTCCTTTTTCTTTTTATCAAGCTTCTTTCTAAAACAAGTGAAAAATCTTTTCAAAGGAGTAGAAGTATCTTTGTATTGGTCTGTACTTTTAATATCTTGACTACATTCCCAATTTTCTGGACACCCTCCTACATTAGAAGAAGTAGCATAATCAAGTAAATAACCTGGACTATATAGCTTAGTAAATTTAGGTTCATCTATATCTTCTACTTTTTCAGTTCTAGCACAGAAGTAATCTCTTGGATGACAACTTTCAATTACTTTTCCATTCTCTGTCTCTAAAGCATGACCTAAAGCGTGTTCGCAAGTTATTAAATCCCAGCCTTTCTTAGATTGACATTGAACAACCTTATTTTGAACATCTCTTAAATTTAAAGTTTCAAAGGGTAAATCTTCAGTATTTTTTAAATAAAGAGGAGATTTGTCTGCAGCTATCTTAAACTTATCAATTTCTTTTAGTAATTTGTTTTCCGTTTCTTCTAATTCTTTAGTTGTCTCAATTAAATCTGCTTTTGCGCCAGAACAAGCCAATCCATTACAGCCTCCTACACATTGTAGGCAAGGCGGACCTCCAAAGAAAACAAAAGGATTAGGAACGCAATTACAGGAGACGCCGCAATCGCTATCGTTGCATTTTGATACCCCTTCCATAACCTCAGCAAGCTGCCCTTCCATCTCTTCAATCAAATTACTTATTTCTTCCATTCGACCAAGCATTACTATAGTATTTTCTCTAACCTTATCCATTAACTGGCCAACTTCAATTTGATGAGAAAGAGTAAGTTTTTCCTCTCTTCTTATTTGGCTTGGTAGACTTTCAGCTAATAGTTTTTCTCTAAAGACAGGATCAATTTCTTCGTAAAATAGTTCATAAAAAGTTAAGGGAGTAAATTTCTTTTCAGAAATAGCAGAAGGAAGGACTTCAATAATTTCTCTTTTTGATTCATAAGTAGTAGCTACATCCTCAGCCCCTTTCTCAGGATTTAACATTTTATCTAATCTATCTAAAAATTCAGTATGAGAATCAATATTTTTTTGCCATTCAGCTGCAGTTAAATTATATTCAATTGTTTCAAAAGCAGATAATTTTCTTTGCAACACTCCCCTTTCACTTTGTATCTTATTATAGAGAGTTTCAAGGTCAGTCTGAAATTCGGTTAAATTGGGATCATTTGTTGCCCCTTCGTTTTTAATAAAATTAGCTAAATCAATTAATTTATTATCCATTTCTTCTCTTACATCTTCATGA
>CAYPLZ010000053.1:0-3663 GCA_964411855.1 uncultured Candidatus Saccharibacteria bacterium
ACTGTTTTTGAAACCCCTTTATAAACTCCTCCTCCCGTTATGCTGCCTGCTTTTAAATTAAACCTTTCTTCAAAGCTTTCCATCTCTTCAAAAGTTCCTCCTCCCCTAGCTAATACATAATTAGCTGGAAGTAATCCTTTTTCTAATCTTTTTTCATTTTGAGGATGTTCTTTTAATATTTGGTGTGCTTTTTCAAAAAACTCATTTAAAATCTTTGCTGTATATTTTGCTTTCTTATTCTCTTCTTTAGCTTTTACTTTTTTGGGAGCAACATTAATTTCTTTTGGATCACTATTTGTTACTTTTTTTGATAATCTGTCTTTTTTGTCTCTTAGAATTAATACTCCTCTATGCTCTATCCCTTTCTCTACAATAAATTGAACTCCATCTATAGTAATGTTTTGTAAGGCTTTTACAAAAGGAGTTGTGTCTTTAATTCTTCCTGCTCTTCTATCTACTATCTTTCCTTCTTTAACGGTTGCAAAATTAATTCTAAAAGCCAAATCTCCTTTTTGAAGTTTAGTGTCTAGGGCTGCTGCCTCATAAGGGCCTCTACCTAAATATTCTTCTTTTGGATCAAAACCGAATAAGGCTAAATGGGCACTATCTGAACGTGGATAATGCTGCTCCTTGAACCAAAATGGCTCTACCTTGCCACAGGCACCTTTTTCTACTAAATAGTCCATATTAGGGATTCTCGCGGCTTCTAGAGGTGTTTTATTGTCTAGTTCTGCTATTTCATCATCACCTAGACCATCTATTACTAATAATATTATTTTCTTCATTTTAATTCTTCTTCAATTCTTAATAGTTGATTATATTTACTAATTCTTTCTCCTCTAGCAGGGGCTCCAGATTTAATAAATTCTGCACCTAAACCTACTGCTAAGTCTGCTATAAAATTATCACAAGTTTCACCTGAACGATGGGAAACCATAATTTTCCAACCCTTAGATCGGGCTAATTTCATAGCTTTAATACTCTCCGTAATTGTTCCAATTTGATTAATTTTTAAAAGAAGTCCATTACAAGAGTTTTCATTTATTGCTTTTTCAATCCGCTCTGGATTTGTAGTTAATAAATCATCTCCAATAATTAATAAATCATCTGCTTCACTTTTAAAACCACTCCAAGCCTTAAAATCATTTTCTCCAAAAGGGTCCTCAATTGAAAAAATAGGATATTTATCAATTAATTTCTTATAATAATCAATCATCTCTTTTACATTTTTCTCTTCTCCATCAATCTCATAAATATTTTTTTCTTTGTTGTAAAATTCTGAAGCAGCACAATCTAAAGCAATCTTAACTTTCTTTTTATAGCCAGCATCAGTAATCGCTTTTTGAAGATAAGAAAGAGCTTGATCTGCTTTAGAAAAAGAAGGGGCAAATCCACCTTCATCTCCTACGTTTGTAGAAGAAGAGGAAAAATCTTTTTCTAGAATTTCTTTTAAAGTATGATATATCTCAGAACCTGCTCTTAAATTTTCTTGAAAACTACCAAATCTTGGAGAAATCATAAATTCTTGAATATCTAAATTATTTCCAGCATGTTCTCCTCCATTTACTACATTAAAACAAGGATAAGGTAAGCTTGGATCAGAATTAGATACTTTAGAGATATATTCCCAAAGAGGAATCTCTTTACTATCTGCCCCTGCTCTAGCTACAGCCATAGAAACAGAAAGTATTGCATTTGCTCCTAATTTTTCCTTGTTTTTTGTTCCATCTAAATTCAGCATAGCTTCATCAATTTCTTTTTGATTCTCTACATTCATACCTTCAATTTCTTTTCCAATTTCATTATTTACATTAGCTACAGCTTTTTGAACTCCTTTCCCATGATATCTACTATCTTTATCTCTTAATTCACACGCTTCATGCTCTCCAGTTGAAGCACCAGAAGGTACTGAAGCAATATATTTTCCTTTTTCTGTTACTATTTCAGTTTCTACGGTAGGATTCCCTCTAGAATCTAAAATTTCTCTTGCTTTAACTTTTTTAATTTTCATAATTACTTTTTAGCAATTAATTATTATTCTTTTTCACTAAGGTAATGAAAAGCTGAAATAGCTGCTGTTGCGCCCATCCCAGCTGCAATTATTAACTGATTGTATTTAACACTGGTAACATCTCCAGCTGCATATAGTCCCTTTGTTTTAGTCTCACAAGTCCATGGATCAACTTTAATTTCATCTTTTTTATTAAACTCAACTAAATCATTAATAAAAGCAGTTGCAGGTTGATAACCCACCTGAACAAATACACCTTCTGCTTTTATCTTTTTTTCTTCTTCTTTATCTCTCTCTTTGTAGATAACTTCATTTACAAACTTATCTCCTTTAATTTCTTTTAATTTTGCCCCTGTAATAATTTCAACGTTTTCTAACTTTCGAACAGTTTCTTTTAAAGAATCTTTTGCTTTTAATTTATTCATAAATTCCATAACATAGATCTTTTTTGCAATATCTTTTAAATAAACTACTGTCTCTAATCCAGCATCTCCTCCTCCCACTACTACAACATCTTCCCCTTGGTAAATTGATCCATCACAAATTGCACAATAACTAACTCCTTTTCCAATAAATTCTTTTTCTCCAGGCACTTCAAGTGGTCTTGGGTCAGAACCTGAAGCAATAACTACAGCTTTAGCTTTATACTCTTTTTCTTCTGTTTCTATTTCAAAAATATCATCTTTTTTATTAATTTTTCTAACTGCTGATTTTTTAATATCAATATCAAGGCTCTCTAAGTGATTTTTAAAATTTTTCATTAATTCTGGTCCAGTAATTTCTTCATTCCCAGGCCAATTTTGAATTGGTATAGGTTTTTTACCAATTTGACCTTGGAAATCTTTTGCAATAACTAAAGTTTCTAATTTTTGTCTTTTTCCATAAATAGCAGCAGTTGTCCCTGCTGGACCAGCTCCAATTACAATTAGATCATACATAATTAAGGTAATATTTTAGGAATTTCTTTTATTACATCAGATGCCATTAAAGATTCACCTAGTTTTTTAGCAGCACTCTTACCTGCCTTTCCATTAATGAAAGCTGCAGCACAAGCTGCTTTAAAAGGCTCTACTCCTCTTGCAAGCATAGATCCTGCTATTCCTGCTAAAATGTCTCCAGTTCCACCCACTGTCATATAAGGAGACCCTTCTTCATTTAAAGCAGTTTCTTCTCCGTTTGAAATAATATCAGTCCCTCCTTTTAATAAAATAGTTAAACCTAATTTTCTAGCTTCTTCTTCTACAATTTTAATTTTTTCTTCTTGAGTCTTCTCTTTTAATTTTCTCCCAGTTAGGATATAGAACTCATAACTATGCGGAGTAATTATAAAATCTCTTCCTTTAATCTCTTCTTTCACTTCATCAGTTATTGCATAAATTGCGTCTGCATCAATTACTGCAGGTGCTGGTACTTTGGTAAGATATTCTCCAATTACTTCTTTAGTCTTTTCTGATCTTCCCATTCCTCCTCCTACCACTACTGCAGATTTATCATGAGCAGATTCATCGGCTCCTTTAGTTAAGGATAGTAAAGTAGAAAGGTGCTTACCTTCAACTCTTTCTCCAGGTAAATCATAGGTTGCCAGATCAGGCTGAAAAGTTTGGTTGCCAACTCTTGATACAGAAAGAAAAGCATCAATTGCTGGTTTAATT
>CAYPLZ010000054.1:0-3509 GCA_964411855.1 uncultured Candidatus Saccharibacteria bacterium
TATTTACTTGAGGAGATTAAATACCTATATTAATGTAGCAGAAAGTTATTCTAAAAACTACCATCATGTTAAGCCAACTAGTAGAATAAATGATGAAAGACTATATAAAAAAGAAAAAGTAGGATTACCAGTAGTATTTCATGAAGCATGGCATATTTGTTTTGCTAACCTATATGGAGATGAGATTATTTATCTCATGAACAGATTTTTTAAAGATTTAAAAGATAGAAACAGAGAATTATTTTATACTTGCCTAGATCAAGCTCAAAAAAATATTAGGCAAAAAGTATTACACTAAACCAGCTCAAATGAGCTGGTTCTTTTTTTAACTTTAAATTTGTCCTTTTAAATAGTAATATATAGTAAAAGAATTTAAATAAAATTATGGCAAAATTAGATATAAGCAGAGAAAAATGGAAAAAGCTTAAAAAGATTAAAAAAGATCTTTTTAAGAAAGAAGGACATATAAAGCAAGAGGTTTTTAATACACATTTCAATTATGTTGAAAGAAGAGAAGGGAAGGAAGGGGTAGAAAAACTCAAAAAAGTTTTAAAAGAATTAGGAGTAGAGGTTGATTTTGAAAACATTGAAAGTTTTGAATGGACAAGAGAAGCTTATAGTGCACTCTGTATAGTTGCAGCTAAAATAGTTTTTGACTGGACAGAAGATGATGTTTTTGAAATGGGAGCTTTAGCCCCTAAGGTTTCTTTTGTTTTTAAGATGTTTTTAAAATATTTAGCTTCTCCCAAAAAAGCTTTTGAAAAAGCAGATTTTTATTGGGATAAGCACTATGACTTTGGAACCTTAGAACCAACTGAATTTAATGAAAAAGAAAATTATGCAGTTTTAAGAGTAAAAGATTTTAAATTTCATCCTTTGCTCTGTACTTATAAAGCAGGCTATATTAAATCTATTGCTGAACTTGCTATTGATAGTGATGACTTAAAAATCAAAGAAACAAAGTGTATGTTTAATGATGATCCCTATCATGAATATGTAATAAGTTATTAAAACAGATGACTGAAAAAGAATTAGAACAAATTAAATCTATAGCTAGAAAGGCAGGAGAAAAAGTTCTTGAAATTTATGAGACTAATTTTCATAAAGAAAGAAAAAAAGATAACTCCTTTGTTACAAAAGCTGATCTAGCTTCAGAAGAAATAATCCTTGAAGGATTAAAGGATTTTGGTTATCCAATTTTATCTGAAGAAAAGACAGATGATTTAAAGAGACTAGACTCTGATACCTTATTTATAGTTGATCCTTTAGATGGGACAAGAGATTTTGTAGAAGAAACTGGTGATTTTTCTATTATGATTGGATTAGCTAAAAAAGGGGTACCAGAGATGGGGGTTGTTTACAAACCAGTAGGAGATAAGCTCTACTATGGCCAAAAAGGCGAGGGCTCTTTTTTAAAAGAAAAAGATAAAAAAGAAAAAAGATTAAATGTTTCTTCAGAAGAAGAATTAGAAAAATCTAATCTAGTAATGAGTAGATTTCATTTAAGTAATACAGAAGAAACATTATTAAACCAAAAAATAGTTAAAGGAAGTATTCGTAAAGGAAGCATAGGAGTAAAGGTAGGATTAATAGCAGAAGGTAAAGCAGAAGGTTATTTTAATCATAGTGCAAGAACTTGTGAATGGGATACTTGTGCTCCAGAATTAATTTTAAGAGAAGCAGATGGTAAATTAACTGATCTTGCTGGAGATAACTTAGATTATAATTCAAAAAGAGTTAATAATGGAAATGGTGTTGTTGCTTCTAATGGAAATATTCATCATTCTTTAATTAAAAAATTAAAGGAAGCATACAAAGATTAGATTATAATTTATGAAAAAAGTTTTACATATTATTACAAGAGTTTGATTTTTACTATTTTATTTCTTATACTTGTTATAAATAACAAGTAACCGAAATATATTTGATATGAGGTTTTTAAAGTTAAAAGAAAAATTAGGCGATCAGTTAGTTTTTACTTCTAATGATATAAAAAAAATAGATAATAATTTTAGCTATAGGAGATTAAGTGAATGGCAAGATAAAGACTATATTACAAAAATAATTAAAGGCTATTATATTTTTTCCAACATTGAAATTAATGAAGAGGTTTTATTTTCTATTGCAAATAAAATATATACTCCTTCCTATGTCTCACTTGAGTCAGCTTTAAGCTATTATAATTTTATTCCTGAAGGTGTTTTTAAAATTACTTCTATTTCTACTAAAAAAACAAATGAATTTGAAACTAAAGTTGGCTCTTTTATTTATAAGAATATAAAACCCTCTTACTTTTCTAACTATATAGTAATTGGAAAAAAAGAAAGAAAGATAAAAATTGCTTCTCCGGAAAAAGCAATAGTGGATTATTTTTATTTTACTTATGATATTAAAACTAAAGCAGATATTGAATCTTTAAGATTCAATAAAAATATTATTCAAGAAGAAGCAGATCCTCAAAAAATAAGAGAAATTATAAAAAAAATAGGGAATAAAAGTTTAAGTAAAAGAGTTAATAAATTTTTATCAATTAATTATGCTTAGTTTAGAAGAAATTAAAAATAATTATTCTCATCCTTTTCAAACATATGAGAGGCATATTTTAAGAGAATATTTACAGTATAAGATTTTAGAAATAATCTATAGTTCTAAATTCGGTTCTAAATTAGTATTTATGGGTGGTACTGCTCTTAGGGTAGTTTATGATAATCAAAGATTTTCAGAAGATTTAGACTTTGATAATAAAGGGGTTAATAAAGAAGAATTTACTGAATTGTCTGAGATTATAAAAGATAATTTAGAAAAAGAGGGATTAAAAGTAGAAATTAAATTAACTTTTAAAGAAGCTTTTCGTTGCTATATTAAAATTAAAGAATTATTGTTTGAAAAAAATATAACGCCTCATACAGGTGAAAAGTTAACAATTCAAGTAGATACTTTTCCTCAAGAATATAATTATACACCTAATTATTATAATTTAGATAAATTTGATGTATATAAAAAGATTAAAGTAGCACCTTTGTCTCTTATTCTTTCTCAAAAGATTTATTGTATATTCAATAGAAATAGAAGAATGGGAAGGGATTTTTTTGATATTGATTTTATAATTAATAATAAAAAGGAAAGCCCTGATTGGAACTACTTAAAGCAAAAGATAGGCATTACAAAGAAAAAAGAGCTTAAAGAGCGATTAAAAAAAGAAGTAGAAGATATAAATTTTGAAAAATTAGCTGAAAAGACAAGTTTTCTATTACTCCAAAAAGAACAAGTAAAAAGAATAGAAAACTTTTATAAAAAGATAAAAACTTGGAATTTATAATTTATGAAAAAAGTTTTACATATTATTACAAGAGCTACAAAGAGTGGAGGGGCAGAAAAAAATACTCATTATACTTTAAAGGCGCTAAAAGATAATTATGAAGTAGATTTAATGGTAGGAGGAGATTCTGAAGTATTTTTTACTGATCTTGATATTAATAAAGTATTTAAAATAGATTCTTTAAAAAGAA
>CAYPLZ010000055.1:0-3421 GCA_964411855.1 uncultured Candidatus Saccharibacteria bacterium
TGAACCTGCAATCCAATTAAGGAATATGGTCCTAAACCATACGCGTCTGCCAGTTCCGCCACGGAGGCAAATTTTAAAAAACACTATTATTTTTTTAATATATATATTTAAAAAAAGCAAATGCTCTGCAACCTCTAAAGCTACAGAGCATTTATCTCCATAAGTAAATAAATATGATGGGCTCCCTACAGGCCTAAAATTGACCCTCGAACCCAATTTACTATTGACCAAGCGATAAGAGCTACAATCAATCCAATAACAGCATATATAACTATACTCTGTCCTTTTGAAAACTTTTCAGGATCTCCTTGTGAAGTCATCATCTGGATTCCACCGTAGATAATCATACCTACAGCAAGTAATACAACAACTCCTAATACCCAATTAATAATTGTTTGAATTAGTTCTGTAAGCGGTGTATCTACTGGTTGAACATCACTAAAGTCTGTTTGCGCCAAAGCAGTTGCCGGTAAAGCTAATGCTAAAACAGCAATTGATAGTAATATTTTTTTGAACATTATTCTTTTCATTTTATTTTTTTTCGACCTTTTCTTTTTATAAATTAATATCGACTCCTAATACATTGGATAAGAAGAATCTAACAATCGCATACGCAGCAAATGCTACAATCAATCCAACAACAGCATATATTATCGTTTTCGTTCCTTTTTGAACTTTCTGAGGATCACCCGATGCTGACATATAAAGGAATCCTCCATAAATTATTGCAAATACCGCTGCAAAAATTGAGATATAAAGAAGGAACCTAATCAAGTTCATCATTACTGCTTCAAAACTGTCATGTTCAAATGGGTTTTCAATATTTACGCTTTGAGCACTAGTTATAACTGGTGCTGTTATTAAGAATAAACTTGTTAAAATAATTGTTACTTTCTTTAACATTATATAATTATAGTAAAAAAATTAATTTAAAACAACTATTTAACGAATACTAAAGCAAAATGGTATTTCCCAGGCTTAAATTCTTTATCCAATTTTAAATCATACTTTTCTGCAACTTCTTTAATTTCTTCTTTATCTACTCTTTCTTCTGGTCCTTGGTTTGCGTCTTTTTTCCAGTCTACAACTAAAACTTTCCCTTCTGGTCTTAAAACTCTATCTGCTTCTTTAAATACAGCATCAATGTCTTCAACTTGAAAAAGCAAATTAGTCATTAAGATAAGATCACACCTATTTACGGAAAGGGGAGTCTTCTCTTCGATATTTGTTTTAATTGTCTCAACAGGAAGAGAACCTTTTTCCATATTTAATTTTGCCCTTAAAGCAGATAAAGGTTCTTCTAAAATATCTAGGGCATAAATTTTACCATGCTCTAATTTTCTGGCTAAAGGTAAAACCCAACCACCAGAACCGCAGCCAAAATCAGCTGCGATTATGGAGGATTTTAAATCTATTTGGTTTAAAACTTGATTGGGGTTAACAAAGCCAGCTTGAGTTCTTTTTTGCATTTTTACATATAAGCTAAAGAGGCTACTTCGTCACCTCGATTTAGCTTCATTAATTTAACCCCTTGAGTAGCTCTTCCTAATCTAGGAACTTCCTCAAGCGGTGTCTTAATTACTTGGCCTTTTTTGGAGATAATTACTAATGTATCTTCATCATCTCTTAATACTTTTGAAGCAGCAATTTTTCCTGTCTTTTTGCTAATATTAGCTGTTTTTACTCCAACACCACTTCTGGTTTGAGTTCTGTATTCGCCAAGTTCAGTCTTTTTCCCATATCCTTTCTTAGTAACAATAAGTAAGAATCTATTTTTCTTAGATTTTGGCTTAAAGATATCCATTCCTACCACTTCATCTCCTTTCTTTAAATCAATTCCCTTAACTCCAGCTGCTGGTCTTCCCATTTTTCGAACTTCTGTTTCATCAAATCTAATTGATTTTCCTTTCTTTGTAACTAATTGAATTTCTTCTTCGCCATTGCTTGTTCCTACCTGACAAAGAGAATCTCCTTTCTTTAGTTTAATGGCAATTAACCCACTCTTTCTTACATTTTTAAACTCTTTAAATTCTGTTCTTTTAACTCTTCCGTTCTTTGTCGCCATTACAAGATTCTTAGCTTCGTCTTCTTCTTTATAGGCCATTATAGAAAGAACCTGTTCGTTTGGAGAAATTCCAAGGAAGTTAACTAAGCCTCTTCCTCTAGCTACACGTCTACTTTCTGGAATTTCATAGGCTGGAATCTTAAAGACCTTCCCAGAGTCTGTAAAGAAGAGTAGGTTATCATGAGTATTAGCAGATAAAAAGTGTTCAATAACATCATTCTTAACTGTTTTCATTCCTAGAATTCCTTTCCCTCCTCTTTTTTGTTTTTTAAATACTGAAGGTTTAACTCTTTTAATGTAACCTCCTTGAGAAACAGTAATAAATGTTTCTTCTTTAGAAATTAAGTCTTTTTCATTAATGTTTTTAATTTTTCCATCTATAACTTCTGTTCTTCTTTCGTCCCCAAACTTTTCCTTCATTTCTTCTAATTCTTCTTTCATAACTTCTTTTACTTTCTTTTCGCTATCTAGAATAGCTTTGTATTCTTTTATTTTTGCTCTTAATTCTTCTAATTCTTCTTCAATCTTTTGTCTTTCTAATTTAGCAAGAGAAGACAATCTTGTATTTAAAATAGCTTCTGCTTGCTCTTCGCTTAGATCAAATTTCTTCTTTAAGTTTTTCTTAGCATCATCTCTACTTTCAGAACTTTTAATTGTTTCAATAACTGCATCAATATCAGAAAGACATTTATGTAAACCTTCTAGAATATGAGCTCTTTTTTGAGCTTTATCTAGTTCATATTCTGTTCTTCTAATTACAACTTGCTTTCTATGCTCTATATAGTTTTCTAATACATCAACCAACCCCATTCTCTTTGGCTGGATTCCATCTTCCAAAGCAATAAGGTTAAGATGGAATTTCTTTTGAAGGTTTGTGAATTTATATAATCTATTTAATACTTTTTGAGGGTAAGTTCCTTGTTTAAGTTCCAAGGTAATTCTCATTCCTTCTTTGTCAGTCTCATCTCTAACAGTTTTAACTCCTTTAATTTTTTCTTTCTTAATTAGTTTTACAATATTTTGAATAAGTTTTGACTTCTTAACTTCATAAGGAATTTCAGTAATCACAATTTTTTCTCTCCTGTCTCCTTGTTCTATCTTAGCAGTTCCTCTACATTTTATACCACCCTTGCCTTTAGAGTAGGCTGAAATAATTTGTTGTTTATTAAATATTTTTCCTCCAAGTGGAAAGTCAGGACCCTGAATATATTCACATAAATCTTCTGTAGAAGAGTCTGGGTTATCAATTAAATGCACACAAGCATTAACCACTTCAGTTAGGTTATGAGGTGGAATCTTAGTTGCCATTCCAACTGCAATACCCATTGATCCATTTAATAATAATTGAGGAACTGG
>CAYPLZ010000056.1:0-3380 GCA_964411855.1 uncultured Candidatus Saccharibacteria bacterium
GAGAAGAAAGATATTCGTCAGTCTTTACTTTATAAGATTGATAAAATATTAAATGAGGTAGAGCAAATTTCAGAAGAATTTGCTCAAAACCAAAAAGTTGAACCAAAAGAAGTTATTTTGGCTGGAGCTGCGGTACAAATGCCTGGTTTAGTTAATTATGCAGAGGATTATCTTGGCAAAAAGGTAAAAATTGCTAATCCTTTTGTCAATGTTTCTTATCCCTCTGTTTTAGAAGATACATTAAAAGAAATTGGTCCTTCTTACAGCATTGCCTTAGGCAGTGCTTTAAAAGAAATAATTGAAAATGGCAATTGAAATAGAAACTAAAAAAAGCTCTAAATCTTCATTTTTCATAAATTTCTTATTTTATCTATCAATAATCTTATTGATAGGTTCTGCTGCTACCTTTTTCGTTTTAAATCATCTAGAGAATAAAGCAGAAGAGAAAATCAAAAATACTGAAAAAGAACTAGAAAAGCTTACTGGAGAAGAGATGGAAAGATTAGAGAGTAAACTTAAAAATATTGAAGTAAAGACTTCTAATTATGAAGATATTTTAAATAATAAAAAAATTGCTTCTAAGGCTGTTCCTTTTGTTGAAGAAATTTGTCATCCTAAGGTTCAGCTTAACTCAGCTAAGTTAGGAGCAGAAGGAGCAAACAGAATTGTTCTGACGGGCAAAGCGGAAAGTTATGAGGTTCTAGAACAACAACTAATGATATTGAGAAACGAGAGAAGAGTTAATAGTCTTAGTTTAGATCAGATTAAGAAAAGCAGTGAAGGAGGAATTAGTTTTGAAATTAGTGCCTCTGTCTCATCAAGCATTTTTTATCAAAATAAATAAAAATATTAGCTTATGAATAAATTTTTTACAATAGTAATATCAATAGCTCTTCTTAGCTTTTTTGGTTATTTTTATCTCTATCCTTCCTATACGGAATGGCAAGATGACCTTACGAAATTAGAGGAAGTCCAAAATAAATTAGCAACTAGAAATGAATATTTTGAAGGATTGAAGGAGTTAGATGAAAAACTAGGTAGTTATGAAGTTGGCTTAGGAAAGATAGAAAGTGCTATTCCGAACCACTTCTCTGCTCCTAAACTCTATAATTATCTTCAACAGAAAGGGGCTCAGGGAGGAATGATAGTGCAAGAGATTAGTTCCAGTAAAGTAAAAAGAGAACAAGAAGAACCTTCAACAAATAATAATGGGACTACTACAGAGGAAAGTAGTCGTCCTCAGATAGAAGAAAGGATGATTAGTGTTAAATTAGCTGGTTCTTATCCCAATTTTAAAGAATTTATTAAGGAACTAGAGAAGTCAGCAAGAATATTTAGCATTGAAACTGTTTCAATTGAAGCACCAAAAGGACCAGACGAGGAAGAACAAGAACAAGCAGAAGGGGAAGAGCAAGAAAGCAGTCAAACTTTCCCTTTTTCAATACAACTTAAAGTTTATTCTAATTAAAATGGCTATTGAGTTTGAAAAAGAAAAAAAGAGACAAAAATATTTAATTGGAGTTGTAGTTTTAATTCTAGTAGTTACTGGAGTAATTTTATGGAGAGGCTATTTTAGTGGAGAAGAAACTCCTGAGTCTACTCCAACTGCAACAACTACTCAAGCAAAATTTTCTGTTGAATCTTTACCGCAGATTAATTTTAATATTTTAAAAGATAAGCTCTTACAAGAATTAAAAGATTATCCTGCAATTGAAGGGATAGAGGAAGAAGAAATAGGAAGAGAAAACCCTTTTCTTCCCTATAATAAATAAGATTTAATAATCTATGAGCCTAATTAAGCAAATAAAAGAAAAGGGATTGATAGACGATGATGAAGTAAAGTCTCTTCAAGAAAGAGTAGAGAGTTCTGATTTGAAAGAAGAAGAAGTTTTATTAGAGGAAGAGGTAGTTCCTGAAAATTTCCTTTTTAAACTTAAGAGTGAAAATTTAGATATTCCTTTAAAAGAAGAAATGCCTGATGAAATAGATCAGGATGTTTTAGAATTGATTCCTCAGGAGACAGTAAAGCATTACAAAATGGGCCCCATTGAAAAAGTAGATGGAGTTTTGCATATTGGGATGATTTATCCAGAGGATTACAAAGCTAAAGAAGCTTTGAAGTTTTTATCAAGGCAAAAGAATTTTAAATACAAAATATTTCTAATTACTCCTAGTAGTTTTGAAGAGATATTAGATGAATACAGAACTCTTGGAAGAGAGATTGGAAGAGCTTTAGGGAAGTTAGAAAAAGAAGAAGCTGTCCCTGTTGCTGAAAAAGGAGAAGCAAAAGATAAGGCAGAAATTCAGAAGATGGCAGAAGAAGCTCCAATTAGTAAGATGGTTGGAGTGGTTTTAAGGCATGCTGTTGAAGGTAATGCTTCTGATATTCATATCGAACCTACCAAGAACAAGCTAAGAATAAGGTTTAGAATGATGGGGGAACTTTATTCCTCTCTTTTTCTACCTTTAAAAATTCACTCTGCTATAGTAGCAAGAATTAAAATTTTAGCTGACTTAAAAATTGATGAGACAAGAGTTCCTCAAGATGGAAGATTTTCAGCTGAAATTAGTGGAAGAGACTTAGACTTTAGAGTTTCTACTCTTCCTACTACCCTAGGAGAGAAGGTGGTACTTAGAGTGCTAGATCCTCAAGAAGGATTAAAAGAATTTGAAGAGTTAGGTTTAGAAGGAAGAAGTTTTGAAAAAGTTAAAGAAATTACTGAGGCTCCATACGGATTAGTTCTGGCAACTGGTCCTACTGGTTCTGGTAAAACTACTACTTTGTATTCAATTTTAAATCTTTTAAATAAAGAAAATGTAAATATTATTACACTTGAGGACCCAGTAGAATATTTTATGGGTGGAATAAACCAATCTCAGGTTAAACCTGAAATTGGATATACTTTTTCTCAAGGATTAAGACATATTTTAAGACAGGACCCAGATATTATTATGGTGGGTGAGATTAGAGATGAAGAAACAGCTGCTTTAGCAATTCACGCAGCTTTAACTGGTCATATTGTGCTTTCAACTTTGCACACTAATAATGCACTTGGTGTAATTCCAAGATTGATTGATATGGGAGTAGCTCCTTATCTTATTCCACCTACTTTAAGATTGGGTATTGCTCAAAGATTAGTTAGAGAATTATGTCCTCATTGCAAAAAAGAAGTTGAGCCAACAGGTAGAATTAAAAATATGATTAGAAAAGAAATTGAAAAACTTCCAGAAAAAGTAAGGAAGGAAAGATTAAATACTTCTAATTTAGATCAAATAAAGATATATAAGCCAGAAGGTTGTGAGCAATGCAACCAAACTGGTTATGCTGAAAGAATTGGTATTTTTGAAACCTTAGTTATGGATCAAGAATTATCAAAGAT
>CAYPLZ010000057.1:0-3147 GCA_964411855.1 uncultured Candidatus Saccharibacteria bacterium
AACTCGTATCTCGACCTTGAAAGGGTCGTGTCCTAACCATTAGACGAATGCGCCATTTGCAAAAGACTTAATTATAATACATCATTTAAAAATTTAAATCAACCTTTTTTATTTTACGATTATTAAATTACCAGGTACAATAAATAAAAATAATTCAGATAATTAAACTTATGAGAATACTAGCTATTGAAACCTCTTGCGATGATACTGGAATTGCAATTATAGAAGGAAAAAAAGACAATTTTAAAATTTTAGCAAATACTTTAGCCTCCCAAACAGAAATCCATAAAGAGTGGGGCGGGGTAGTTCCTATGCTTGCCAAGAGAGAGCATCAAAAAAACTTAATTCCTTTGTTGGGAGAAGCAATCAAGAAAAGTAATCTTTCCAGTTCTAAAAATCCAGCTTTTAATGAAGAAAAAATTAAAGAGCTTCTCGTAAGAGAAGAAGATCTCTATCAAAACTTTAAACAATTTATAAAATCAAATCAAATCCCTGATTTTGATGCTATTGCTGTTACAGAAGGCCCAGGCCTTGATCCATGCCTTTGGGTTGGAATTAATTTTGCTAAAGCTCTTTCTTCTTATCTTAATATACCAATTATACCAATAAATCATATTGAAGCCCACATATTCTCAGGTTTAATCCAAAAAGAAAACTTTAAAAATTTTTCTTCACCAAAAGAAATCAAATTTCCTGCTTTAACTTTAATTGTTTCAGGAGGACATACCCAGCTTGTTTTAATAAAAGATCTAGAAAGATATGAAATAATAGGCGAAACAAGAGATGATGCAGCTGGAGAATGTTTTGATAAAATAGCAAAACTACTTGGAATGGAATACCCAGGAGGACCTAAAATTTCTAAAAAAGCTAACGAATGGAAAAAAGAATCTTCCTTCTCTTTTCCTCGCCCAATGCTTAAGCATGACAATTTAGATTTTAGTTTTAGCGGGCTTAAAACTGCAGTCTTATATCATTTAAAAAATTTAAACCAACTAACCGAAGATAAAAAGAGAGAGATTGCTTTTGAAGCTCAAGAAGCAATTACAGATGTTTTAACTATTAAGACTATCGAAGCGGCTAAAAAATATAGTATTAAAACATTAATGATAGGGGGTGGGGTTTCTGCAAATCAAAAATTAAGGGACAAAATTAAAGAAAAATTAGAAAAAGAAGAAATAAATCCTGAACTAGTTTTTCCTATTAAAAAAATGGCTACAGATAATGCTTTAATGGTTGGAATAACAGCTCTTTATAAGTATAATGAAAAAAGAACTACAAATTTAAAAAACTTAAAATCAAAACCAAATCTTAGATTAGACTAATGACAACAGCTCTTCTTCTTTACATTTTATTAGGAATACTGCCAAGCTTAGTTTGGCTTAATTTTTATTTAAGAGAAGATTCTCATCCTGAATCCAATAGAATGATTATTAAAGTTTTTGTTTTAGGAATGTTATCTGCTCTTCCTGCTGTTCTTCTTGAAAAATGGTTCCATGTTTTTTCTCTTAATCCGAGACATTTCTTAAGTAATGCTTTTAATATTTTTATAGGAGTGGCACTTATTGAAGAATTTGCAAAGTATTCAGCTGTTTGGATCGGTCTTTTCAGACAAACAGATGGAAATAAGGCAGAATCAGCTCTAGATGAACCAACTGACATTATGATTTATATGATTATTGCCGGTTTAGGTTTTGCAGCTTTAGAAAATATTTTTCTTTTGGTTTCGACTAATTTCCATCTCCAATCTACTTTACTTTTAACCTTTTTAAGGTTTATTGGGGCTACCTTTTTACATGCTTTAGCTTCTGGAATATTTGGTTTTTTAATTGCCCTATCTTATTTCGAACTTAAAAAAAGAAAAAGACTATTTTTAATAGGATTGCTTTTAGCAACTGCTTTGCACGGCCTCTACAATTTCTTTATAATGGAGAGTAGAACACTATCTCCTGTCATAACTGCTTTCATTATCTTTTCAGTATTAATTAACTTTGGAGTATTCGTTTCTTTTGCTTTTAGAAAACTAAGAGGAATAAAAAGTGTTTGCAAACTACCTAAAACTTTATTTTTAGACTAATTATGGAAAATATTAAAAAATTCAAAATTAAAGAGGAGGAAGAATCAAAGGAAAAAAGTGAACCTCAAAACACCCAAGATGATTGGTTCAAACCAGAAGGAGAACTTACAGTAGACGTTTACCAAGATGATACTAATATAATTATCCAGGCCCCAGTAGCAGGAGTTAGTAGTAATAATTTAAATGTTACTCTAGAAGGAGATATGTTAGAAATCAAAGGAGTAAGAAAAGACCCCTCAAATGATAAAGAAAAAGATTATTTTCATAAAGAATGTTATTGGGGAGCTTTTTCAAGAAAAATTATTCTTCCAGCTTCAGTAGATCCTGATCAAGCAGAGGCTATTTTAAAAAATGGTGTCCTTATCTTAAAAATTCCTAAGATAGAGGAAGAAGAAAAGAAAGATATAGAAGTTCACAAGATATAAAAATAAAAAAACAAAAAAAAGAAAGATGCATTATTCAATGCATCTTTTTTATTGGTTAAAATTTAATTCCTACAACACCTGCTAAGATAGGGGTTTCTAATCCAATCCCTTTTAGTTCTACAAAATATTGATAATTACTAATTTCTAAACTTAAATCTGGACTAAATCCATTTCCTCCTAGATATAAGATTCCTGCTTTTAATTCTAATCCTTCTCTTTTTAATATTCTTCTTTCAATTCCTGCATAGGCTAGTGTGCTTGGTTTGTATTCGTTTTCGTCTCTTTCCCACCACTCTTTTTCTTCTTTTTCTAATCTAAAAGCAGCGAGTACATTTAATTCAGGATGTAAAAACTTAAACTCCATTATTGGACTATATCCTTGTTCCTGAATTATTATTCCAGCTCCTACACCAAAACTATTTAAAGATTTCTTAAGTTTAGACTTTAAAATAACTTCATTCTGTGCCTCAATAACAACAGGTAAAGTAAATAAAACAATTAAAACTAAAAGGCAAATCGAAAGTGCTTTCTTCCTCATTATTATCCCTCCTTTTGAGGTGTAAATTAAAAAGAGCTACCTATACAATACAAAGTATAGGTAGCTTTGTCAATGGATGTGCCCCCGGCAGGATTTGAACCTGCAATCCA
>CAYPLZ010000058.1:0-3051 GCA_964411855.1 uncultured Candidatus Saccharibacteria bacterium
GATAGTGATACTAGAGCTTATGAACAATATTTTCTCTGTTTAACCTATAATTTTCTAAAAGCAGAGAATCCGCAACGTTGTAGTTATCAACCAGTACCTTTATATAATAATAATATTTGGGAAGCCCCTGCATTTAGTAGAGTAATTTCTTTATCAAGTACTTTTTGGCAGATGATTATGCAGGAAAGCCCAGAGAAGTTAGTAACCTACTCTTCTCATTCCTTCCCTTTTAAAGTTTTTAATGATATTGGATATCCGGCTAATATTGTAGCTGATGATTCAAGGATATTTTGGAAGGCTTATTTAAATTATGATGGAGATTACAAGACTATCCCTCTTTATTATCCTGTTTCAATGGATACAGTTCTTGCTAAAAACACCAAAAATACAATAGTTAATCAGTATAAGCAACAAAGGAGATGGGCTTGGGGTTGTATTGAAATTCCTTATGTCTTATTTAATTTTGTAAAAAACAAAAAGATAAAACTAAAGGAAAAATTAAGACATACCTTTGTTTTGTTTGAAGGATTTTGGTCTTGGGCTACATCTGCTCCTTTAATTTTCTTTTTAGGTTGGCTACCTTTATTTTTAGGAGGAGATAAATTTAATGTTAGTGTTCTTTCTTATAATCTTCCTAGGCTTACTGGAAACATTATGACTTTGGCCATGATTGGAATGGTAATTTCAGCTATTACTACTCTTTTACTTGTTCCTTCTGCACCTGAAGGAACTTCTAGATTTAAAAAATTAACCATGGCTTTGCAATGGTTTTTACTTCCAATCACCTTATTATTCTTTGGAGCAATACCTGCTCTAGAAGCACAGGCTAGGTTAGCTTTTGGAAAAGAGCTTGGTTTTTGGGTAACTGAGAAAGCTCGAAAATAATTTATTCAAGGTGAATTTTTTTATCGTACTTTTCTATTTCTTCTTTGAGATCCGGATAACTATTTAAGTCCGGATCTTTTTGGATTAGTTCTTTAGCTGATTCTCTTGCTTTTTGGACTTGTTCTTGATCTTTTAAGGAGGCCATTTTAAGATCTGGTGCTCCCCACTGCTTAAAACCGGTTAAATCTCCGGGACCTCTTAATTCAAGATCTCTTTCTGCTAATTCAAAACCATCCTCTGATTCAACTAGAGCTTTTAATCTTTCTTTTCCTTTTACATTTTTAGAAGTAGGTAGTAAAAAGCAGTAGGACTGATGTTCAGAGCGCCCTACTCTTCCTCTAAATTGGTGTAGCTGAGAGAGGCCAAAACGTTCTGCTCCTTCTACTACCATAATGGTAGCGTTTGGAACATCAATTCCTACTTCTATCATTGAAGTAGAAACTAAAATATCAAGATCTCCCTTTTTAAATTTATTCATTGTCTTTTCTTTCTTTTTTGTTTTTCTTTGGCCATGAATGATTCCTACTTTTAAATCAGGAAAGATTTCATTGTCTAGTTTATTGTATTCTTCCTTTACTGTTTTTACGTTGTTCCAGTCTCCTTTTTTATCTTCATCATCTTCTCCTGCTTCAATTCTGGGACAAATTACAAAGGTTTGATGTCCTTTTTTAGCTTCATTTCTTATAAAATTATAGGTTTCTTTTCTTTCTTTTGGATTGACTAGTTTTGTAATTATTTTTTTTCTTCCTTTTGGCATCTCTTTAATTATTGTTAAATCAAGATCACCATAGATTGTAAGAGCTAAACTTCTTGGAATTGGAGTTGCTGTCATTGATAGAAGGTGAGGAACATAATTTTCTTGTTTACATAACTTAGCTCTTTGTTCTACCCCAAACCTGTGTTGTTCATCTAGGATGACAAACCCTACTTCATTAAACTCTACTTTATCAGCAATTAAAGTATGGGTTCCTATTACAATATCTATCTCGCCTTCTTTAAGTTTCTTTAAGAATTTAGATCTTTTAATTTCCTTTTCTTTCTTATGAAAAAGTTTTTCATCTTTTCCCGTTAGTAGGCCAATTTTAATATCATAATCTTTTAATAGTTTTGAAACTTCTTGGAAATGTTGTTGGGCTAGAATCTCAGTAGGTGCCATAAAAGCACTTTGAAGATTAGAAAAAGAAACATTTAAAGCTGCAATTACAGCTACTACAGTTTTTCCTGAACCAACATCTCCTTCAAGTAGCCTATTCATTGGTCTTTCTGAATTGAGGTCTTTTAATACTCTCCAAGCTGCTTTCTTTTGGTCTTGGGTTAATTCAAAAGGCAAAGATTGAACAAAACTTTTAATTTTTTCTTCTTTAATAGGGATTGAAACAGATTTTTTCCTTAAAAGTGACATCTTTCTACTCAAGACAATAAGGGAGAGTTTAAAGAGCTCTTCAAAAGAAAACCTTTCTTGGGCTTTGTTAAGTTCTGGTTTTGAATCTGGGAAGTGAATTTGATTAAGTGCTTTTGAGAGAGGGAGTAGATTATTATCATCTATAATTTCTTGAGGAAGGAATTCTTCAACTTGAATTTTTTGTAAAGCTCTCTGTACAATATGGCGAAGCCACTTTGAAGAAATCCCTTCAGTTTCAGGATAGACAGGAACCAATCTACCAGTATGGGTTGGATTTGGAGATACTTTTTCGTAGCTTGGATTAGAAAAGTATAGCTTTCTTCCTCTAAAGCTTGTTTTTCCAGCTAGAAAAATATGATCTCCTTCGTCTAAGTTTTTTTCGATATAAGGTTGATTGAACCAAATTGCTCTAATTTCTCCTTCTTCATCTTCAATTCTAGCTTCAGTTAAGTACATTTTTTTCTTTTTGGTTCGGATTGTACTTAGTTTTGCAATTTTTCCCTTTGTGCAGAACTCTCCTTCTCCTTTTATTTCATTAGTTTTTACAACATCAGAAAAATCCTCATATCGATGAGGAAAATGATAAAGCAAATCTTTAACTGTTTTAATTTGCAATTTTTTTAATTTTTTTTGATATTTCTTCCCAACGTGGGGAATTGAACGAACAGAATCAGAAAAGCGCATAAATAGGTTAGAATTAGAATTTTAGTATGTGCTCCTACTCTGATTCGAACAGAGAATCTCAACCTCCGCAAGGTTGCGCT
>CAYPLZ010000059.1:0-2998 GCA_964411855.1 uncultured Candidatus Saccharibacteria bacterium
TAGAGCAGCGGCCTTTTAAGCCGTTGACGTGGGTTCGACTCCTTCCAGGGGCACATCTACTTCCTTCTCTTTCAGAAGGAAGTTTTTTATTGACAATATTAAAATTTAATGTTATAAAATAGCAAGCGTTCTTTACAAGGAGGTGAAGGATATGGATCCTAAAGTTTCTACTTGGCCTTGTGAAAAGTGTAGGAGACAGATGAGAAGAGTGAAATGGAGGACAATGCATCGTGGAACAATTTTTTCTAATCATCCCAGAAAAAAGTTAAAGAGTAGGTTAAACGTTAAACGGGTTTATATCAACTTTATGGAATGTAAAAATTGTGGGAATAGAACTATTATTGGTTCTGGTATTAATTCTTATAACAACAGAAAAAAGACAGAGAACTTAGAACAATTTTTTGTAAATTATGGTAGTGACCATGAAACTACAGTAAAAAAGGCAAAACAATGGTTAAAGTAAAGAAGTTTTAATAGTAAATATGGACCCTAATAAAGGGTCCTTTTTTTTGACAAAAAGGTTGTATAGTGGTAAAAAAATATAACTAGTTCTTTTAAATTTTTGGAGGTGGAAAAAATGTTAAGAAGGAGGTTAAACTTTTTTGACAGAATCGAAGGATTAAATGAAGGACTTGGAGTGGAAGCTAGAATTTATAGGGACCCATTAGTGGTTCAATTTGTTCCAAGAAGAAATCCATTTTTTCCAGTTTTTGAAGGCGTCTTAGAGAATAAAGTAACTTTTGAAGTTCTTAGTCAAAAGGAAGTAGCTGTAATTTATGTAGAAATGTATTACTTAGACAGACAAAGAACAATTCCTTCTGTTAGAGAACAAATTAAAATCATTAATTTTTCTACTTTTAAAAAAATATTAAGCGTCTATAGGGTTATTCCAAAAAACAGAAAAATGAAGAGATGTTAAGGCACTAATAATGTATAAATTTTTAAAACGGGGCAAATGCTCCGTTTTCTTTTTTGCCCTTTTTGTGCTAATTTAAATTAATATGATTTGGAAATATGTTCTAATAAGCATACTTCAAGGAGTTGTAGAGTGGTTACCAATTTCTAGTGAAGGAGTTAGCACTTTAACAGCTCAATTTTTAAATTTAAGCGACCCTTTAGACTTGGCCTTGTTTTTACATTTAGGTACTGCAGGTGCTGCTTTTCTTTTCTTTTGGAAAGATTGGAAAAAAGTTTTAACCTTAAAAGACAAAAGTCTTTTAAAATTTTTAATAATTGCTACTACTGTTTCATTAATAATTGGTTTTCCAATTTATAAAGGGTTAGATGCTTTTATTGAGAACGTAGAACCTCAAATAATAGGACAATATTTACTTTTAATAACAGGATTTGGACTCTTATTTACTGCTTTTTTTCAAAGAGTAAAGAGAAAAAGTCTTTTAAAAGGAGTTAAGGTTCCAATTATTACAGGATTTTTACAAGGACTAGCTGCTTTGCCTGGATTTTCAAGATCAGGCTCAACTATTTTTGGTTTATCCCTAGGAGGACTTAGTCCTTCAAAAACACTTCGTACTTCTTATATGATGTTAGTTCCAGTGAGCGTTTTATCTAGTGCTTATATCTTAGTTTTTGAAAATAGTAATATGCTAAATCTAGAAGGCATTATTTCTTTAATAGTTAGCTTTTTAGTAGGTTGGTTTTCTTTAAAAATATTAATAAATTTCTCTAAAAAAGTTAGTTTTTTCGGTTTTGCTTTTGTTTTTAGTATTTTATGTTTTGTAGGATTTCTAATTCAATACCTTCTTTAACTTGATAGTTTTTAGGTTTTGTTTTACTATTGAATACACGAAACCTAGTTCATTAAAAATGAAAAGGAGGAGAATGTGATGAACAGAGACAAGATATTAGAGCTTATTGAGTTAACTGAAGATTTTGGTCCTTCTAATGCAGAAAAAGTTGTAAGGTTTTGGAAAAACTGGAGAGAAATAGAAAAAAGAGCAAAAAAAGATTATGGAGCTCGAACTTGGCAAGAAGCTGTAGGCTGTGAAGATGGATATGCTTTTAGTACTAATTACGGATTTTTAAAATGTACCGCTAATACATTAAAAGATTATTTTGAGAATAAAGAAGAACTTCCTGAAAAGACAGTTAATGAAATAGAATTTATTTTAGATTATGGTCAAACCAAGCTTATAGTTTAAGCTTGGTTTTTTTATAGATTAAAAGTATGTTATAAAGATAAATATGAAAATTAAGAAAATTTTTAAAAATAGAGACAATATAGATTTAACTACTTTAGATCTTCCACACGCCTTACTTTATTTGGGGTTGCCAGTAGTTTTTACTAATTTATTACATATTGCTTATAATCTAGCAGACACTTTTTGGTTAGGGAGACTAAGTGAGGAAGCCTTAGCTGCTATAACCTTTTCTTTTCCATTAGTTTTTCTTTTTATTTCTCTAGGATTAGGTTTTTCTATAGCTGGTAGTATTTTAGTAGCACAAAATACAGGCGCGGGAAGAGAAGAAGAAGCACAATATTCAGGAGGACAGGCTTTAATTTTCAGTATAATAGTTTCTTTTTTTCTAGGAGCCTTTAGTTTTGTTTTAATTGAACCAATTTTGAGTTTTTTGGGAGCTAGCCCCGATGTTATTCCTTTAGGGATTGACTATTTGAAATGGATATTTTTCTTTTTGCCTTTTCTTTTTGGTTTTTCAGTTTTCGTTTCCTTAATGAGAGGATATGGAGATACTTTTACTCCGATGCTTGTTATGGCTTTTTCAGTAGTTTTAAATATTATTCTAGATCCTTTTTTAATTTTTGGGTGGAGTTTTTTTCCAGCCCTTGGAATTGAAGGGGCAGCTATAGCAACTGTTTTTTGTAGAGGAATAGGCTTTTTAATTGGAATGATTATTTTATTTTCTAATTTTGCAGGATTTAATATTGATTTTTCTGATCTTAAGCCTAATTTTTCTTATTTTAAAAAATTATTAAGAGTAGGGATTCCAGCTTCTGTTGAAACTACCTCTAGAGCTGTAT
>CAYPLZ010000060.1:0-2946 GCA_964411855.1 uncultured Candidatus Saccharibacteria bacterium
AGGGGTGTTCGGACTTTCCTCTCCCAAAAAGGGAGCGATCACTTTACCTGCTTGGTGTACCTCAAATTATACATTGAAAAGCACTATTTGTCAAAGCTATTCATCTTCAAAAAGACTCTGTTTTCCTTCTTCCCTATCTATTGCCTCATTTGCTAATCTATCGGCGTCTTTGTTTTTCTCTCTTTTAATATGTTTAAATTTAACTTTTTTAAAGTCTTGCTTTAAATTCCAAATTTCTAAAAATAATTTTCCTATTCTTTCATTCTCAATTTTATACTTTCCTTCCATTTGATTAACAAGCAGTTGAGAATCAGCTCTTACTTTAATCTCTGTCTCTTTAGCTACTTTCTTACTAAAAACAGATTTAAACTTTTTTAAAGCAAAGATAACTGCTTTGTATTCAGCTTCATTATTTGTTAAATCATCTCCTAAATATTTACCATACTTTTTAATTGGTTGATCTTTTTCATTGCAAACAACTACTCCTGCTCCAGCTGGACCAGGATTTCCTCTTGCTGCACCATCTGTATAAATAATTACTTTTTTCATAAGTTTTTAAAATAATCAATTAATCTTTGCTTAAATTTAGTTAAATTCTCATTCTTTATTCTAAATCCTGAAGCAGCAGGATGTCCACCAAAAGTTTCAAGTAGTTCTGAACAAGAACTCATTGCATCAACACTATCTACTCCTTTAGGAACTCTTACAGTCCCTAAACTCTCTTTCTCTCCTTTTTTGTATAAAAAGACAGGTTTATCATATTTTCTAGTTAAGTGTGATGCAATTCCTCCCAGTAACACTATATCCCAACTTGGATCTCCTTCAAAGACAAGGGTGGAATTGGAGACGGTAGATAATCTACTCTCTAATTCTTCTGTAATCTCTTCCCTTTCTCTCTTTTTTTCTTTTTGTTTTTGAATAACTTCTTCAATTATCGGCTCTGCTTCTTCTTCAGATTCTGCCGTAAATAATCTATAACTAGCAGGTAAGGTTTCTTTTTTAGATCTTACATTTAAAATAGAAATCATTTTGGAAATCTTGTTATTAAAGCTCATATCATCAGTTAAAAATTCAGATTTCCAAAGTGCTCGAATTCCGGGCCTCCAAGAGTTTTTAATTAAAGGAAGTCCTTTATCAATAATTTCCCTATTATCTTCTTTTTGTTCCATCATATCAGCTACAGTAGCTAAAGCTGTAACTTCCAAAAGACTTTTTCTTAAAGATTCTGGAATATCATTTTCAAATAATAGTTCTACTAATTTAAAGACTAAACCAGATGCAGCTAATTCTTTAAAAGGATAATTGTCCCCTTTTTGTTTTGGATCAACTACCAAAGAAGCAGGTGGTACACCATCTAATACTTTATGATGGTCAATAATAATTACTTCAAAATCCATACTTTGAGCCATCTTCACCTCTTTATCATCTCCCATTCCCATATCCGTAACAATTAAAAGTGCTGGTGCTTTATCCTTTAAATTATTTAAAGCAGTTTCGTTTATCCCATGTCCTTCTGTCTCTCTATTTGGGAAATAAATTTGTTCTATCTTTCCCCCTAAGCTAGAGATAGCTTCTTTTAAAACTAATAAAGCAGTGACTCCGTCTAAATCGGAGTCACTGTATAGAATAATATTTTCTTCCTTATCAATTGCCTCTAAAGCTCTATCTGCAACTTTTTGTAAATTTTTAATTTCTGCCATATATATTAACTTACTTTTAAAGCTTCGATGCCTGGAAGATCTTCTCCTGCAATATAGGAAAGCATTGCTCCTCCTCCTGTTGAAACATGATCAAAATTATCTCTTAATCCAAATTTACCAAGAGCATAAACTGAGTCTCCTCCTCCAACAATTTTTAAAGCATCTTTATTTTTACCAATAATTTCTGCTATCTCTTTTGTTCCTTCTGCAAATTCATCTTTTTCAAAGTAGCCCAAGGGCCCATTCCATAAAATTGTTTCTGATTCATTAATAATCTTTTCAAACATTGAAACAGTTTCTGGACCAATATCAAGAATTGCCTCTTCTTGCCTTACACTTCCAGGACCAGATTCTCTTTCAATCTTTTCTGGAGGTAAAATTAAACCTACAACTACATCGGTTGGAAGATGAATTTTAGGATTAGTTAAATCAATTTCTTTAACATCTTCTTGAACGTCTTCATCTCCTTCTGGAATTAATTTTCCAATTGATAATCCTTTTGCTCTTAAAAGGATATTTGCAACTTTTCCTCCAAAGAGAAAATGATCACATTTTTTAAGAATTTTTTTAACTAACTCTACTTTGGTAGATAACTTAGCTCCTCCTAGAATTACAGTATAAGGATGGTTTTCTGGGTTTCTAGCTTTATCTAAATTATCTAATTCTTTTTCTAATAAAAGACCTGCCCCTGCTGGAATAAATTCTGAAATTCCAGAAATTGAAGCATAATCTCGATGGGATTGCCCAAAAGCTTCTAGTATGAAAATATCTCCAAGAGAGGCAAGGCTCTTTGCATACTCTGGATCTGCTTCTTTTTCTCCAGGATGAAATTGAACATTTTCTAAAAGTAATACATCTCCAGGATTAAGATCTTTTACCATGCTTTTAGTCTTTCTACTAGTACAATCTGGAGTTAATTGAACTTCCTGATCTAATAATTCTCCTAGTCTTTCTGCAACTAATCTTAAAGTATATTTTTCAATTCTTTTTCCATTTGGTCTTCCTAGATGACTCATTAAAACTACCTGAGCCCTATTTTCAATTAAGTATTTAATAGTAGGAAGAACTTTTTTAATTCTAAAATCGTCCTCTATTTCTCCTTCATCATTAAAAGGAACATTAAAATCACATCTTACTAAAACAGTCTTTTTTTCTACATCAAAACTTTTAAGTTTTTTAATTTTCTTGTTCATTATCTTCTTTATTTAAAATATTTTTTAATGTATTTTTAAGATCTTTTAAATCA
>CAYPLZ010000061.1:0-2893 GCA_964411855.1 uncultured Candidatus Saccharibacteria bacterium
TATTAGTCTAGATGATGGCACAGATTCTTTATCTGGTATTGCAACAAGCAGTAGAACTCTTCAAAGACAAGAGACAACACTTTCTTCTGGAAGTTGTGGAAGCTTTAGTAGTTTTACTACAATTAGTTCCAGTTCTAATATTAGTTATCCAACTCATACTGATTCTTCTTTAATAAATGGCACTTGCTATAAATACCGCTACCAAATTGAAGATAGGGCAGGAAATCAAAGTACTTATTCAACCCCTAGTGTGGTAAAAGTAGATACTAACCCTCCAATAACCTCTTTTAACTCACCAGATTCTGGCTCTTGGCAGAACTCTGACTTTACTATTGATTTTACAGACAGTGATACAGAGAGTGGCTTAAATAGTTGTAAATACAAAGTTGAAAGCAATTCTACTACAACTCTTTCCTATGTGATAAGAAGCTGTAATTCAACTGCCACAATTGATATTAGTAGTCATTGTACAAAAGAAGGAGAAAATACTTGTACTGTAATTGCATTAAGTGAAGATAATACCAAAAACAAAGCAACTACCTCCCGCTCTTTTTCAATTGATACAGAATCACCAAAAGGAGTAGACGACTTTAGTGTAATTAATGTTTCCAAAAACACAGTACACTTAGATTGGGGAAGAGCTTTTGATGATCACTTTGATCATTATGAAATATGGTATGGAGAAAATGAATCAGATGTTTCAAATAGAGCAGGTTCAGCTTTGGAATGGGATCAGGGAGAAGATAGTAATCTTTCAAAAAGTACAACAACTCAAACTACAATTAATGGATTACTATCTGGAACAACCTTTTATCTTAAAATCTGGGCAGTAGATAAAGCAGGTCTTTCAAAGAGTAATGGACCAATTAATGCAACAACAATTGACTCTGAAACTAAGAAAATATTTAGAGGAGAAGGAATTAAATTAGAAGGGTTTAATCTTGGGTTGTAGTTATGTTATAATACTTTAATAAAGTTAATTTTTCTATAATAAAAAATGATTTAACTTCAATAGTAGTTTAGACAACAGGTAAGTTAAAATTAAATAGATAGCAGTAAGAATTAGTGAAGGGGAGGAAGCTATTATTGTTTTTCATCTAATTATGAAAAACAAGCCCCAAAATTTAGTATTTTTTCTAATTCTCTTACTTCTTATTGGAGCAAGCCTATTAGGGTTTGCTTTTTTTAATTCGGAAAATAATTTTAAAAAAATTGAAATTATTAAAAATGAAGATGGCTTATTCCAAACCGCTCACGCAAAAGATTTTAATGTTAGATGGGGAACAAAGGAAGATATCTCACAAATTAGAATAGAAAGTAATAAAGGAAATCTTAATTTAAGACTCCCTTTAAAACAAATAGAATGGAAAAGAGAAGGAGATAAAATACAAGCAGATTATGGACCATTTACTTTTTCCTATAACTTAATTCAAAGTGATAATGGTAGGTTGCTTGGGGTAAAAGAAGAGATAATAGTTAAACAAAGAACAAAGGGTACTGTTCAATTTAGATTCCCTATCTTATCTAATAATTTGAAATTGAGAAAAGAAGAAGGTTTGTGGAGTTTCTATAATCAAAAGAAAGAAAAAGTCTTCTATATCCCAAAACCTTTTATGGTTGATAGTAATGGTGTTCGCTCAGAAAAAGTAGATATTGAATTTGAAAATAGTTTTTTAGTAATAAAACCGGACCAGAAATGGCTCCAAAATGCTAAATACCCTGTAATAATAGATCCCACTTTTAAGTTATCAATTATTGATGTCCACTCTCACCCCCAAACAGGGGATACCTGGAGTATTGAATTTGAAACTGAAGGTAGGGGTGACCTTAAAATAATTCCAAATGATAAAAACACAATAGAAGATGATGAATTTAAAACTCTCTATTGTGGTAATAAAAAGGTAACTCCAAACATACTTAAAGGTGATATAATTTATGTAAAAGATTGGGAATGCAATGAAAAAGGAAAGGTAATTCATAAAACATTAAAGGAAGGAAATCATACATTACGTTTTGAATTTAATGGAGAGGTATCCTTTGCATACAACAGTTCAGTTTATGATTTTACAGACACAACAGATAATTCAGCTTTTGAAAAAGGAGGCTCTCTACCAACTTCTCCAACAGATTACACAAGTGAAGCAAATTCTACTGATTATACTAATCTAGATAGTTCAGATAATAACTACTGGACAACAGATTTGGCAACAACTTCTTCTGGGTATAATTCCCAAATTTATAATTTTAATATTGATCAAGCCCCTATAAACATAAAAAGGGTCGATGTGGAATGGGAAGGGCATGGAACTTCATCTAATAATAAAGTTTATCTTAAAATTTATAATTATACTAGTTCAAATTGGGTAGAGTTAAGTGATGTTAGTTTTTCTTCAGCAGAAGATCAAAATTTACAAGGTTCTGTTTCCGGAAATATTAGTGATTACCTTAGCGGATCAACTATTAGTGTAATGGTTGTTGCAGAAGCATTAGGCGAGGTTGAAGAAAATTTTACCTATTCTCCAACAGGTACTTGGGGGACTAAAATTGATACCACAGTAAGAGATTATTATTCTCCTACTGATTCTTCAGTTACGGTAAACAAAGACATTTATTGTGATGATGAAAATTGTATATTACTTACCGACGGAGCTACGGCCCCAAGCGGAGATGTTTATGTAGCAACCTCTTCCGGTGTTTATATGGGAGCACTTTGGGATAAAACAGATATCTCAAACTCCTCTAGTTATGGAGAAGGCGGTAATACTTTATCAAGTCTAGGCTTGATTGAAGGAACTCATGTTTCTGGTTTAGAAGTAGGAAATAACAATACTAGTGCTGGAAATTATGACTGGTTAACACACCTTTTCACTACTAGCAGTTATGCCTTTCCGGC
>CAYPLZ010000062.1:0-2870 GCA_964411855.1 uncultured Candidatus Saccharibacteria bacterium
AAGATGGAAAAGAAATGAATTGGAACCCTGAATTTATGAGGACTAGATATGACAATTGGGTAAAAGGATTAAAATGGGATTGGTGTATTTCAAGACAAAGATACTTTGGTATCCCTTTGCCAGTATGGTACTGCGAGGAGTGTGGGGAGCTTAAACTACCAGAAATTAAAAACTTACCTGTCGATCCAATTACAGATAGACCAGAAACTCCTTGTTCTTGTGGTTCTGAAAATTTTGTCCCTGAAAAAGATGTTTTAGATACTTGGGCAACTAGTTCTTTAACTCCTAAGATTGGGGCTAATTTAGTAGAAGATGAAGAAGTTAGAGAAAATTTATTCCCAATGTCTCTTCGCCCTCAAGCTCATGATATTATTAATTTCTGGCTTTTTTATACAGAGGCTAGATCAAGGATTCATTTTGACTGCATTCCTTGGGATGATATTATTATTTCTGGTTTTGTTTTAGATGAAAACGGAGAAAAGATGTCAAAATCAAAAGGAAATGTAGTTGCACCAGGAGATATAATTGAAAAGTATGGTGCTGATGCTCTGCGTTACTGGGCTGCTAACGTAGGAGCCGGAGAAGATATTAGATGTGAGGAAAAAGAAATAAAGAAAGGTAAAAGAACAGTAATTAAATTATGGAATGCTTCAAAATTTAGTTTTATTCATTTAGAGGATTTTAAACCTGGAAACTTAGAAAAAGTAGAGTTAGAAGAAGAAGATAAATGGATCCTATCTTCTCTTCAATCAACAATTAATAAATACAGAGAAAATCTTGATCAATATAATTATTCTAAGGCAAGGAAAATAGTTGATAGATTCTTTTGGGATAAATTTGCAGATAACTACCTTGAAATGATTAAAGATAGATTATACAACGATAAAAACGCAAAAGCAGCTAAAGAAACTCTATGGACCACTTTGCTTGCAATTATTAAAATGTATGCTCCTTACACACCATTTATTACAGAAGAAATTTATCAAAAATATTTTAAAGATAGCATTGGTAAGGAAAGTATTCATTTGACCCTTCTTCCAGAAAAAAGTAAAGAAAGGATTAATGAAAAACTTGAAAAGGATTTTGATTTAGTTATTGACATTATTACTGCAATTCGAAAATATAAATCAAAAAATCAATATTCAATGAATAAAGAAATTAGTGAGTTGATAATTGATTCAAAGAAGAAATTGAAGAAATATTATAGTGTAATTCAAAACACAATGTCTGTTAAAAAGGTTGTAAAAGGGAAAGGGAAAAGAGAAATAAATGAAGATATAAAGATTAAAATTAAAAATTGACAAGACAAGTTAAAAAGTGCTATTCTAAAGTAATGCAGAGAATAAAAAATTCTAAGAAAACTAAAAAATATATTTTTCTTTTTTCTTGAAAAAAAGTTGCTCTTATTAACAACGGACTTAGTAGGTCCGTTTTTTTTAAACCAAAATAAATAATTATGGAAAACTATAACAATACCATTAAGATCGAAACAAAAGGAAAACACGACTTTAATGATATAACTGACAATGTCAAGAAGTTCATTAAAGAAGCTAAAATTAAAAACGGAATAGTTAATATTCAAAGTTTACACACTACAGCTGCTCTAGTTGTAAACGAAAAAGAACCTTTGCTTATGCAGGATATGAAAAGACATCTAGAGTTATTATCTCCAGAAAGTTTAGTTTATCAACATGATGACTTTGATAAGAGAACTGTAAATATGTGTGATGACGAATGTGCAAATGGACATTCCCACTGCAAGGCTTTAAATCTTTCTGTAAATGTCTCATTAAATATTATAAACGGCAAATTACAACTTGGTCAGTGGCAAAGAATCTTTGTAATAGAACTTGATAGAGAAAGACCTCGTAAAATCCAAGTACAAATAATAGGGGAGTAATCTTTTCAGCACTCATTTTTAGAAAATCGCTTTATTCATCCGGAGTTACAAAATTTAAACTATTATGATATCTCAGAAAAAGCGAAAAGAAGTTAAGCAAAACTTAAAAAATATAACAAAGGAAATAAATCCTGCTATTGAAAACTTGCTGACTTCCTATGTAGAAAGAAGGAGTAAAAAATTAGTACGGTACCAAATTAATACAGGAGGCAAGAGATTAAGACCAGCTCTTGCAGTAATGACTTGTCAGATGATGGGAGGAGATAAAGAAGATATTATTAAGCCTGCTGCAGCCTTAGAGATTATTCATAATTATACTTTAGTTGTAGATGATATTATTGATAATGGAGAGATAAGAAGGGGGAAGCCTACAGCTTGGAAAAAATTTGGTTTATCAATAGCACACTGTATCGGAGTTCATTACACAGGAAGCATTGTAGAATCTGTTTCAGAGTGCAAGCATCCTAAAAAAGTATCTCAAATCTTTTCAAGAACGATAAAGGCTATTGCAGATGGAGAAATCCAAGATATTCTTTTTGAACAATCCGGAAGAGAAGAGGAGCCTTTTATAAAAGAAAATAGAGTTCGTAATATTACAAGGTATAAATGCTTAAAGATGATTAAGAAAAAGACTGCTATCTTTTTGCAAAATTGCTGTGAATTGGGTGGAGTTTGTGCTAACTCTGACCCAGAAGAGATTGAAAAATTAAAAGAATTTGGTTTAAATCTTGGAATATTATTTCAAATTAAGGATGATATTTTAGATATCTTTGGAAAAGAAAAGAAGTTTGGAAAAAAAATTGGAAAAGATATTAAAGAACGAAAATTAGGAAATGTTGTAATTCTTTTTGCTCTTCAAAAATTAGATAAAAAAGACAAAGAAAAATTTCATAATATTTTACAAAAAGAAAAAATAAAAGAAAAAGATATTAAAGAAGCAGTTAAACTAATTAATAAAACAAACGCAAAA
>CAYPLZ010000063.1:0-2799 GCA_964411855.1 uncultured Candidatus Saccharibacteria bacterium
TTACAGGATTAATTTTTCTTGTAATGGAGAAAAAGAGTAGCTTTGTTAGATTTCATGCTATGCAATCTATTGTTGTCTTTCTTATCCTACAAGTATTTGGATTTTTACCTTTAATTAACCTTTTAGTATTCCCAGTAGGTCTTATTCTTTGGGTCTTTTTAATGGTTAAGGCTTACCAAGGAGACAAGTACAAACTTCCTATTATTGGGGACTTTGCCGAAACTCAAGCTAAGGAATTATAAAAAGGTCAAAATTAATTAAATTCCAAAATTTATATAATGTGGAAATTTAAAAGACTTTTATTAGTTGCTCTATTTTTGATAGGAGCAACAGTGATGCCTGGATTTGTTCAGGCAGAAAGCTTACCAGAGGGAGGAAGCGGCTTTGAAAGCGCCACAGTTTTAGATACTAACACCACTTATACTTACGAAGATAATAGAATAGAGGCTGACCAAAAACTATATTATAAGTTAGAAGATATTAAAGCTGGTCAGAACTTAACAATTACAGATACTTTAAATACAGATATTGAAACTCAGGAAATGCTTCTCTATCTCTATAATGAAGACAGAGAAGCACTAGAAGAAGAAAATGGATACACAGAATTTTCTTTTTCTAGAATGCCCAATAAGGATCAATCCTATTATCTTGTAGTGCAAGTAGGAGCTGAATATGGCGGAGATGATGTTGCCTTTGATTTAAGTATTGAAACAGAAGATTATTTTGATGGAGAAACTGGCAGAGATGCTGGTGATGAAATTACAAATGCAATAGAACTTCCAACTAGTACAATAACAGGATATTTAGCAGGTGAGGACGAAAAAGGACTAGACAGAGCAGATTACTACAAAGTAGAAATTGTTAAAGGTAGGATGCTTGATTTTCGTATTACACCTTCAGCTCAAGCACGAGTAGCTCTTGAAATTTACAATAGTGATAGAGAACGGCTTACGGGAGATAATTCTTCTAATGAGGGAGCAATTGTAGAAAAAGAATTTGTTCCAATGGAAAGCGGAGAATACTTTATTACAATTAAAGCACTTTCTAATACAGAAGAAATAATTGAATACACCTTACAAGCCGAAGAAAAAGATGCAAGCGAAGCAACCGGACCAAGCTCAGAGAATATTGAAGATCAAATGCCAAGTGAAGAAGAGATGAGAGATATTCAAAAGCAAATTGAGCAACAACTTAATGGTGAAAGCGCAGGATGGGTTAGCGTAGTAAGAGGAATAGTATTTAATATTATTAAATACGTAGCAATAGTTCTTGGAGTAATAATCCTTGTTATTATCTTAATTATTGTTTTGCTTAAAAAAGGAAAAAGCGGAGATAAAGAAGAGCCTGTAACAAAGGAAAAACCAGAAAGTAAAGAGCAAGAGTAAAAAAGGAAACTAATTTAAACTTTCCACAACCCTGGTTATGCCAGGGTTGTTTTTTTACCCTAATTGAGATAATATGAACTCGATATTAAGCTAATTAATTAATATTTTTTATGAAAGTTTTAGTAACAGGAAGTGCAGGATTTATAGGTTTTCATACAAGCAAAGCTCTCCTTGAAAGAGGAGATCAAGTTATTGGTGTAGATAATTTTAATGAGTATTATGATAAGAAATTAAAAGAAGATAGAAACAAAGTATTAGAAGAATACGATAATTTAAAATTATATAGAGGAGATATTAAGAACTTAGATTTTGTTAAAAAAGTTTTTAAAGAAAATGATATAGATAAGGTTGCTCATATTGCAGCTCAAGCTGGAGTAAGATACAGTTTAGAAAACCCTCATATCTATATTCAATCTAATATAGTTGGCTTTGTTAATGTAATTGAACAAGCTCAACAAAATAATGTAGAAAATTTTGTCTATGCTTCATCTAGTTCAATTTATGGAAATAATGAAAAAGTTCCTTTTTCAGAAGAAGATAGAGTAGACAGACCAATTTCACTTTATGCTGCCACTAAAAAATCAGATGAAGTGATAGCTCATACTTATCACCATCTTTATAATCTAAATTGTACTGGTTTAAGATATTTTACAGTAATTGGACCTTGGTCAAGACCAGATATGGCTTTATATAAATTTACGAAATTAATTGATCAGGGAAAAGAAATTGATGTCTATAATCACGGAAACATGAAAAGAGACTTTACCTATGTTGGGGATATAGTTGATGGAACTTTGAGTGCATTAGATAAAAACCTTTCTTATGAAATATTTAATTTAGGAAATAATAAACCCATAAAACTAGGTACATTTATTGAATATATTGAAGAAGGGCTTGGAAAAAAAGCTAAAAAGAATATGATGGATAAACCAAAAGGAGATATGGAAATTACTTACGCAGATATTGAAAAAGCTAAAGTAAAATTAGATTATTCTCCTGATACTGATGTTAAAACAGCAGTAAATAAATTTATTAAATGGTATAAAAATTATTCATGAAAATTTTAGTAACAGGAGGAGCTGGTTTTATTGGCTCTCACCTTGTAGATAAATTAATTGAAAAAGGACATTCTGTAGCTGTTATAGATAATCTTTCTACAGGAAAAAAAGAAAATATTAATAAGAAAGCAGAATTTTATAATAAAGATATTCGAAAAGATAATATCTCTAAAATTATTAAAAAAGAAGATCCAGAAGTAATATTCCACTATGCAGCTCAAATAGATGTTAGAAAATCAACTCAAAACCCAATAGAAGATGGAAAAATTAATATCTTAGGCTCTTTAAATGTGATTGAAAGCTTTTTAGATAAAGCAACTAATCCAAAACACTTTTTCTTTGCTTCAACTGGAGGA
>CAYPLZ010000064.1:0-2721 GCA_964411855.1 uncultured Candidatus Saccharibacteria bacterium
AAAGAACCACCTTTTTATTTATTTTTTTTAAGGAAAATTTAAGAAAAAGTTTAATTATTTTACTAGTTCTTACTTTGTTTCTTTCGGGATGGATTAAAAGCGATGCAAAAATTGGGCCTATTTTAAGTCAAAGAATAGGAGAATTACACCCAAATAAAACTTTGAGTATAATTTTTTGTTTTGAGCAAATGGAAAAAACAAATTTGCTAGAAAATTATTTTGATTTTGAAAAATGGATAACAAAACAGCAAGAAAAAGATGAAAAACTACCTTTTGAGTATCATTTTATTTTAGCAGGAAAAGAAAATTACAAAAAGCAAAGCAAAAAGTTTTTAGGAGAGTATCAAGAAAGCAATGGTAGTTTTAGAAATTCTATTATTTCTAGTAGTCTTGCTGTTTTTAGGCGAGTTAAAGAAGGAGAAGAGGCAGAAGGTATAAAAAGAACAATAGAGTGGATAGAAAATAAACAAAGGCCAGATGGGGGCTGGGCATTTATTACAAATAATGAAAGTAAGTTTTATCCTACCTCTCATGCTCTTGGAGCTCTAATTTATGGATACAATAATGGATACTACGAAGCTACTACAACTATAGAAAAAGGGATTAAATTTATTTTAAAGCAAACCTATAAAAAAAATCAGTGGATCTCTCCAACTAAAACAGGAGACTACTCTGCTACTCATAAACTATGCCAAGTAGTTCTAATTTTAGAGCATTGGGGGAGGAACAACCAGTTGGCTAATTCTGGAGTAGAAGAAATTAAGAAGAGGCAGTTATCAGATGGAAGCTGGGGCAATTATCCTAAACATAATGCTACTTGTTTATGGGCTCTAGACACCCATAGAAAAAACAACTAAACTTTTTAGCCATACTTAAAAACAATATATGATATTAAAAGACTATCTCCAGTGTCTAAAACTTGAAAATACCTTAATTATAGCTAGCGGGATTTTGCTAGGAATGGTTTTAGCTAAAAATAGTCTTTTAATCCCTCTTGATAAGTTTATATTTCTTTATTTAATGTTAGGAGTAGGTTCTTCTGGAGGAGCTCAGGCCTTTAACCGGATTTTTGATATTGAAATTGATAAAATCGAACACCCACAAAGACCATTAGTAAAAGGAAAGTTAAAGAAAAAGCAAGTACTGTTTCTTTCTTTGTTTCTTTTAGCGCTTCCTTTTTCTTTGTATTTTTTAAATTTTAAGATATTTCTATTTTCTTTACTAGGAATAATATTAGGAGTTACATATTCTCTTCCTTTTTTGGAGTTTGGAAAAAAATGGCAAACTTCTTATTTATGGGTAGCATTAGGGTATATTTTCATTCCTATTGTTGCCGGGTGGTTGATTTTTAAAGATCTTAATTTTTTTATTCTTAAAATAGCGGGATTTTTTACTTTAATTTCTTTGTTTTTAGCTCCGATTAGGGATTGTTCTGAAACTAGAGGAGATAAAATTGGGGGGAAAGAAAGTCTACCAATAAAGATTGGAGAAAAAGAAACAGTTGTTTTATCTTTAGTTCTTTCTTTTTCATTTTTTTTAGTTAGTTTAGGCTTATTTTTATTTAATTCCTTTTTAAATTATGGGTTGATTGTTCTTTCCTTTTCATTTTTTTTAATTTTGTACATGTACAAAAACCCTAAAGATAAAATTAATTCTACTATATTAAAAGGGCTTGGTGTTTTTTCTCAAACTCTTTTGATAATCTATTGGCTATTATGAAAGTAAAGCTTTTAAAAACGTGGAAAAACTCTTTGTTTTTTCCAGAAAAAATTGGAGAAAATATTTTTACTTTTAAGCAAATGTTATCTGTTTCATTCTTGTTAGGTTTTATCTATAACACAGGGCATTATTTTTCTTATAATTACGAAGAAACTATAGTTTCATTTGATAAATTAATATTAAGTTTAGAATTTTGGATACATTCTTTATTTGGAGGGTTTTCTGCTCTTTCTATGTTTATTGTTGCTCCAGTGGTTGGCTATTACGGAATAAAATTTTTGGGAAAAGAGATAGGTTTTAAAAAAATTGAACAAGCAGTTTTTGCATCAATGTTTGTTTGGCTCCTTCCTTGGCTAATTTCTTTAATAAGCTTTGAAGCAATAAGCTTAACCCCTTATTTTAAAATGGCTTCATCAATGATAATTACGATTGTTGTAGCATCAATAATGACCTTCTTTATTTTTAGAAAATTTTTTAAGCTTAGCTTATTGAAATCTTTAATCCCTGCTTTTTTGGTTTCTGTTATCTTCTATTTTTTACCTAAATTTATTTGGGGTTATATTACCTGGGAAATAGCTCATATTACACACAGAATGCCTTTAGATGTTAAATGCCTGTATGGGATTCTTTTTTTCGGTCTAATAGCTATTATTTGTTATTTTATTAGGATAAAAAAGATATGAGAAATTTTTTCTACATTATAATAATATTCTTGATAGGATTTTTGTTTTTATTAGAAAAACCTTGTGTTGTTTATGGAGATTCTTGGAATTCTGGAGACCTAGAGACAGGTACTTTTAACGGTAATCCAGGTGGACCCTTAAATGAAATCTATTCTTATACTATTCCTTCTGATGTTAATAATATAAGTCAGATACAAGTAGATGTAAACGTTTCAGCATTGGCCAATAATAGAGGAACTGATATTACTTTAGAGGTCTGGACCAATAGTGGATCTTCTAATTTAAACCAAATAGACACAACCAAGACTCCTACTGGGAA
>CAYPLZ010000065.1:0-2703 GCA_964411855.1 uncultured Candidatus Saccharibacteria bacterium
TACACATAAAATAACTTTCAAGTTGTTTTCTAAGGCCTTTTTAATTTTTTTATTTATAATAACAGAACCTTCTTTAAAATATTTTCTTCTTTCTGAGTGCCCCACAATGACATATTCGCAATCTAAATTAGAAAGCATTAAAGGAGAAACCTCTCCAGTATAAGATCCTTCATTTTCCCAAAAGCAATCCTGAGCTCCTAGTTTAATATTTTTGTTTTTTATTGAATCTTTAACCTGAGAAAGATACAAAAAAGGTGGACAGATTACAACCTCTGCATTATCTCCACCTTCTTTTATTTGTAATAAAGAATCAACTTTTTTTGAATTAGTTGGATTACATTTCCAATTTGCAACTATAAGCATATTAATTATTAATTAAAAGATAATTTAATTTAAATATTCCTAAACTAGCAGCAGTTACTATTACTCCTGCTATAAGTATTCCAATAAAAATTAAAGGAATAGCTTTTTTAAATTTAATCTTAAATAAAAAAGCACAAAGTGAGGCTGTCCAGGCTCCAGTAAAAGGCAAAGGAATTGCAACTAAAATAATTAGGGCAAATTCTTTTAATCTTTCAAATTTTTCTTTGTGTTTTCTTGCAGTTCTTTCAAAAATCCAATCAAAAAATCTTTCCATTAGTTTTGATTTTTTACTTAAGAATTTTTGAATTGGATCCAAAATTGCAACAATCAATACAGGTGGAATTAAATTACCAATTATTGAAAAAAGGAAAGCTGACCAAACTGGAAGATTGTAAACCTTCAAAGCTATAGGGATTGAAGCTCTTAGTTCACCAAAAGGTAAAATTGCTAATAATAAGGTCTTTAGTTCTTCCATTACTCTATATTTTGATTTCTTAAGTACTTAGCTGCTTCTTCTGGTTCAATTGTAGAAATTTCCATTTGGGCTCCCATTTCAAATCCAGCCCATGTTGCAGTTTTAGGAAGAATAGTCCAATGCCAATGGTAATGGTCATTCTTTTCTCCATCAGAAGGCGCACTATGAAGATAAAAATTATAGGCTGGATTATCTAGTCCTACATATAATCTTCTTAATGCTTGATAAAAAGCTTCGGCTAATGCTTTTTTCTCTCTTTCACTTACTTCTGCAAAATAAGCTGAGTGATTTTTTGGAGATATAATCATCTCAAAAGCAGCTTTAGAAGCAAACGGACAAACTACTTGAAAGTAATTATTTTCAAATACAATTCTTTTTCCAATTTTTTCATCCCACCTATTCATTTCACAATAAATACAATCTCCATTCTCTTCAAAATAATCTCTTGCTCCATCTAAAGCTACTCTTAAGTCGTGGTCAATAACAGGAGTTGTAATAAGCTGAGAATGAGGATGAGCAATAGAAGCTCCCGCCTCTTTCCCATGATTATGGAAAATAGAAATATATTTCACAAAAGGTTCTTTCTTTAATTCAAGGTAACGTTGATGGTAAACATCAATTATCTCTTTAATCCTTTCCGGAGAAGATTTTCCCATTGATTTTTCATGATCTCTAGTAATAATAACTTCATGGTAACCAACAGCATTCATTTTTTCATAATGAGAATCTTCCACGCTCTTTTTAACTTCTTTAGCTGGAATGAAGGCAGGATATAAGTTTGGAATAGATACTGTTGTCCAACTTTCTGGAATATTATCTCCTTCACTAAAATCTATCTCTTCTCCTTCTGAAAAAACAACTGCTGGAGAAGCTTGGTCTTTAATATCACAAAATGGGCACTCTGACTTTGGTGCTTCTTCTATTGCACTATCTTCTTCTTTAAAAGTCTCTGGTCTTTTTCCTCTTCCTGTAGCAATTACAACCCAATCTTTTGAAACAGGATCTAGTCTTAACTCTGAAGGAAACTTAGTTACTTTTTTATATTTTTCTCTTTCTTTTTTATCCATTTTAGTTTTTTATTAATACTTTCTTGTTATTAAATTAAATCTAATTTTAAAAAGATCTTTTCCCATCTTAAACATAGAATCAAAACCAACCTTGCTTTCTGGATCATTTTCCCACCTGACTGGAATTTCTTTAATTTTATAACCATGCTTTCGTGCTAAAATTAAGATTTCCGGATCAAATGCAAAACCATCAATCTTACATTTTGGTAAAACAGTTTCAATAACTTCCTTTTTAAATCCTTTAAAACCACACTGAGTATCCCAAATTCCCCATAAGCCTAGTGTAGTCTGAACCATTAAATTAAAGACGTCTCCTACTCTTTGTCTCCACCATGGTTGCGGAGGTGTTAATTGGGCTCCTTCAATATCTCTTGATCCAATTACAACATCTGCTCCTTTTTCAAATTCAGGCCACATCTTTTCAATTTGATCAATTGAAGTAGAATTATCAGCATCAGTAAATAATCTGTAATCGCCTTTTGCTTCAAGTAAACCTTGGCGAGTTGTAAAACCTTTGCCTTTATTCTCTTTTCTATCAATTAGACGTAGATTTTTAACCTCCCCCATTAAATCTCTTGTTTTTTGGCCAGTATTATCTGTAGATCCATCACTAACTACTAATATCTCATAATCGTAATCAACTTTTTTAAAATAACGATCAATGTCCTTTAAGGTTGATGGAAGACGTTCTGCTTCATTATAAGCAGGAATTACCACTGATAATTTCATAATATTTAAAAATTAGTTTTGAGTTATAAAGCTTAGTATATTATACATTATTTAGGCTCTATTTAAAAA
>CAYPLZ010000066.1:0-2672 GCA_964411855.1 uncultured Candidatus Saccharibacteria bacterium
CACTACTAGCAGTTATGACTTTCCGGCCATTGAGCTTTGCATGGCAAAAGGGGAAGGATGGAGACTACCTAATATTCGCGAGATAGATAGTATTAGAGATTCGTCAAATGGAATTTTTGCAGCTGCAAGTGATTTGCCAAATATGAAGGCGGAATCATATATCTCTTCTACAGAACAAGATGGTGATTTTGCCGCCTTTTTTATGGCTGTTTTCGGAGGGGAGCTTACTTGGGAAAGCAAAACAACAGGATTAGCTAATGTTCGTTGTATAAAAACTACGGAAGGGGTTTCCGATCCCACTGCTCCCTCTGAGCTAAATACAGATTATATTAAATTAGAGATTTCCCCTTATCCTTCTATAGATATAGTCAATGTTAATCTTAGTAATATTGATTTAAATGTTTATGAATACACTCCTCCTTTTTGTGCAAAGGAGGCGGATGCTAAATCTACAACTACTATTAATGGAGATATACTTTATTGTGATTCAAACCTTAATATGTGGACTTTTACTTTAAGTACTACTACCTATGATTGGGGGTGTGAAGGAACAACTGTAGGAGCTTCTTCTACTAGTAATGGTGAGTATAATACAAACCAAATTCTTTATAACGGTACTACTTGTAGCCAAAGACCTATAGCTGCTAGCGTTTGTGACACTTTAAGTTATGCTGGTTATTCTGATTGGTTTTTACCTTCGGAAGAGGCTAGTCTTACTCAAAATGGAGGATTAGTAAATGATTGCACTACTGATTGTGGTAATAGGTGTGCATGTTGGGATAGTAATGCTCAAAATGCTAGATACTGGACATCTACTGAATTATCTTCAATTGCAGCGAGAGCTATTGATTTTACTAGCTTTGGAAATGTTATGACTAATAAAAGCAATAATTATGTTATTCGTTGTGTCCGAAATTAATTAATTTCACAACTTTAATCTTATCTTCTTCTATGGTAAAATTATAGGAAGATAAGATGCAAATTGATACCTCTAAGCACAAATTAATACTGATATTTTTAGGAATTTTAGTCGGAACTTTAGTTGTTGGCTTTTTTATTTTTGAAGGAGATTTTTTAAATAAAAAGATAGTTCAAAATAGGGATGGATTATTTAAGACAGTTAATGCAAAAGGCTTAAATATAGAATGGAAAGAATCCCTTATTTCTTTTAAAAATGAGAATAATTCTTTTGAATTAAAATTACCACTTAGAAAGATAGATTGGAAAAGAGAAGGAGATAAAATATCTACTGATTATGGACCTTATACCTTTTCTTATAAATTAATTAAAAATAAGGACAAAGTTACAGGAGTAAAAGAAGAAATAATAATACGAGAAAAGTATGGTGCTAAATCTGTTTTTGAATTTCCTGTTAATCTTAAAGATTTAAATCCTAAAAAAATAAATGGAATATGGCGCTTCTATAATAAGAAAGGAGAAGAAGCTTTCTATATTCCTAAAGCCTTTATGATAGATAATGATGGGAAAAAATCTTTTGATATTGAATTATCCTTTGCTAACTTAAATGATAATAATTATAAAAATGATAAATTATTAGTAAAACCTAATCAGGACTGGTTAAAAAAAGCAGCATATCCTGTAGTAATAGACCCTACTATTCAAGTACCTGAAAAAGGAAGAGGAATAAATAAACAAAAATTAACTAGAATAGATTCAGATACATTTGCTTTTGCAACAGAAGATGGTTCTGTTGTCGAAGTTGGAACTGAAACTCATTCTCCCCCTCAACCTTACCTTAAATTAAATAAATGGAATTCAGAAGCAGAGTTTAAATTAGATATTCCTTATAACACAAACCAACAACCAAAGTTAGTTCAAAATAATAAATTACGCTATAATTCTTCGGAAAATAATATAGCTGTTGATTTTTATACAAAAGAAAGAAGAGAATACAAAGAAAAGATTAATGGAAAAGAAAAAACCTTTATTCAAAATCAAAATGGGGGAGTAGAATTTGATACTATTTTAAAAGAAAAACCAGAAGAGAATACTTTATCTTTTCCTATAGAAACTAAAAACTTAGAATTTTACTATCAAGAACCCTTACATCCTGATCATCCAACTTGGGCCGATACAAATGGAGACGGAAAAGCAGATTCTTTTCGACCGGAAAATGTAGTTGGTTCTTATGCCGTTTATCATTCATCTAAAAAACATAACAATTACAAAACTGGTAAAGCTTTTCATATTTACCGCCCTAAAATAATTGATAATAAAGGGGATGAAACTTGGGGAAAATTAAATATTAATGAAGAGAAAGGAATATTATCTATAGAAATAGATGAAAGCTGGTTAAATAAAGCTTCTTATCCTGTAGTGGTTGACCCTATCTTTGGGTATAGTGAAGCTGGAGGAACATCCGATGAATTTTTAATGAGATCACCATCTTTTGCAGGATGTGTTCTACAATTTGATTATCAAGTAGGAACACAGTGGAGTGCTCCAGAAACTGGAATTCTTAGTCAAGTGAACGCTTATACGAGTGGGGACAATGCGGTTGACATAAAATTAGGGATATATACAGAGGATGGTGATGGAACAGATAGTCATTCTTTAGAAGAGAATAATCAAAAAGATAATGCTTCAGCTAGTGCAAGCTGGAATGATATTACTGGTTATTCTTCTTCTCTAGTTGGCGGTACAAATTATAT
>CAYPLZ010000067.1:0-2633 GCA_964411855.1 uncultured Candidatus Saccharibacteria bacterium
TTTATCAGCAATTCAGGGTTATCTTAGCTTAATGCGAGAAGGAACTTATGGAGAAGTTCCAGACAAGGTAGACCAAAAAGTTAGTAAATCTTTAAGACTAACTAAAGAATTAATTAATTTAGTTAATGACTTTTTAGATGTAGCTCAGTTTAATATTGGAGAAAAGGAATTTGAGAAAGAGGATACAGATCTAAACAAGATGGTAAAAGAAATTATTGGACAATTAGAATCTGAAATTAAAAAGAAAGAAATAGAAATAAAATTCAAAGAGATAAGAAATCCAATTATTCAGTCTGATTATTCTAAACTAAAAGAAGCGTTGTATAATATTATAAATAATGCTGTTAAGTATACTGATGAAGGAAGTGTTCAGATAAAGATTAAAAGAAAAAAAGAGAAAGTTTTAATTAAAGTAAAAGATACTGGAATTGGAATGACAAAAGAAGAACTAGATAAACTTTTTCAAAATAGCTTTGAAAGAGGCGAGAGAGCTCAAAAAGTCAATGTTACTGGTAGAGGAGTAGGGATGTTTATATCTTTTCAAATAATTAGAGGGTTAGGAGGTAGATTAAGAGCAGATTCGAAAGGAAAAGGGAAAGGATCTACTTTTGAAATAGAGCTACCAATCAATGGAAAGCAGAAAAAAGAAGCCTAAAAGCATTGACATTAACTTATTTTTATTGTATAAATTAACCAAGCAGCACATTAAAATTTTATAAAAACAAGGAGGAAAAGAGATGAGTGTAGTTAAGAAAGTTTACCCGGATAGTTTTTTTCTACAATCTAGTAGGTCAAAATTTCTTTGGTATGGATCAGAAGAAGGAGAAGAGGTTGTTAAAAGTAGCCTAGAAAAGAAATTAGAGAAAATTGAAAAAGTACTTAAAGAAAGAAAGCATAATGGACTTGAGAATTTAGCTATATTACTCTTAATAGAAGTACCCGTTAAATACGAAGAACTTCTAAAAGAAGGAAATTATATTGAAAAAAGAATTAATCAATATTTTCCTGAATTTAAGACTAAAGCAGGCGATAATACTAAAGAAATTAGAGATAGAATTGAAAAAGAATTAGGAGGAGAAGATCTTTCACAAGGAGTAATCAATATAGTTGGATCTTGGTTTGAACAGGAATATATAAGATCAATAGAATTTGAAGAATTAATTCCCAGGAGATGTAACGTTTTTCTTGGAATTAAAAAGAACTAAAATAGGGAGCTGCTAAAAGCAGCTTCTTTTTCTTATTAACCCACTTATTTTCCTTGACATCGTCTTATTTTTATTGTATAGTTTAAGTAGATCATAATATACTAAATACGTAAAGGAGGGCGGAAAGTGAATGCTTATACAGGAAGACTTTTCGAAGAAGAAGTTCTAGGCGAAATTCATGTTAGTTGGAATGGTTATATGACTTATCGAGATTCAGTAAAGTATGTTAAGGAACATCAAGAATGGGATCCAACCGATCCAGATACTGATAAGGCAAATGATTTACACGCATTAGTAGCAATTGACTTAGATCTTGAAGACTTTGATGAATTAAAGCTTTATAATGCTCTTAATACACCAATGGACTACTTCCATGGTGTAGATTGTTTTTTTGAGTTTCACGGAGAGATAGTTACAATCGATCTAACCATTAATCCAGAAAAGATTTTCTACAAAGCAGACCTTGTAGTTCACCCAGATGATTTAGAAGAAGAAGGAATTAAGAATATAGCTTATCTTATTTCTCATATTTTCCAAAAAAGAGATAAAGGGGGAATTTAATTGTTTTATTTTAAATGTCCTGAACATGGAAAATACAAAGTTACGAGAGAAACTTTTATGAAGTTTCTTAAGCAATCAAAGCTTAAAAATGAAGTTGAAGAAAGAATTGAAGAAGATGAAGAAATTGAAGCAATAATAGAGTTTAAAGACCAATGTCCTCGTTGCACTAAAAAAGGCAAATCAAAAGCCAGAGTTCTAATTAGGACTCCTAAAAATTCTAAGGCTCCTTACAAAAAGACGTAAGGAGTTTTTTTATTGACATAGACTCTTGACTATTGTATAGTTTAAGACAGCTCTTAATAACTAAAGAAGGGGGAAATAATAATGAGACATAAGGTTTATGGAAGTAGAATTTTTTCTTCGGATTTAAGACGAAAGTTAATTTTCTGGAAAGAGGATGGAACTAAAGTTTTAAAAGAAAATTTAGAAGGTGAATTAAAGAAACACAAAGAGATATTAAAAGCAAGGAAAAAGCACGGAATGGAAGATCAAGTAATAATATTTAGATTGGCTGTTCCAATTCAGTATAGGGATATAAGTAATACTACTGGTTTTATAAAAGAAAAACTTAATAAAAACTTTGAAGATTTTGAATTTAAAATAATGAAATCTTGTGAAGATTTAGAAGAAGAAATTAGAAAGAAAATAGATCATAAAGAAATAGGTAAATACGAAAGAGAAATTATTATAAGAGATTGTTATAGATTTATGCATCTTTGGGAAAAGCAACATTCAGAAGATCAGAATGAATTTCAGACACAACCCTCCCGTTTCGGAAATTGTTTTTATGGAATTAAGAAAAACAATTCCTAATATTTAATAATAAATAGCTCCGCTCCTTACTAAAAAAGTAAGGAGCCTTTTTAT
>CAYPLZ010000068.1:0-2574 GCA_964411855.1 uncultured Candidatus Saccharibacteria bacterium
ATTCAACTATCCAATCCTCTCCTTGCTTTGGAGATGAGTGAGGGGTTAAAATATTGAGAGAAATTTTTGTTGCATTTAAATTATCTATTGAAAGAAAAGTTACTCCTAAAAAAAGAGTAACTAATACAAAGAATATACACAATTTTTTAAAACCTTTAACCCTCATTAAAAAGAATTTAATCTTTAGTCTTTTCCTCTATTATTGAATCAGCTACTTTAAAAGAAAAATCAATTATTACAGGATATTCTCTCTCTTCTTTCTCTAACCATTCTTTACTTGGAACTAAAGCAATTTGAGAATTAGTTATTCTCAAATTAATATCTTCACTTTTATTTTCTTTTTGGTCTGTCATTGATGGCTTTTCCATATAAAAGACTAGATTATTATTTTTGTCATAAAAGTCTCTTGAACTAACTTTTCGAGTTCGAGTAATGCTTTCTGTTTTCATGGGAAAAGTAAAGACATTATGGTTTGGTTTTTTATTTAAAATTAGTTCACTTTTTAGGCCAACTATTTTTTTATTTTCTTTAACAAAGTTATATCTAAAAGCTTTGTTTCCCTCTCCAGCTTTAACTTCGCCATTTTCTCCCTGCTTTAAGTTGACTTCAAAAGGTAATTTATAAGAAAGCTTGGAATCGTTAACTTTAAAAACTATCTCTGAAGGATCTTCTTCCGTACCAATAAAAACATCAAAAAGGTCCGTTCCTTCTTCCTTGTAATGGCCATTATTCATTTTAGTAAACTCTACTTTAGGCCCCATTGCTTTTTTAGCAATGAAAATTCCTCCTAATAATAAGATAAAAGCAAAAACAGCTATAATTATTTTTTTCTTTTTATTCATAATATTACTTTAATATAAATTAATTTTTTATTCTGTTTCTGTTGTGCTGGTGGTGCTGGTTGTATTTGTCTCTGTTGCACAAGCCTCATCTTCTTGATCTACTTTTCCATTACAATTGTTATCTATACCATCATCACAAACTTCTGTTTGATCGGGATTAATAGTAGAATCATTGTCATTACAGTCATTACTATTTTCTACATAACCATTTGGCACTTCACAACTTGAAGTTGAGCTTTGGGACCCAAATCCATCTCTATCGTTATCTTGATAGAAGGTTTGCTCAGTACAAGTTTCTTCAACTATTACAGTTCGACTGGCGCTTGCCTCATTTCCGGCTGAATCGGTAACTGTATAAGTTACATTATAGGTTCCACTACTACTTGTATCTACATTATTTTGAGTTTGAATTTGATCGGTTAAGTCACCATCAACATTATCCTCTGCCGTTGCCCCTTTATCTGAATAACTATCTCCTGTATTAATAGTTACTTCTTTTTCTCCATTAATTGTAATTTCCGGAGCTGTAGCATCTGTTTCTTCTGTGCTGGTAGTAGAAGTACTTGAGGAATCTTCCATGCTGGTTGCACAAGCCTCATCTTCTTGATCTGCTTTTCCATTACAATTGTTATCTATCCCGTCATCACAAATTTCTGTTTGATCAGGGTTAATGCTTGGGTCATTATCATTACAGTCACCTTTATTATCTACATATCCTTGAGGAGGATTACATTCTCTTGTAAAGTTACTTTCTGTTCCGTATCCATCTCCATCTCCATCGTAGTAATAAGTAGTAGTTTCACAACTATCTGAAGTATTATCTTCAGTACCTCCTGAATTATTATTAATAGAATTACTATCTGTTTGATTCATTAAACCTTGTAATTGATCTTTAGTTATACATACCCTTTCTCCATTTTCCTCTAAACATAATTCATTAGTAGTAACTTGTTCTGCAAATATTCCTTTAACTTTTGCTACTCCGTCATTAATTACTACTCCGAGTTTATCTAATGCATCTTTAACTTTTTGAGTAAAGTAACTTAAAGCTCCTCCTTCTTTTTCTTTAAATGCATTTGTTGTTACTTCTCCTTTAATTAATAAATTACCTTTTTCAGTTATCTTCATTATTGATTCTCCTTTTTGATTTTGGAAAATTAATTCTCTACTTGAAGTTGAAGACGTTGTAGTAGAAGTAGATGTTGTTGAATTATTTAAAGTAAATTTCTCTGTAATTTTAAAGTCGTTTGCAAAACCCAAATCACCAGCATTTACATTTTTAGCATAAAGATTTGCCCATTTTGTAGAAGTTGAACCAATATTAAAGCTATTATGAGTACTTGGCATTAAATTGCCTTCTGCAACTAAAGCCGTTGTTGAAGTTGAAGTAGTTGAAGGATTAATTAGGTTCAATTTACCATTACTATCAACTCTTAATACTTCTTCTCTTTTTTCATTTTGAAGTATTAATGCTTTTGGTTCTTTAAAGTATTCTGTAAATCTAAATTGATTAGCAAAAACAAGGTCACCAACAGAGGAAGTTCCAGCATGAATATCAGAAAATCTATTTGTAGCTGAACCTAAACTAATTGTATTATCTGAGCTTGGTATTAAACTTCCTCCAGCAGGATTTAGTACAATATTTCCACTTGTATTTGAAATTGTACTTGTTCCTGTACCTCCTACTCTCATACCATGGGAGGTTTCTACTTTGCTTTCTGTATCATTCCAC
>CAYPLZ010000069.1:0-2419 GCA_964411855.1 uncultured Candidatus Saccharibacteria bacterium
AAGAAATAGAAAGAGATATACCAGAAGTTTTAAAAATTGTAGGATTAAGTCATAGAGCAAATCATTTTCCTGCAGAATTATCAGGAGGGGAAAAACAAAGAGTAGCAATAGCTAGATCATTAATTCATAGACCTCAAGTTATACTAGCTGATGAACCAACTGGTAATCTTGACCCTTACCATACAGTTGATATTATTAAATTACTGAAAAAGATATATGAATTAGGTACAACTGTAATATTAGCTACTCATGATAAAAAAGTAGTTAATTCACTTGGTAAGAGAGTAATTACATTAGAGGAAGGTAAAATTATTAGAGATGAAGAAAAAGGAAGATTTAGTTTTTAAAAATAATTATGTGGACAACAGTTAAAAGAGTATTAAAATCTGGATGGGAAAATTTTTACAGAAGCAGTACTGCTTCTGTAGCTACTGTTTTTATACTTTCAATAGTAATTTTTGTAACAAGTTCTTTATATATAGTTAAAGATGCTAGTAATTATTTAGTAAATGAAATTAGAGACAGAACTGATGTTTCAGTTTATTTAGTTAAAGATTCTTCTAGAGATAAAATATTAAATCTAAAAGAGGAAGTAACTAATTTAGAAGAAGTTGAAAAAGTAGACTTCATATCTCAAAAAGAAGCCTATAATGAATTTGTTGAAGAGCATGGAGAAGATCCTGATTTAATGGGGGCAATAAATGAAGTAGGAGGTAATCCCTTTTTAGCTTCTTTAAATATTAGAGCAAAAGAACATGATCAATATGCTAAGATAGCTCAATTTATTGAAGAATCAGATTATGCTGATATAGTTGAAAAGATTGATTATTACCAAAGAAAACCTATTATTGAAAAGATCTTTAGTTTAACTTCTACAGTTAATAGAATAGGATTGGGAATAGGATTTGGATTAATTCTAATCTTTTTATTAGTTACCTTTAATACAATTCAACTTGCTATCTATAATTCAAATGAAGAGATTTCTGTAATGAGATTAGTAGGAGCATCCAACTGGTTTATTAGAGGCTCTTTCTTAGTCCAAGGTATAATTTGTGGAGTTGCTGCTACTGTTATTAGCATGCTATTTTTATACTTAACTTGTCTAGGTTTAAATGGAAAAGTGCAGAGCTTATTAGGAGGTTTTAGTTTACATTCTTCTTATTTATCTAATTTCTGGATTTTACTTTTAATACAATTAGGTTTAGCCTTAATACTTAGTTCATTTTCAAGCTTAATTGCGGTAAAAAGATATCTTAAATAATGCCGGATGGTGTCTTTCAGTAAAACTGAAAGTTTCCGATCTTCTGTATCGTAGTTCATTAAATTAGCAAAGTATTTCACGTTCGTAGTTTCATTGATGCCGGATGGTGTAATGGTAACACGGGAGTTTCTGGTACTCCTACTTCTGGTTCGAGTCCAGATCCGGCAGCTACTTATTAAATTAAATTTTTAATATTTATGATTACACCTTCTATAGAAACAATTTCAGTCGTTGCATTATTAATTAATGCCTCTGTACTTTTATTGGTTTTGTATCAATCATATCTATCAACTAAATCATTAAAGGCAGCTCATAAGGATATGGCTGAAGAACAAAAAGAAAGACAACTCCTTTTCTTACCAAAATTAGAAATTGTACTTGAAGTAAGAATGCAGCTTAAAAGATGGGAAAGAGATTTAATAGAAAAAAGGAATAAATTAATTGAAGCAGAAGGTAAAAAGAAAGGGGCAATCTTAAAAGAAATTGCAAAAGAAAGCCCTGAAAAACCAAATGATTTAGGATTATCTAAAGAAATGTACAAAGAAATGCCCGGATGGCTCCGTGAGATGTGGATTTCAGGCGCAAAATACTATTATGAGGCGGCTTTAGACCTAAACCATACTCATGACTCTACAGCCAACTTTCATGAAGCTAGAGACTGGATAAATGGCCAAGGGAAAAAATCTATTGAGGCTCTACAAACCCTTTTAAAGTATACTAAAGACATGATTCCTCCTGTAATCTTACATACTCCTTCAGGATTTGAAGATGAGGAATTTTTAAATTAATAACGTTGACAAAAATAGTTCTAAGTGGTACTTTATATCTACTAAAAAGTACCTAATAGTTTAATAAGTCCTAAGTAAGGATCTTTTTTTATTTATTCCCAAAAGGAGGGGAAATTATGGCTGAAGAGAAAAAAGGGATTGAACAGAAGAAGTTTTGGTTTGCTTTTGTCTTGTGTATCTTATTAATTGTTGTGGGTGTTATCTTGTTAAATCAATTGGACAATCTGAGAGAAGAAAGAGACACTCTTGTTAAAGAGCGAGATGAAGTTGCACAAAAATTAGAAGAAGAGATGGAACACAACGTAGAGCTTTCAAAAGAATTAGAAAAAGCAAATGAAAGAATTAATGAATTAGAGAGTAAATTTGGTAC
>CAYPLZ010000070.1:0-2406 GCA_964411855.1 uncultured Candidatus Saccharibacteria bacterium
CTGATTTAAGAAGAAACAAAATTTATATAATCTTTTTTAAATTTACTAAACGTAATAGTCACCTGTCTTTTATAGACTCCACCGTCCCCTAAAACTATTCCTATAAATTCTGCTAATTCCTTTGATTTTTTAGGTTTATTAATTTTCTTTCTAATTTTACAATGACTATATTTATCAGGATTTTCTTTTCGTTTTCTTTGAGAATTTTTTCCGCCTTTTCTTCTCCCTTTTTTTGTGCCTGGATTTCCATTCTTTATAACATTAATTTTCCCGCCTTTTTTTGCTACTTTGCCATTATTCCAATGTTCTTTAACCTCTTTATATTCAGGTAGATCAATTTTATTTATAAAGTTGATACATTTTTTAAAAACCGTTTTAGGAATAGTATATCTTCCTGTTCTCCAGCCATATAAAGTACCTTTGTTAACTTTTAACTTTTTAGCAAATTCGACCCAATTTAAAGAAAGCTTGTTTTTAATTTCTTCAAAAAAGTCAATTTGTTCTTTTTCATCTTTAAACTTAATTCTCATGTGCTAATCAATCTCCATTCCTTTTAATGCTTTAATTCTATCTTCGACTGGAGGATGACTCATAAAAAGTTTAGTAAACCAACTTTTTGTTTCTTTCCCGCGAAAAGGTGAAGAGATATAGAGATGAGCAGTTGAATAATTTGCAGCTTCTAATTTATGTTCGTCTTTTGAAATTTTTTCCAAAGCTCTTGCTAAACCTTCTGGATATCTTGTAAGCAAAGCACCAGATGCATCAGCTAAAAATTCTCTTTTTCTGGAAACTGCCATTTTTATAGCTTTAGCTGCAAGTGGAGCTAAAATAGCAGCAACTATTCCTAAAATTAATAAAATTGCTCCTCCTTTTTTGCTGTCACTGTCTCCTCCTCCAAAAAAACTAACCCTTAAAAATATTCGAGACATAATTGCAACAACACCAACCAAAACAACTACCATTGAATCAATTAAAATATCTCTATTTCCAATATGAGATAATTCATGTGCTATTACTCCTTCTAATTCAACTCTTTCTAATCTATCTAATAGTCCTCTAGTAACTGCAACAACAGCATGCTCTGGATCTCTCCCAGTGGCAAAGGCATTTGGTTGATCTGAATTAATAATATAGACATCTGGGACTGGTAATCCTGCTGTAATACAAAGATTTTCTACAATCCGATATAGCTCTGGATTATCTTTCTTCTCTATCTTTTGAGCATTAGACATCTTTAAAACTATCTTGTCTGAATACCAATAACTAGTAAAACTCATCGATACTGCCAAAACTACCGCTATAATTAATATAGCTAAACTATCCATTACTAGGCTAAAAAAGTAACCTAATCCAATAACTAAAATTAAGAATGCTGATATTAAAAACCAACTCCTTCTTTTGTTGCTATCAGCATTATTGTAGAGAGTCATTTCTTTTTAAATTTAATTAGAATTCTACATCAACGTTTTCTCTTTCTTCTGGTCTTTCAATTTCAAAGAGATCTTTTTGACTAAAACCTAAAGTATTTGCCATTAAATTAACCGGGAAGCTTTCAATCTTAGTATTAAAGTCTCTTACATTATTGTTGTAAAATCTGCGAGCTGCTTGAATTTTATCCTCAGTATCTCTTAATTCTTTTTGAAGTTCTAAAAAGTTATTTGAAGCTTTAAGGTCAGGATAATTTTCAGATACTGCGAATAAACTTTTTAAAGTTCCTGCTAATTGATTTTCTGCCTCTTGTCTCTCATTAACATTTTCTGCATTCATTGCTTTATTCCTAGCTTCTGTAACCTTTGATAAAACTTCCTCTTCATGATCTGCATAACCTTTTACGGTTTCAACTAAATTAGGGATTAAATTATGTCTTCTTTTAAGTTGAACATCAATATCGGACCAAGCTTCTTCAACTCTATTTTCTTTTTTAACTAGACTATTATAAGTAATAATTAACCAGATTGCTATAAGGGCAATTACTCCTATTGTTAGGTATAAAGGGTTCATAATATTTTTTTAATGATTTATTAAAAAAGGAGGGAACTCCCACCGTGAACTTGGTGGGAGTTCTGGAAAGTTTTTACATCATTCCACCCATTCCTCCCATTCCGCTTGGCATTGCTGGCCTTCCTCCGCCTTGACCACCATTGCCATCGTCTTCACCTTCTTCGTCTGCAACTACACATTCTGTAGTAATAAACATAGCTGCAGCAGAAGCTGCGTTTTCAAGAGATGATCTTACTACTTTAGTAGGATCAACTACTCCATTTTCCATAAGGTCTTGATATTCTTCAGTCTGAGCATTGAACCCAAAGTTACCTTCTTTTTCTTTTACTTTTGAAGCAACTACTGCTCCATCTACAGCAGCATTTTGGGCAATTTGTCTAATTGGTTCTTCTAATGCTCTTCTTA
>CAYPLZ010000071.1:0-2401 GCA_964411855.1 uncultured Candidatus Saccharibacteria bacterium
GTAATTCTTTTCTTAGTCTCTTTTTATTTGATCCTTCTTTTAGGTCAAAATCTAAATCAACCGAAAATCTATCTAAAAAACCAAGCAACATACAACAAGTACCTCCTTTAAAAAAGATACTAGGAGATATTTCATTGTTGTCTATTAGTGCTATAAGAAGTCGGTAAAGTTGAGATTTATGTTGTGCTTTTTGTTGTTTTTGGTTAGTCATCTTAATTTTTAAATCCTACTTTTTTTTGAATTTCTTTAACCTTTTCCCAATTTATTAAACTTGGACCATCAAAATGATAATTGGGATTATAATAAAGTAAATCAGCTACAGCTCTTTCTATAGTTGCTTGCTTAATATTATTTTTCTTTTCTACTCCAAACTCATTAAATAAAAACTCGTCTTTCATTTGTCTCGAAAGATAAGTATTCCCTTTAATTTTAAACTTTTTTGATTTACTTGAAATCAAAGTAATATAAGGAATGGATTGAGAGATAATGCCTTCTCTTGTCAAAATACTTTCTGTTGATAAGTAACAAAAAGAATGCAAAAAACTCATCCCTAACTTTACTGGATTTAACTGATCAATCGGAACTTTAGAATAAAACCCTTTTTGAATTCTAATTAATGCACCTTTTTGAACATACCTTTTAATAGTAGTATGAAGGGTGTTTTTATTTTCTATGTTCCACAATAAAGCTAGATCCTGTGTATGAAAAAGGTTTTGCGGATGTTTTAATAATAAATCTAACTTATTTTTTTTGATAGTTCGTTTATTCATACTGTACACTTATGTACAGGATAGCACAACGTAATAGTTTGTCAACCTTATTTTTTACAACAACTACAATATAAACCTGTTTCATTATTCTCGAATATTCCTAGTCCATCTTTAATATCTTCACAAGTTTTATCTTCTCCTAATTTGTTGTTCCCATTTTTCCAATAAAATCCATTTTTATTGTTTTTAAATAGGCTCCCTCCTATCTTTGGTAAAGAGTCTGTAGTTAAATAAAGTCCACTATCTCCAAATTCATTATTATGATTTTTAAAGGTATTTCCCTTAATTAGATTTTCGAAATTGTTTTCTATAAATAATCCACCATTTTTATTTTTAGAAAATGTTGAATTTATTATGTCTGCTTTCCCTTTAATCTCTAATACAGATTTTGAATTACTTCCTCCATACCTAATAATTATATTTTCAAAGGTAGAAGTTTTTTCTTTATTTAAAACAGAAATGCTTTCCCAGGAACCAATCGAAGGTTTTCTGTTATTGTTATTGGTATTTGTCTCATAATTACCATCATATTTTTTATCAATATCTTTTAAGTCATCTGTAATAGAAGTAAATACAATCGGTTTTTTATTAGTACCTTCTGATTTTAAAATTCCTTTTGCTATAATTTTTGCTCCACTATTAAACTTAAATATAGTACCAGAGCTTAATTCTAAGCTTTTTCCTTTTGGTATTACAAAAGTATCTTCTACAACAAAAGGGCTTTTATTTAAAATGTTAATTTTTGAATTTTTAAACCAAAAATCATTTAGTAAAATTCCATTGTATGAATTATCTTTAAAAGAATTATTGCTAATTTTTACTGGATAAGCAGATTTAATAATAATTGGTTTTTCATTTTTAATAAATTTATTTTCAATTAGTGTAACTTCACTTTTTGCTCCTGCTTTTATCCCTCTATAATTATTTTTAAAAGTAGAATTATTAATTTTTACATTACTATTTTTAAAATAGAGTGCATTTGGTAGTTCTCCATAACCTCCAATCCCTTCTGTTTTTTCGTCAAAATTTTCTATAGTTATACTTTTAAAGGTAGAAGTAGAATTATTAATTTTTATTCCACTAATATTAACATTGCTCGTATCAGTAATTAAGGTATTTTGGAAAGTTGTAGAAGAGTTATTAATTCTTATTCCATAATAATCTCCTCTTTTGCCTGACAAGTTCTTTATTGTTACATAATCAAATTTAACACTAGAAGAAGTTCCATTAATTAAGATTTTATCCCAAGCTCCTCCTTTTTTATATGGTTCAAAATAAATTCTTTTATCTTCTTCTCCTTTCGCTTTTAAGCCTCCTTTAACTGTTAACTTGGTATGAGTTCCGGCATCTGCAGCAAATTTCATTCTTACTCCTGGTTCTACACTAACTTTTGCCTCCTTATTAATAGTTAAATCATTTTTAACAATATAAGGAGATCCAAGATAAGTGAAAGTTAAATCTTTATCTATATTAGAAAAAGGAACTGTAGTACTACTTCTTGAAACTGAATTTATCTTACCAGGAGTTCCATTAATCTTATTATTGTCTGCATCTTTACCATTTCTAGCTATTCTATTATTATTTGCCCAATTACTAACTAAAGAACCAGAAGAGGTAGAATTTATTCTTTC
>CAYPLZ010000072.1:0-2305 GCA_964411855.1 uncultured Candidatus Saccharibacteria bacterium
ACGAAGTAGTTTATTGGGATAGATGGCAAAAAGAGAATTGGTCTTATACTAAAGATAAAATTGCTGAGCTTTCTAAAAGATATAACCATTGTAAAGTATATATTGATTCAACTGGTGTAGGAGACCCGATAAGTGATGAATTAAGTGAAAAGAAAGTATTAACTGAAAACTTTAATTTTAGTGGAAAAAATAAAGAACAATTAATTAAAAAATTAAGACTTTATATTGAAAACCACTCTATAATTATTCCTCCAGTTGATGAACTTATTACAGAACTACAAAGTTACAGTAAAAGAATGACCTCTAAGAATACAGGAAGAATGTTAAAGAATCCTTATTACTCAGCACCAGAAGGAATGCACGATGACGCAGTTGAATCGTTGGCACTAGCAGTTTGGGGGCTAACTTCCTCTAAAAGGAGAAACCCAAAGAAGTTGGTTAATACCCAAAAGACTAAAAAGAAATTAAGTCAAAATTATAGATAATATGAAACTAAAGAAAAAGGTTGAAAAACACATAAGAGAGTCTTTATAAAATGCCTTTACCTAAACCTAAAAAAGACGAAACAAGAAGACAATTTATAAGTCGATGCATAAAAAACAAAAATATTAATAAAGAAGCGAAGAATAAAGACCAAAAATTAGCAATTTGCTACAACCAATGGAAAAACAAATAGAAGATACAATTAAAGAAGAGGTAAGAGACTTTAAACAAGAAGACATTGAAATTGTTAATGGTCTTCAATTTAATCAGTTAGACACGATAGAACGTTCTACTCATTATTATCTAGGACAGTATGAAAGTGGTGAGTATGATGAAGATGGATTTAAAAAATATTTTTATAATATAACGAGAAATCCAACCAATACTACTGTAAAAGCAATTGATTTTGATACTTCAGATATTAGATTCCTAACTGCAAGTGGAGGAAGTTCAATTAGAACTTGGTATTTTGAGAAAGATTTCAAATTCTGGTTTAAAGACAAAGGTTTTGGAAAGAAACTTAATACTATATTTAAACGTTTAGCTCAATATGGTTCTTCAGTAGTAAAAACAATTAATGGAAAACCATATATAGTAGACCTTAAGAATTTTATTATTCAGCCTGATGCTGACAGTATTCCAGAAGCAGATTATGTAATAGAGCTTCATCCTTATTCTGGATTTGAATTTTCTAGGAAAGCAAAAGATAAAAGTTGGGATAATAGAGAAGAAGTATTAAGTCAATTTGGAGATACAGAACAAGACTACATAATGGTTTATGAAAGATATGGTCCCGTTAGAGATGGAAATGATTACAAATATAAAAGAATATTATTAGCTGACCCTGGTAAGGTTAAAAAAGAAAGAGAAAGAGAAAATCCTGGTAAAACTTATATTCTCTCTGAAAAAGACTTTGACCCAGAAAATTTACCTTATCACGAATTTCATCTAGAAAAAGTACCAGGAAGATGGCTTGGAATTGGAGTTCCTGAAATCTTATATGATGCTCAAGTAAGGATGAATGAGCTTATCAACTTACAAGTTAAAGGAAGTTATTGGGCAGCTAAAAGAATATATCAAACTCAAGACGAAGGAATAAATTCTAATATACTAACCGATGTTACAAATGGAGATGTAATGTATACTGAAGCTCCAATTGAACCAATAGTAAATGAGGAAAGAAACTTATCTGCTTATTCAGCAGAACAAAACTTATGGTTTAAAAATAGAAACGAACAAACATTTGCTCAAAGTGTCTTACAAGGAAAAAGAATGCCAGCAGGAACACCACTTGGTTCTGCTCAAATGGCAGCTGGTATGGCAAAAGCATATTTTGACTTTTCTAAACAGAACATTGCTGAGGACCTTAAAGATTATTTATATGATACTGTTATTCCTTATTTCAAAAAACAAAATAGTAAAGAACATATTTTAAACCTTACAGGAGAAGCAGTTGAACAATTAAGAAAATTACATCTTGGATATGAAAAGAATAGAGCATTCTTAAGTTTTGTAGATAAAAATGGCAGGTTACCAACTGAAGGAGAAAAAGAAATGTTGTTTTCCGCTGAAAGAGAAAACCTTAAAAATGAAAAACAAGTTAAGATTCCAGATAATTACTATGATGATATTGAATATAAATTAGATATTATTATTACAGGAGAACAAGAAGATACTAGAGTTCAAGCACAAAACTTACAAATGGCATTACAAGCTATTAGTTCAAATAGAACTCTACTTCAAGACCCTATTACTAGAAAAATACTAAGAAAGATATTAGAAAAGGGTGGAATTAGTTTAGAAGATATTGCTCCTGAAGCTG
>CAYPLZ010000073.1:0-2303 GCA_964411855.1 uncultured Candidatus Saccharibacteria bacterium
CCAGATGGTTGTGGAGGAAGTTGTGGAACTTGTTCAGGTGGAGAAACTTGTGATAGTGGAACTTGTGTTCTTACATGTTCAGATGAATGTAACCCAAATAATTATCCAACTTGTAGTGGCGACACCATTGAAAACTGTACAATGCAAGGCGATGGCTGTTATGACGTAACAACTGGAGCAACTTGTGTTGGTTCTTGTTACTGCAATAATGGGAGCTGTGAAGGCGGATGGGGTTATGGAACAAGCCCAATAAATGGATCATGGGATAGAAATTGTGATGGAACCGTAGAAAAACGCTGGGATAGGGTAGCTAGCGATATGGGTTGTGGTCTTTTTGACTGGAATTGCGATACAGGATGGAGTCCAGGAGGCTCTTTCTGGAATCCTGATAATACACCACCGGATTGTGGTGCGACAAGAAGTTGGTATAAAGGATACTGTACTTGGGGTAGTTGCGAATATAGTTATAGAACCCAAGAATGTAGATAAAATATTTTATGGAAATTAATTTAATATAATAAATATGTATGATGTTATAACATTTGGCTCAGCAACCAAAGATTATTTTTTAACTTTAAAAAAGGAAACTTATAATATTAAAGAAAACAAAAATTCTATTACAGGAGAGGATCTTGTTTTTCCGTTAGGCTCTAAAATTGAAGTTAGTAATCTATTTGGTTCTACTGGAGGAGGAGGAACTAATTCTGCAGTAACTTTTGCAAAGCAAGGCTTGAAAACAGCGTATGTTGGAAGTGTTGGAAAAGATGAAAGCGGCAAGGAGATCATTAAGGTTTTAAAAGAAAAAGGAGTAAAAACAAATTTTATTAATAAAACAGAAGATTTTCAAACAGCTTATTCTGCAGTTCTTTCTATTCCAGAAAAGGAAAGAACTATTTTAATATATAGAGGAGCATGTCATTACATGGAAGAAAGTGATATTCCTTGGAAAAAAATAAAAGATACAAAGTGGTTTTATTTAGCTCCTATATCTGAAGAAAGCGTTAAGATTACTGAACCTATTATTAATTTTGCAGGAAAAAATAATATTAAAGTTGCTGCTAATTTAAGTAAAGACCAAATTAATTTAGGTTTAGAAAACTTAAAACCAATTCTTTCTAATCTTAAAGCTCTTTTATTAAACGAAGAAGAAGCAACTTTGCTTTCAGGAATAAAAGATAATAAAAAAGGACTTAAAAAATTAGTTAATTATATTGATGGTGTTGTTGTAATTACAAAAGGAGAAAAAGGACTAATAGCAGGGGATAAAGAAAAGATTTGGAAAGCTGGAGTTCCAGACACTAAGGTAGTTGAGAAAACAGGAGCAGGAGATTCTTTTGGTTCTGCTTTTGTAAGTGGATTAATTAAAGGAAAAGATATTGAATCTTCTATCCAATTAGGAATAGCTAATGCAAGTTCTTGTATTAGAGAAAAAGGAACAAAAAATGGTTTGTTAAAAAAAGATGATTGGGGTAATATCCCAAAAGTTAAAGTTAATACTAAAAAATGGAATTAAAAGATTTATATCAAAAAAATAGGGAAGCTAAAAAAGCGACAGGACAATACAATGTTTATAATTATGAAATGATTAAAGGGGTAACAATGGCAGCAAAAGAAAAAAATACTCCTGTTTTGATTGGTACTTCACCTCATGGAGTTAAGTTAATAGGGATGGATGAAATAAATTCAATAGTGAATTTTTATAAAGAAAGATTAGATGTTCCAATTTTTATTAATTTAGATCATGGAAGAGAGGTAGATCTAGTTAAAAAAGCAATAGATCTTGGGTATAATGGAGTTCATTTTGATGGATCTGAGCTAGACTTTAAAGAGAATATTCAGAAGACAAAAGAAATAGTTTCTTATGCAAAAGATAAAGATGTTCTTATTGAGGGGGAGATTGAATTGATTGGTTCTGAAACAATGACAGACCCAGAAAAAGCAGCTCAATTTGTCAAAGAAACGAATATTAATAGCTTAGCTGTAAATATTGGCAATAGACATGGTATTGCAGATTCAGGAACTAATCCTTCTCTAAAAATTGAAAGACTAATAGAAATAGCTCAAAAGATACCAGAAATTTATCTTGTTTTGCATGGAGGTTCTGGTACTCCAGTAGAAGACCTTAAAAAAGCTATTTCAAAAGGAATAGTTAAGGTAAATTTTGCTACAGAGTTAAAAAATACCTATGTTAGCGCCTTACAAGCTGTAGTAGAAAATAATTCTGGAAGTGATATTTTATACAATGGACACAGAGAAGGCTTTAAAGCTATCAAGGCAAAAGTCGAAGAAAAATTTAAATTGCT
>CAYPLZ010000074.1:0-2287 GCA_964411855.1 uncultured Candidatus Saccharibacteria bacterium
TTTAACGCCCTCTGTATCTATTTCTTTTTCAATTGCTTCTTTTAATTGAGTCACCCTACTTCCATTTCTACCAATAACTAAAGCTGGCCTTGCAGTATTAATAATTACTCTTAGATTATTTTCAAATCTTTCAATTTCAATACTTTCTACACTAAGTCCTCTTAGTTCTTTATTTAAAAAATCTCTTATCTTGCAATCTTCTTCAAGATATTTTTGATAATTCTTGTCACTAAACCATCTTGAATCCCAGTCTTTTAATTCCTTTATTCTAAATGCTTTTGGGTTTACTTTATGACTCATAATTAAATACTTTTTCTTCTAAATATTTGATCTTTAGTTTGTTTTACGTTCCCTTTTACATTGGAACGTCTTCCTCTTTTACTTGTTTGTTTCTTTCTTTCATCGCTTCCTTTCTTCTGTTTTTTGTCTTTCTTTTTCTTCTTTTTCTTCTTCTTTGGTTTTTTCTTTGCTTTCTTTTGATCTAACTCCTCTAATTTCAAAGTAACATGTGACCTTTTCTTATGTATCTCATCTGCTCTACCCATTGCTCTTGGCTTCCATCTCTTTAGCATTGGTCCTTGGTCAACTTTGATTTCTTTAATATATAAGTTTAGAGGATTTAAATCAAAATTATGTTCTGCGTTTGCAGCTCCTTGATTGACTAATTTTAAAATAGGTTTTGCTGCTTTTTTATTACAAAACTTCAGCTGCTTTCGAGCTGTTACTATTTCCTTTCCTCTAATAAGATCGGCTACAAGCCTTACTTTTCGAGGAGCAATATTTAAATAATTTAACTTTGCATCAACTTCCATAATTATTTATTAAAATTATTCTCTTCTTCCTTCTCCTTTATCTAATCTTCTTTGCATCTTACCACCATGCTTGTGGAACTGAGTTGTAGGAGAAAATTCTCCTAATTTATGCCCTACCATATCTTCTCTTATCTTTATTTCTACAAAATCTTTACCATTATGCACTCCAATAGTATAACCAATCATATCCGGTGTGACAACACTTTCTCTACTCCAAGTCTTAATTACTTCTCCTTTCTTGGAGTTTTTGATTTTTTCCATTAGATTTTCATCAATATATGGACCTTTCTTTAAACTTCTTGGCATGGTAGTTATTTACTTAATTATTTTTTCTTTTTTCTTTTTTCAACAATATATTTATTTGTCCACTTATTATCTTTTCTTGTCTTTACTCCTTTAGCAGGCTTGCCTTGCTTTGTCTTAGGATGTCTTCCTGTTCCAGTTCTTCCTTCTCCTCCACCATGTGGATGATCAACAGCATTCTTAGCAGTACCTCTAACTTTTGGTCTCTTTCCTTTGTGTCTACTAGTTCCTGCTTTTTTATCTTTCTTAAATCTATGTTCTGCATTAGATACTGAACCAATAGTAGCAAAGCAATTTGCAAGTACTTGTCTTACCTCACTAGAAGGCATTTTTAAATTAACAAGTTTTTCTTGTTTTGCCAACAGTTTAACGCTTGTTCCAGCACTTCTTGCCATTTTTCCACCTCGTCCTGGTTCAAGTTCAATGTTATAAACCATTGCCCCTACTGGAATATTCTTTAATCTTAATCTATTTCCTGGTCTTGGATCAGTAATATCATCACTCATTATCTTATCTCCTACTTCTGCTTCTTTTGGAGCAAGAATATAACTTTTTTCTCCGTCTTCGTATTCAATTAAAGCAATATGAGCACTTCTATTTGGATCATATTCAAAAGCAACAATCTCTGCAGGAACTCCTAATTTTTCTGTTCTTTTAAAATCTATTTTTCTATATCTTCTCTTTGCTCCCCCCCCTCTGTGATCAGCGGTTCTTCTTCCACTAGAATTTCTTCCTCCTGTCTTCTTAATAGGAGTTGTTAGATTTTTTTCTGGTTTTTTATTACTTAATTTCTTGCCCATAGAATTTAAATTAATTCAATTTTCTGATTTTCTTTTATTTTTACAATTGCTTTTTTGTACCCTTTTGTGGTTCCTTTCATTCTTCCAAATCCTTTTTCGCTTTTTGGAATCTTAACTGTCTTAACTGATACAACATCTACATTATAAATATCTTCTATCTCATTTTTTACTTGGATTTTATTAGCTTTCTTAGCTACCTTAAAAACGTATTCATTATTCTCGTCAGTTAATCTTGTTGCTTTTTCTGTAATATGTGGTTCTAAAACTATTCTCTCCTTATCTCCTACTTTATTAGTAGAAGTCTTTTTCTTCTTTTCTTCTTTCTTTTCTTTCTTTTCTTCTTTATTTTCCTTTTTTTTTTTTTTATCTTTT
>CAYPLZ010000075.1:0-2254 GCA_964411855.1 uncultured Candidatus Saccharibacteria bacterium
AATATTAGCAATAGGTGATGAAGCACAAAAGATGGTGGGAAGAACACCAGGACATATTATTGCCTCTCGTCCTTTAGAGTCTGGTGTAGTTTCTGATTTTGAAGCTACAGAGCAGATGTTGCAATATTTTCTAGAAAAAGTAAGAAAAACTAAATTGTCAATTGGCTTAAGACCAAGAGTGGTAATTGGTATTCCATATGGAGTAACAGAAGTAGAGAAAAAAGCAGTTACTGATGCTGGAAAGAGTGCAGGAGCAAGAAAAGTTTATTTAATAGAACAACCAATGGCTGCTGCAATTGGAGCTAGATTACCAGTTCAAGAAGCTAAGGGAATATTTATTGTTGATATTGGGGGAGGAACTACAGAAGTAGCAGTTCTATCTTTGGGAGGAATTGTGAGAGCAAAAAGTTTGAAAGTAGCAGGAAATAAATTTAATAGAGATATTGTCCAATTTGCACAAGATGAATTTAAATTATTAATAGGAGAAAGGACTGCAGAAAGGATAAAGATCGGAATTGGTGCAGCTCATCTTGAAGATAATGATAAATCTGGCTTAAAAGAAATGCCGATGCGAGGTCGTAATTTAGTAACAGGGTTACCAGAAGAGGTTGTAGTAACTGAAAAAGATATCCAAAAAGCTTTATCAAAATCTGTTGATGATATTATTGATGAAATTAAAGCTGCAATTGAGGAAACCCCGCCCGAATTACTAGCAGACATTATGAGTTCTGGAATTCAATTTGCTGGTGGTGGAAGTCTCTTAAAAGGACTAGATACTTTAGTCACTAAAGAAACTAAAATGCCAACAACAATTATTGAAGACCCTTTAACTGCAGTGGTAAGAGGTGCTGGATTAGTAATTGAAAACATTGAAGATCTAAATGAAGTATTAATAGAAACTCAAAACTTAGATCCACCTAAACAAAAAAAGTAAAATGGTAGATAAAAAACAAATAAAACATATTGCAGATCTAGCTAAATTAGATCTTAAAAAAGAAAAAGAAGATGATCTTTTAGAAGAGGTTGCTTCCATTTTAGATTACATGGAAGTATTAGAAGAAGTAGATGTTACGGGAATTGAAGCAATGGGGCATGTTCACGAGAACGAAAATATATTAAAAAATGACAGAGTAAAAGAAGCTTCAGAAGATATTAAAAAAGGAATATTAGATTCAGCCCCTGAAACAAAAGATAATTATTTCAAAGTTGATACTATTTTAAATAAAGAAGAAGAATGAAGCTTGAGAACCTAACTATTTCAAAAATTAAAGAAAGCTTAGAAGAAGGGAAATTTTCAGCCCAAGATTTAACTGAAAAGTATTTAGAAAAGATTAAAAAAGAAAATAAAGAGCTCTCAGCTTATCTTTCTGTCACTAAAGAATTAGCCTTAGAACAAGCTAAAGAAGTTGATAAAAAACTAAAAAAAGGAGAAGCAGGCAAATTAGCTGGTGTCCCAATAGCAATAAAAGATAATATTTTAGTAAAAGGAGAAAGCTGTACTGCGGCTTCTAAAATTTTAGAAGATTACATTGCGCCCTATAATGCAACTTGCATTGAAAAACTAAAAAAAGAAGGTGCTATTATATTAGGAAAGACAAATCTAGATGAATTTGCAATGGGTTCATCTACAGAAAATTCTGCTTTTCAAATTACTAAAAATCCTCATGACAAAAAGAGAGTTCCGGGAGGATCATCAGGAGGATCTGCAGCAGCTACTGCAGCTGATTTATGTCAGGCTTCTTTAGGGTCTGACACAGGAGGTTCAATTAGACAGCCTGCTGCTTTTTGTGGAACGGTTGGTTTAAAACCAACCTATGGTGCAGTCTCTCGTTATGGCCTTATGGCATTTGCCTCTTCCTTAGATCAAATTGGTCCCATTACAAAAACAGTAGAAGATGCAAGAATTTTGTTTTCTGTTTTAACAGGTAAAGATGAAAAAGATTCAACTAGTATGGAGATTGATTTTGATAAAAGTAAAATTGATATTAAGAAGACTACTATCGGAGTTCCAAAAGAATATTTTAAGGAAGGAATTGATAAAGAGATTAAGGATAAAGTAATGGAAAGGATAGAAGATTATAAAAAGATGGGGGCAAAGATTAAAGAAGTTAGTTTACCTCATACTAAATATGCTTTACCGGCTTATTACATTATTTCACCTTCTGAGGCTAGTTCTAATTTAGCTCGCTATGATGGAGTAAAGTATGGTTTAAATACTAAAAAAGGAAATTATAAAGACGTAAGAGGAAAAGGG
>CAYPLZ010000076.1:0-2149 GCA_964411855.1 uncultured Candidatus Saccharibacteria bacterium
TTACTGTAATAGTTTCATCTTCTTTTTCCTTCTCTTCTAATTCTCCCCAACTTAATTCATCTGAAGCATCTTTTAATGAAACTTCAATATAACCATCTTCATTTTCTTGGTTTTTAACTTTTACAGGAATAGTTTCTCCATCGCTTACATCTCTAAGTTGAGCTCTTGCTCTATAAAATTCTCTTCCGTAAATAATACCTGTGCCTTGAGGTCCGAGGTCAACATAAACTCTAGAACGACCTCTTCCTATTACCTCACCTTCAAGGATTTCTCCTATTTTTACAGGTTTTTTGATTAATTTATTTGGTGTTTTTGTGAAATTCTTTGTCATAGTTTAATTAACATAACACATTAGTAATAAGTAATCAAGGGGTACAAAAAAAAGAGAACAGTCTTTTAAGACTGTTCTTGTTGTTTGAATAAATTGAAGGCTTTTTTGGTGCTAATTCTTTTACTTCCAAGCCCGTAAGCAGCTTGATATAATCTTCCTACTCTTTCCTCTTCGTTCTTGTAATAGGATACTCTTTTAATATTAGAAAATTTAAAACTATAGAAATTTGGATTTTTCCCAAAGGCTTGATATCTAATCTTTTCTTTGCAATTTTTAGAATCGCAACATACATATTGTGTTCCAATAGAAAAACTATTAGAGTAATAATTGCGTAAAACACTATAATGAGTAGCTGGATGATCTTTGTCGCAATAGGGACAAGTAAGTCTTATCTTAGATAATATCTTATCTCCTTTCCCGAGTAACCATTCAAGATGTTTATGAAGTCTATTTTTCTTTCCACCTTTCCAGTTTTCTTTAATCTTTTGAAGAATAAAGATTAAATGTCCGTAGTCTCTGAACATTAATACTTCTGCTGAACGGCCTTTGTATTTGCCAGTATTAAAGATGTAAGGTTCTTCAGGGCTGTACTTTTCTTCGCTATCAAAAAGACTTTTCTGTCTTTTCAAAATTATCTCCCCTTCCCTTATTAAATTTAATAGGTACTATGTGAATAATACTATTTTTTGCTTAAATGTCAAGTTTAATAAGTTGAAGTTCCCTACTCAACTTGTTAAAATAACTAAAAATAATCAAATTAAAAAATACAAAATAGCATGAAACTTAGATGGTACGGTCAAAGCTGTTTTAGAATCAGCATAAGAAAAAAAGAAAGAAAACGACAAACTACTAATGTAATAATTGATCCTTTTTCTAAAAAATGCGGGTTAGATCTCCCTAGCACTTTAAAGGGAGATATTTTAATTGTATCAAGGGATCACCCCGATCATAATAATAAGGATGCAGTAAAAGGAAGAAGAAAGAAAGAAAAACCTTTCCTTGTTAATAAACCCGGCGAATATGAGGTTAAAAATATTTTCATTGAAGGAATTAGAGATGAAAATGATCCAGAGAAAACCATATTTGCAATTGAAGGAGAAGGGTTTAGAATTTGCCACCTTTCAGCTTTTGGAGGGAAAGAACTAGAAAATAAAACAATAGAAAGAATTGGAAATGTAGATATTCTTTTAGTTCCAGTCGGAAATGAAGATTCTTTTAATGCAAAAGAAGCAACGAGCGTTATTAATGAAATAGACCCCATGATGGTAATTCCAATGTATTACAAGGTTCCTAAACTAAAAAGAGACTTAGATGAAGTAGATGACTTCTTAAAGAAGATGGGAGCTAGTGATACTGAGCCCCAGGAAAAATACAAAGTTAAAAAGAAGGATCTTTCAGAGGATGAAACTGAAATAAGAGTTTTAAAACCGTAAATAAAAATACTAATTAAACTATGGCTAAGAAAAAAAAGAAAAAACAAAAAGATATAGGTGAAGTAAAACCAATTTCCATTGTTGATGAAATGGAAGACTCTTATATTGATTATGCAATGTCAGTTATTGTTTCAAGAGCTCTTCCAGATGTAAGAGATGGTTTAAAACCTGTACAAAGAAGAATTTTATATACAATGAACGAAATGGGGCTTACTGAAGGCTCTAAATTTAGAAAATCTGCTGCAGTAGTTGGTGATGTTCTTGGTAAATATCACCCTCATGGAGATGCAGCAGTATATGCAGCCTTAGTAAGAATGGCCCAGGACTTTTCACTACGTTATCCTTTAGTAAAAGGACAAGGTAACTTTGGATCTATTGATGATGA
>CAYPLZ010000077.1:0-2078 GCA_964411855.1 uncultured Candidatus Saccharibacteria bacterium
CCTTGTCTTTCAAGATATAGTTTTAAAGTTCTTCCAAAAATATCAGAATTTACTAAAGCAGTAACTTTACTATTTTTCAAATCTTTTTTGCTTTCTTTTAAGGCAAAATAAATTGCTTGAGGCAATACTGGGTATAGGTATGGTTCTTTTTCTTTATCTTCTAATAGTTTAAGGTTTTCTTTATGAAACCCATCTACATCTTTTTTAGAATCAATAGTTTCAATTATTTTTTTGACATTAAAGTTATCCGGAAGAGGTAGTTGGACAATAATCCCATCTACAGCAGGAGAATTATTTAAATCTTCAATCTTTTCAATAATCATTTTAGAGCTTGCTACTGGAGGGAATTTAAAAATATTAACATTAATTCCTATTTCGTTTCCCTTTTCTTTTTTATGCTTTACATAAATCTCTGATGCCCTATTCTCTCCAATTAATAAGACAGCTAAAGCGGGCTCTATATCCTTTTCTTTAATATCTTTTTCAATTTTCTTTAAAATCTGATCCGCCTTTTTAATCCCATTCAAAGTTTTCATAAATTGGATATTGTTTGGCTAAGCTTTTAACTTCTTTTTTAATCTTCTTTAGCTCTTTTTTATTATCAATATTCTCTATGGTTTTTAACATTAAGTTAGCTACTTCTTCTGCTCCTTCTTCTTTCATTCCTCGAGAAGTTATAGCGGGAGAGCCAAGTCTTAATCCAGATGGTTTAAATGGTGGATTAGGATCAAAAGGAATTGCATTTCTATTTGCGTAAATTCCAACACTTTCTAAAGCACCCTCTACATCTTTTGAACTATAATCTAAATTAGTTAAATCAATTAGCATTAGGTGGTTGTCTGTTCCCCCACTAATTAAAGTTAAGCCTCCCTCTTTCAGGGTTTTAGCCATTGCCTTTGCGTTTTTAACAATTTGCTCCTGATATTTTTTAAATTCTTTAGTTTGGGCTTCTTTAAAACAGATTGCTTTTCCAGCTATTACATGATCTAAAGGGCCGCCCTGAGTGCCTGGGAAAAGCCCTTTATCAACTTTCTCGGCTAATTCCCCTTTGCAGAGAATTAAACCTCCCCTAGGGCCTCTCAGAGTCTTGTGCGTGGTAGCAGTAACTATATCACAGTAAGGAAAAGGGTGTGGATGCACTTTTCCGGCTACTAATCCTGCAATATGGGCAATATCTGCCATAAGGTATGCTCCTACCTTATCAGCAACTTCTTTGAATTTTTTAAATTCTAATTCTCTTGGATAAGATGTTGTTGAGGCAATAATTATTTTTGGCTCTACTTCTAAAGCTTTCTGCTCTACTTCTTTAAAATCTATTCTTTGATTTTGCCTACTAACTCCATAGTGATGAAAGTCGTAAGTTTTTCCAGAAAAATTAACAGATGAGCCATGGGTTAAATGACCTCCGGATTGAAGATCAAAACCCAATACAGTATCTCCCGGTTCTAAGAGAGCAAGATAAATTGCAGCGTTTGCTTGTGACCCAGAGTGTGGTTGAACATTAGCATGATCTGCATTAAATACCTCTTTTGCTCTAGAAATAGCTAATTTTTCAATTTTATCAATATATTTATTTCCGGGATAGTATCTTGCATCAGGATAACCCTCAGAGTATTTGTTGCTAAGAGGGGTTCCCATCGCCCGTAAAGCTTCTTTACTGGCATAATTTTCAGAAGGAATAAGCACTAATCCTTCTTTTTGTCTTTTAAATTCCTCTTGAATTAGTTTATCTATTTTAGGATCCAAATTTTTAATGCTCATTAATAGTTTAAATTTTAGGAAGAGTTAGGTCCTCTTGATTTTGATATTTACCTTTTTTGTCTGCATATGAGGTATCACAAATTTCTTTACCAGACATAAAAATGACTTGACAAATTCCTTCATTTGCATAAATTTTTGCTGGTAAAGGGGTAGTATTACTAATTTCAACTGTTATGTAACCTTCCCATTCTGGTTCTAGCGGAGTTACATTTACAATAATTCCACATCTAGCATAGGTAGATTTACCAACACAGAGTCCAAGTACTCCCCTTGGAATTTTAAAGCACATATCAGTATCAGGGTCAACTGCCCGCAGT
>CAYPLZ010000078.1:0-1992 GCA_964411855.1 uncultured Candidatus Saccharibacteria bacterium
CATATTTTGATTCAAGATAATCTTTTACATAAAGAACAAAATGAGGAGCACTTATATTAGAACGAAGAGGATCAATAGCTAATTCTTTTTGTTTAGCGGCTTCTGCTTCTTCTTTAGAAATAAAATGTTCTTGATACATTCTGTCTATAACATAGTCTCTTCTAATCTTTAGTTGTTCTTTGTTATTAGAATAATAACTAGGAGCTTTAACCATAGCAGCTAAAGTGGCTGCCTCTCTAATATTTAAATCAGAGGCTGCTTTATTAAAATAACTTTGACTTGCTGATTCAACTCCATATAAATTAGATCCAAGAGGAATTTGATTTAGATACCATTCTAAAATTTGATCTTTAGAGTGTCTTCTATCTAACTCAAGAGTTAAAATCATCTCTTTAACTTTTCTTTCTATAGTTTTTTCAGTTGAAAAAAATACAGTTCTTATTAATTGTTGAGGAATAGTAGATCCTCCATATAGTAGTCTTCTTTCTTCTAAATTTTTAATCATTGCCCTTATTATTCCTTCAGGATCTATTCCATGATGACTATAAAAATTACTATCTTCAGCAGCTATTACAGCATTTTTCATATTATCTGAAATTTCTGACAAAGGAACAATTGTTCTTTCTTCATCTCCAGCTATTTCATAAAGTAATTTTCCATTTCTATCATATATCTTAGTTGATTGATCAAAAGTTTGCTCTGTAAATTTTTCAGGACGAGGTAAATCTTTTGCATAATATACAAATAATGAAACAGACAAGAGGAGGCCTAGTAAAAAGAATACTATTCCTAATTTGAATAAGAAAGAAAAAACAGTTTTTAATTTTTTTAGTATTTTTATAAACATTTGTTCTTTTTACTTTAACCTTTTTTAACTCTTTGTCAAAAGAATATTTTACTTTTATAATAAAAATATCTAATATTAAATAAATATTAGACTATCTTAATTTTAACTTAAATTATGGAAAAAAATAAAGAAAAACAAATTGAAGAACTACTTGAAAGAGGAACAGAAAGAGTTATAGATAAAGAAAAATTAAAAGAAAAATTACTTTCTGGAGAAAAGTTAAGAATTAAATTAGGCATTGACCCTACTGGAACAAAAATTCATTTAGGAAGAGCCACTGCTCTATGGAAGCTTAGAAAATTTCAAGATCTAGGCCATCAAATAGTTTTAATTATAGGTGATTTTACTGCTCAAATTGGGGATGCTTCTGATAAGCAAGAAATGAGAATGGGGTTATCTAAAGAAGAAATAAAGAAAAATATGGAAAACTATCTAGATCAAATAGGTATGATTTTAGATTTAGATAAAACAGAAATCCATTATAATTCAGAATGGCTGGGAGAATTGTCTGCAGGAGACTTATTAAGTATTGCTAAAAAATTCACGGCACAACAGATGATTCAAAGAAGAAACTTTAAAGAAAGATGGGAACAAAATAAACCAATTGGGCTTCATGAAATAACTTATCCTATCTTACAAGGATATGATTCAGTTCAAATAAAAGCAGATGTTGAACTCGGAGGATATGACCAACTATTTAACCTTAAAGTTGGAAGACAAATGCAAAAACTTTATGATCAAGAACCACAAGATATGATGACTATGGAGATGCTGTATGGACTAGATGGAAGGAAAATGTCTACAAGTTGGGGGAATGTTATAAATCTTGTTGACGAACCTAAAGAAATGTTTGGTAAAATTATGTCTATGAAAGATGAATTAATTGGAGATTATTTTAGACTATGTACAGATATTGATTTAGAAAAGGTAGAAGAAATGAAGAATAAGATTGAAAACAATAAGGTAAATCCTAAAAAATTAAAAGAAAAATTAGGAAAAGAATTAGTAGAAAGATATTACAATAAAGAAAAAGCAGAAGAAGCAGCTAAAGAGTTTAATAGAGTATTTAAAGATAAAGAAGTACCGAAAGATATTGAAGAATTTAATCCTTTTAAAGAATTAAAAGAAGAAGAGACTAAAAATAA
>CAYPLZ010000079.1:0-1943 GCA_964411855.1 uncultured Candidatus Saccharibacteria bacterium
AAAAAAGAAGATAATAATAAGAAAGACTCTTCAACCACTGATACAGAAAAGGATCAACCCATAACAAATAGTACCGAGGATGAACAAGTAAAAAAAGATAAAAACAATAAAGAGGATGAAACTAATTCAGATGAATCATCCAATGATAGCGACTCTGATACTAAAAAAATATAAACAATGAATAATTTATTAAGTAAAACTTTATTATTTTTTATTATAGGAGCTATTTTAGTTCCTAGTCTTGTTTATGCATCTCAAGGAATTGAAATTACTCCTGACCCAATTTTTAGGAATATAGAAAATTTTATTCCTGGTAGATCAGTAACTAGTGAATTTAATATAAAAAATAATTCAAGCAAAGATTATAGTGACATTACAGTTTCAGCTGAATTAAACGAAGAAACTAAGAATTTAAGTTCAGCTCTATTATTGAAATCGGGAGAACAGAGTGAATATCTATCTAATCTTTTAAATAATGGACAAATGAAAATTTCAGGTCGTGGAATAAAAGCAGAAACATCAAAAGATTTTTCTTTAACAATGATCTTTGATAAAAAAGGAGAGGATAAATATCAAAATGCACATATTGATTTTGATCTTATTTTTAAATTTGTAGGACCAGAGAACAAAGATGAAGAAGAAGTTAGTGGAGTTGGAGGAGGAACTTTATTACCAGAAGGTTTGATAATTAAGCAAGAGACAGAAGAAGAGGTTAATCAAGAATCAGTTACAATTTCTTGGCATACTAATAAAGAATCTACTAGTAGAGTAATATATAGTAAAGAAAGTAGTAATCCCGAATTAGATTTAACAGATATAGAAGATGATCCTTCAATGTATGGCTATGATTTTTCTACAGATGAAAATTCTGGAAAAACTACTTACCATGAAATGACACTTACTAATTTAGAGCCAGGAACTACATATTATTATAGATGTATTTCACATGCTTCTCCTCCTACAATAGGAAAAAGACAAAGCTTTACTACAAGTAAAATAACCACTACTAAGTCTGAACAAGATAATTTAAACCAGCAAAATCAAAAAAGCACAAACCAGCAAAATCAAGAACTTGTAACGGAAGAAAATCCTGATTCAGAAGAAGTAGAGCAAGAACAAAATAATCAAACAGAAGAAAAGAACCAAGAAAGTAAAGAAGAGAATGAAACTTTATCTACAAATAATTTAGCAGCAGCACTTTCTTCTTTAGTAAATCTTAGCAAAAGACAACTTTACAAAATATTATTTATACTTTTTATTCTTCTTGTTATTTATACTATTTACAGACTTTTTAAAGAGCAAAGAAAAAGAGTTTAAAACTCTTGACAATAATTTAAAAGAGGAATAATATTAAAACTGCAAATAATAACATCTAGGAGGGGGAGGCTAGAGGCAAAAAAATGTCCCTTCTGAAACCATTTAAAAAATGGAGAATTAGAAAATTAAATATAATAAAAAAGGTTAAACGTAATTTAGACCGCTTTTGATTGGAGGCGGTTTTTTTATTTGGTATTCGAGGACTTTTTAAGAATTAATTTTAGAAAGTGCCCGGACTCTAAATAGTTCGGAAAAGGTTGAAAACTGACACGTACAATAAAGGTCTAATATATATTAATTAAAAATAAAATCATGAATAAAAAAATATTAGTAAGTTTAGCAATAATAGGGGTTGCAGCTGCAATCACTATTGGAGCTACAACAGCTTTCTTTAGTGATACTGAAACTTCTACTGGTAATACTTTTACAGCTGGTGCTATTGATTTAACAATTGATAATGAAAGCTATAGAAGTAATGAAGATGGTGTATTAGAAATAAGTGAAAGCACTACTTGGGGAGTTGAATCTCCTGTAGACTTAGATCAAAATCATCTATTTTTTGATTTTGAAGATTTAAAACCAGGGGACTTTGGTGAAGATACAATCTCTCTTCATGTCACCTCTAA
>CAYPLZ010000080.1:0-1856 GCA_964411855.1 uncultured Candidatus Saccharibacteria bacterium
ACAGCTATAAATAAACCTACTCCAATTGATACCGCAAATAGTTCTTTCCAATCTCTTTTCTTTTTAAAAACAGAGGTTAAGGTTAAAAACAGGCCAAATAAATGAAAATACATTAAAAGCCCTGTCATTCTTTCATATTTTGACCAAAAAGAATTAGAAAAGTCTACTCCAAAGATAGAGCTTGCTGCCATTGCTAAAATGAATAATACGACAGCAGCTACTATCGTATTTAAATTAGGTCTATACTTTTTATTATGAAAAGCTAAAAATAGCCAAGTAAAAAATACAATTTCTACTATCGCCATAAAGAATAAACTTTTCGGTGCAACAAAAGGAAAATAATATTTACTACTATAAATTAAGGGCGTAATTAAACTAGCAAATATTCCATACTTTATAATTTTTAAACAGATATTATTTAATGTATTTTTATTATCCATAATTTTTATTTAATTAACTTCATTGGTTTATTTATTCTATCTTTTTTTTAAATAATTTCAAATATTGAAATTAACCTTCCTTTAAGTTAAAATTACAAAAATGATAGGTAGGATAAATTTAAGAAAAATTTTACTTTTAGGAGGAGATTTAGCTCTATTTTATATCTCTCTTTATTTAGGGGTCTTTTTCGGTTATGGAGATAATTTTACATACTTAGTCTTTTTAAAACATTTAGCTCCTTTTTCTTTTCTTTTTGTAGGATGGTTAACTATTTTTTATATTTCAGATTTTTATACTTTGCGTGCTAGAAAAGCAGATTTTAGTTTTTATTCTAAAATAATTAGTTCTCTATTATTTATCTTTATAGGTAGTGCTCTTTTATTTTATTTAGCTCCCTTTCTTAAAATAACTCCTAAAACTAATCTTTTAATAATTATTTCTATTTTTGGTTTTCTATTTATTTTATGGAGAAAAATATTTTATAGTCTTTTTTCTTCTCACTTTTTCAAAAAAGTAGCTATAATTGGTAGCTCAGAAGAAGCAGAAAAATTAAAGAAAGAAATTAAAAATCGTCCCTACCTTGGTTATAAGGTAGAAGAATTAGATTACAATAAAGATATTATTAAGCAAATAAAGACAAAGGGAATTGAAACTTTAATATTGGCTGATAATTTAGAAGAGGCTTCTCAAGTTACTGATAATTTATATCAATACTTAAATACAAAAGTAGAATTTAAAGATTTATCAGAAGCTTATGAAAGAATCACTAAAAAAATACCTGTTTCTTTTATTACCAAGGGATGGTTTTTAGAAAATTTAAAAGAAAACAAAAGAAAGCTTTATGAGAAAGCTAAAAGAATTATAGATATAATTTTAGCCTTTTTAATCTTAATAATTAGCTTTCCTTTTTGGTTGATTATTGCTTTATTGATAAAACTAGAAGACGGAGGGGCTGTTTTTTATAAACAAAAAAGAGTTGGAATGCATAAAGAAACTTTCTGTCTTTTGAAATTTAGATCAATGAAAGAAAGAGCAGAAGATGAAACAGGTCCTGTTTGGGCAAAAGAAAAAGATAAAAGAATAACTAAGATAGGAAGAATTTTAAGAAGAATCCATTTAGATGAGCTTCCTCAAATGATAAATATATTAAAAGGAGATATTAGTTTAATTGGTCCTCGTCCAGAAAGACCAGAATTTGTTAAAAAATTAGAAAAGAAAATCCCTCATTATCATTTAAGACATTTAATTAAGCCTGGTTTTACAGGCTGGGCTCAGATAAATTTCAGGTATGGAAGAAGTATAGAAGACAGTAAAGAGAAATTTAAGTATGATCTTTATTATATTAAAAACAGATCATTCTTTTTAGATCTTGAAGTTTTCTTAAAAACTTTTCAATTGTTTTTTAAAAAATAATG
>CAYPLZ010000081.1:0-1850 GCA_964411855.1 uncultured Candidatus Saccharibacteria bacterium
TCGGTATAACATTCAACTATATTACAATTATCTCTTTTTCTTATTTCAACTTTAGCCTCATTTAAACCATATAATACCTTGCTTTTATCATACAAAGGGGTATTTGGAGTATTTAAATACTTAGCAGCATCTTTTTTCTTTGAAAGAATTCTACCTCCAAAACCAATTACTTGACCATGAAGATTAAAAACGGGAAACATTATTCTTCCTCTGAATCTATCGTAAAAATTTTGTTTTGTTCCAGATGAACTTTTCGATCCTTTTCTTACTACAAGACCTGTTTTAACTATTTTATCTCTATCATATCCTTTTCCTTCTAAAAACTTTAAAAGAGTCCTCCAATTTGCTGGAGCATAACCTAGTCTCCATTTTTTAATAGAATCTTCTGATATGTCCCTACTTAATAAATATTTTTTAGCTTTCTTTCCTGTTTTGCTTTTCTCTAATTGTTTTTGAAAAAAAGTAGTTGCTAAATCACAAATCTCATATAATTCCTTCTTCTTGTTACGTTTCTTAAAGTCTTGTTTTTTCAACTCTACACCTGCTTTATCAGCTAATATTTTTAAAGCTTCTCCAAACTCAATTCCCTCTATTTTCTTTACAAATTCAAACATATCGCCTCCTTCGGAACATCCAAAACAATGCCAGATTTGTCTGGCAGGTGAAACAAAAAAGGAAGGGGATTCTTCCGAATGAAAAGGGCAAACTGCTCTGTAATTTGCCCCTGTTTTTTCTAGCTTTAAATATCCCCTTATAACATCTACGATGTCTAACCTTTCCTTAATTTCCTCAATTGGGTCAGCACTCATATGAATAAATTATACAAAAAATAAAAGGAAAAATCAATTTATTTTTTTATAACTTCTTCCCATAAAGATTTTATAGTTTTTACATATTTTCTAGAACAATATGATTCTACTTTTTGAAGTCCATTTTCAACAATCTTCTTATAAAGTTTTTGATTTTCTGTTAGTAACTTTATCTTATTAGCAAGATCTTTATAATCTATTGGTTCTACTAAGATGCTATCTTCTTTATTTTCAATTATTCCTTTTATTCCTCCGGACCTTGCTCCTATTACAGGAATCCCCATCGCCATTCCTTCTAAAGTAATTAAACCAAAACTTTCTCTTAAAGAAGGAAAGAGTATAATATCCGCTGGAGTATAAAACTTGTGCATTTCTTTTTGATTTAGTTTCTCTGGAAATATTTTTAAATTATCTAAAAGATTAAACTTTTTAATTATTTTTTTGAAATCCTTTTTTACGTCTTTCTTTTCATGATAATCTCCTAAACTAGTAACCAAAAGGCAAAAGTCATCAAATCCTTGTTTTTTAAGAGAAGAAAGCGCTTTTAAGACAGTTTTAAATTGTTTTTGCTCCCCTATTTCCCCAGTAGAAATCCTAATAGTTCTTGAGGGGAAAGCAAAAACAAATTTCTTTTCAATTTTCAATTTTTCTTTCCAATTCTTCTTTTTCTCAGAGGTTTTAGGTTGAAAAATATCTCGATCTACACAGTTTGGCACTATCTCAATTTTATCTGTATCTTTTACTATCGGAGCAATTCTATTATAAGCAAACTCGCTTACTACAATAATTTTATCCCACTCTAAGTTAATAGACTTTTCAACAATATCTTTTCTCCTAATATTAGCATGATGAGCATGCTCAATAAGGGGAATGCCTTTTTCTTTGAAAAAGTTAAAAAAGATCTGGATTAAGTCCGGATCAAACATATAAGAAGCATTATGACAATGAACAATATCAGGTTTAAATTCTGAATAAACTTTTTGAATTAAATCTCTAACTTCTTGTTTTTCTACTTTTTTATCTCTTTTTAAAAGAGAGGAG
>CAYPLZ010000082.1:0-1645 GCA_964411855.1 uncultured Candidatus Saccharibacteria bacterium
TTTAGCACCTAGTTTGTTAGTATTTAGTTTTGAAACTAAAGGGAATTCTTTTGTTATTCCAGGGACATTTTTTTCTAGTAACTTTTTGAACTCTTTTGATTTTAAAACTCTTATACCTGATCTTATATTTCTTATCTTTGATTTTTTCCTGAATTTACCTAAACTGGTTTTAGGTTTAATTTTTGTTGCAGTTTTTAATTGTATTTCTAAAGCTTCTAATAAAGCAGAAGGGTCTTTAGCCCTCCTAGGGTTTTTTTCGAGTAGAACTTGTAAAGTTCCCAATGCTTTTCTAGTAGTTTGTTCCCCGAAAGAAGTTAACTTGATATCTCCTATTTTAATTGGTTTTTGAGTGGTTAAAGTTGCCTTAGATAATTTCAAAATTGGCTTTCCAGTTGGAGTTTTCTTTAATTGGTATATTGGGAGATTGCTTTTTCCAGATAATATTAATTTGTTTGGATATAATCTATCTAATGGTTTAACATCTAATATTTTCGCCCCATCAGTAGTTCTAACTATTTTCTCTTTACTTATTTTATATAGCTTTCTTTTAGATTTAGGTAAATTTTTAAGAAATCTTTCATTAAATTTATTTATGTTTTTTGTAGCTAAATCTACATCTTTAGGTAGCTTAGTTTTTTTATTAGATAAAGTTCTTGAAGATAATGAACCGAAAACCACTGAATCTGTTTCTTTTAGTGTTTTTTGTAATGCTTTTGCTTCAACAGGGTTTAATTCTCTAACTTCAAAAAAATCTACTTTTTTTAGAGATTTTTTATTAGGAGATAATTTTTGTTGTGCTTTTGCAGATTTCAATATTTTTCTTACAGGAGTTCTTAATTCAGGGTTTAAACTTCTAATAAATCTTCCCTCATTAATATATCTTGAAACTGGGTTTTGAGATGCATATTTTCCAGTTTTACCTACTATAAAGCTAGTAGTTACTGTTTCTCCCACCCATCCGTAAGGATCTTTTATGAAATCTTCTACTATTATTTTAGCAGTTTTCTTAGGATTTTTAGCAGTTTTTACTAAAAATCTTGCGAAGTTTTTAGTGGAATCAACTGGATTAGTTGCCACAGTGTATAGATTTAAAACGCCCCTACCCGCACCTAAGACAGTGTTTCCTAATAAAGAGTAGATTTGGTTTTTAATAGTTCCTTTTTTACCTTTTTTTAGCTCTAATGAAATAGAAAGTTTTTTCAACTCTTGTTGTAACCTTTTAGATCCTTTATCCGTTTTCCAAGGTATTTTTTTAGCTTTACTAATTACTAAATTTGTAGATTTTGTATAAGGATCTTTTGATTTCTTAGGAAATATTTTATTATTAGTAATTAAATTGTTTAAATAGTTTATTTTTTTCTCTTCTGTTTTTAATGTTTTATATTTTCTTTTTTGTTTAGAAGATAATTTACCTTCAATATTTTTTAATCTTCTAGTGAAATCTTGTCTTTGTTTTCTAAACTCTTCTATTTGTTTTGCTTGTTTTTGCGTTCTTGCACCAAAAGGAATTGAACTTCTTAATCCTGCTTGTAACCTGAATAATTCTGCAGAAGTTAGTTTTTTTCCTTCTCGTAGTTTTTCTTTTGCAGTTTTAAACTCTTTTGCTCTTTCTCTAACTACTTCTTGTCCTGCTTTGGCTATACTC
>CAYPLZ010000083.1:0-1618 GCA_964411855.1 uncultured Candidatus Saccharibacteria bacterium
GTTTCTTCGTATTCTTTACAATCTAACATTAATTCTTTCTTTGTTTTGTTGTGTAAAGTCCATTCATCTTTATAATTTGTAATTTCATGTTTTTCATCTCTTTTAAAAATACAATTAGCTGCATATCCTTTTTTAAGAGGCCAGCTTGGATCTTCATTGTAAGCAGCTAAATTAGTGAGAGCATTAGCTTCTCCTAAAAAGTTGTTTAATGGTACTTCGGAAGCAACTGTTCTATTTTTAGCTCCATATAGTTTATAGCCATCATCAGTTAAATTGTTATAAAACATACCATATTCTCCATTTCCTGTTGGCCGTAAAGTAACTTTTGAAATTTCTAGTTCACTACTTAATCCACTATTATCCTGCTTTTCTTCAGCATAAATTCTAATTAAACTATCAACTGATTTATTAGGGTTTTTAATAACTAAATAACCTGTTCTAGTTTCCCCTGGAATCATGTCATTAACATTAAATACAGTTTTTCCTCCTTCACTTCCATCTAGCTCAATAACCATTTCTCCTGTAGAAAAAGTATTTCCTGTAGATTTCTCTGTTGCTGAAAAGTAAGCTGTTGTTGCACCAACTACCATAGCAGCTGCAACACCAATTATTGCTAAGCTAAGTAATATTTTTTTACTCATTTTTTTATTTTAAATTAATTATTATTTTGACCTTTTGAAATTAAACCAACCTTTAATTTTCTCCTCCCTGACTAGACACCTTTTGGTGCCCCTGCTCTATTTTAAAAACAGAGCACGAAAACCAAAAAAACCACTTCTAGGCATAAAAGTGGTGTGTAATAAAGTAAGTCTTATTTAATTTTTTATTAAGTTTTCGCCAGTACTCTTTAATGTGCATTAAGGATTTCTAGCCCCCCTCCTTCTAGAAACTAATTTTTATTTTTATTCTTATTTTATTCTATTCTAAATAATATAATTGTCAAACCCTTTAAAGCTTCTTCTTGGGTGCCGAAGTTAGGGAGGAATAACCGCTTCGGCACCCGAGAACAGGACCTAAAATAAGTTCTATTGTCAAGTATTAAACTCTACTACAAAAATAAATAATTGTCAAGATTTTAAATAGTTTTGACAAACAACCACTCCCCTAGATATCATAGTGCTAGTTCTTTCCAATAAGGTTACTGCAATTAAAAATAAATAAGGAGTGTTTTTTGTAAATGAAAAAAGAGATAACTATTGTTTTTCTAGTTTTAATGATTTTCACTTTCTCTAATATACTTGTAGCAAATGAAAATGAAAGTGATTCAGTCAACATTAATATGTCTCTCTATCTCGATGAGTACATTGAAACTATGGGAGATGTAAATTATAGCTGGGGTGATACTTGGCATTATGGAAATTATGATGTTGAAACAATTTATGGAGATACTAAAACCTGGAATTTAGCCTATGCTAATTGTCCTTTTAGTTTAAAAATTGAAGGTAGTAATCCTAAAGGAGATAATTTCCCTCGTTTTGTAAGAGAAGAAGTTGATGGAAATGGAAGTGGTATTGGTCGTTGGGATAGCTTAGAAACAATATTAGATCCTAGAGTTACAGTAAACGGTGAAGTTACTGATATGGGTGGATGGTATGGAAGAAATGCTCCTGATTTTCCT
>CAYPLZ010000084.1:0-1605 GCA_964411855.1 uncultured Candidatus Saccharibacteria bacterium
TATTTCTTTTTAATATATTCAGCTATAGCTTCATTCATCTTGTCTCCTGCTACTCTTACTGATTTAGCAGTTACTATTCCACCAAGAGAAATAACAGCAATTTCAGTAGTTCCTCCTCCTACATCAACAATCATATGCCCTACAGAAGAATTTATAGGTATATCAGCCCCAATAGCAGCCAAAATCGGCTCTTTGGCCACATATGCGGCTTTAGCACCTGCATTTGTGGCAGCTTCGAGTACTGCTCTCTTCTCTGTAGAGGTAATTCCTGCTGGAACACCAATCAAAAGCTCCGGTTTGAAAAACCGAAAAAGCGATGACGTTTTATTTATAAAATATTTTAACATTGCTTGGGTAACTCTAAAGTCAGCAATTACACCATCCTTTAGGGGTCTATAAACTCTAATTGCATCTGGTGTTCTTCCTGTCATTTCTTTTGCTTCTTTCCCTACTGCTAAGATTTCATTCTCTTCTACGCTAACCGCCACAACGGAAGGCTCTTGCAAAGCTAATCCCTTTTTAGATGTAAAGACTAAAGAATTAGATGTTCCCAAGTCAATTCCTATCTTTTGTGAAAACATAATGTTAACTTATCCTAACTTAAAAGATTGTTTTTTTCAAGATACTTTTAATCTGTTATAATTGATTTAATTAATGAATATTTAATTGATTTAATATGTCTGCAAAAACTAGATTTACATTATTTATAATTTGTTTTTTGATATTTATTATTGGAGCCCCTTCAGTAATCCTCTATTCCAGAGGATATCGTTTTGATATTGAAAATAGAGAGCTAACTAAAACTGGTGGTTTTTTTATAGAGGTAGAGCCAACCAGAACTGATATCTATCTTGATGGAAAAAGAGAAAAAAGAACTGATCTTTTCTTTGGCTCTTCTTTTATTAAAAATCTTCTTCCAAAAAAATATAATATAGAATTAGCTAAAGAGGGTTATTATACTTGGCAGAAAAACTTAGAAGTAACAGAACAAACTGTAACTGAAATAAATAATGTAACTCTTATTCCAAAAGAACCTACAAAAGAAAAGCTTAATAAAGAGATAAATAAACTTTGGTTTCTTCCAAATAAAACTGAAATACTTTTAAAAGAATCCAAAGAAGATAAATGGGAATTAAAGTTATACGACTTAAATCAAGATCTTAAAAGTCATTTAATAGCCGAGGATGATTTTGCAACTAGTAATCCAGAAGTAGCAACTAGTAGTGTAGAAATTTTAGAGTTAAAATTTGGACCAAATTCCCAAAATATCTTATTTAAATTAGGTATCAGAGAGCAAGTCAAATATTTTGTCTTAACTATAGATCCTTTTCCTCCAAAACAAAAAGAGATTACTAAATTGAAAAACAAACAGCCTGGAAAAATAATTTTTAACCCAACTAATACAAACGAACTTCTTTTTAAAGAAGACAATCACATCTATAAATACAATATAGAAAATGAAAATATAACTTACTATTATCCTGGATTATCTGAGGAGAAAGAAGAAATAGTTACATTCGCTCTGACTCATAATTCTAATAACTTAACTTATCTTACTTCTTCCAGGTTTATTTATAATTCCTACCCTGGAGAAAAGATAAATGA
>CAYPLZ010000085.1:0-1602 GCA_964411855.1 uncultured Candidatus Saccharibacteria bacterium
AATGTTTTCCTTTGCTGTAGGTTATATTACAGCAAATTATAAATTAGAAAGAAATACACAAATTAAAATTTTAAATCAAAATGAGTAAAAAAGTAGCAATAATTGGAGGCGGAATATCTGGGCTTTATTTAGCTTCAAATTTATCTGATGCAAATGAAGTAGAAGTTTTTGAAAGAAAGAAAGAAATTGGGAAAAAGTGTTGTTCTGGCTTATTTTCAAAAAGAATTTTAAATTTTATTCCAGAAAGCAAAAAGTTAATTGATAATAAAGTAGAAAAAGTAAAAGTTCATTTTCCAAAAAAAGATATTGATGCAAATTTTTCTCATACGCTTTTAGTAATGAATCATTTTCAACTAGACAAACTGATGGCAAAAAAAGCCCGAGCAAAAGGAGCAAATATTAATTTGGATGAAGCAATTATAGATTTACCTCAAGACTATGATTATGTAATTGGATGTGATGGGTATGATTCTGTTGTAAGAAAAGAAACAGGATTGCCAAAACTTTCTGTAAGGCTTGGAATAAAAGGATTTGTAGAAAAAGAAGATCATTCAAACTATGTAGAGGTTTGGCCAACAAAAAGGAACGGATTTATTTGGAAAATTCCTAGAGGAGATAAACAAGAATACGGAATTTTAGATAACACAAAATATGCAAAAGAACTATTTGACCGATTTTTAAAAGAAAGAGATATTGAAATAAAAGATAAATGTTCAAGTCTTGTACCAGAAGGCTTATCTTTTCCTGACAAAAAGAATGTTACTTTATGTGGAGATGCTGCTGGTTTAACAAAGCCTTGGTCCGGAGGCGGTGTTATCTGGGGATTAACCGCTGCTAATCATTTAATTAGCAACTTCCCTGATTTTGACAAATATCAAAAAGTAGTTTTAAATAAATTTAAACCCAAAATTAGATTTACTAAATTTGGATTAAAGGTATTTTACTTTTTAGGACATAATTTACCTTGGGTTTTACCTAAAAAGATGGATATTGATACAGATTATATTTTTAAATAAATTATGAATAAAAAAGATAACTTAAAAGTTCCAAAACACTTAGGAATTATATTAGATGGAAATCGGAGATGGGCAAGGGAGAATAATCTCCCGGATTTTAAAGGTCATAATAAAGGGTTAGAAAAGGCCATGAAGGTTGTAGAGTGGGCAGGAAAGAAAGGAGTAAAGATCTTAACTCTTTTTGTCTTTTCAACTGAGAATTGGAAAAGATCAGAAAAAGAAGTAAATCATATTATGAGCTTAGGAGAGAAAACTTTAAGAGAAAGATTAGAAGAGTTTGTTAAAGAAGGCATTAAAGTTAAAATATTAGGAAAAAAGAATAAACTTTCAGAGTCTTTGAAAGAAGCAATTAAAAAAGCAGAAAAAGCCACCAAGACTAATACTAAAATGACCTTAAATATTGCATTGAGTTATGGTGGGAGAGCAGAGATTGTTGAAGCATTTAAAAAAATAATGAAAAAAGGAGTAGACCCAGAAGAGATAGACGAAGATTTAATTGCAGAGAACTTATGGACTTCAGACCTTGACTTAATTATTAGAACAGGGAAGGAGAGGAGGTTGTCCAACTTTTTTATTTGGCAAGCTG
>CAYPLZ010000086.1:0-1597 GCA_964411855.1 uncultured Candidatus Saccharibacteria bacterium
TTTTTTGTTTTTTATCTTTTCCAAATAAAGCCATGATACTAATTTACTTTAAAAATGTGTCTTCAATTACTTTAACGGCCTCTTTTGTCATTATCAAATATTTAGCCTTTAATAAGTCTAATACATTTAACTCTCTTGCTTCCATTACTCTTCCTTTTTTAATATTATTAGTTGCTCTAATAACATTATCATCTTTTCCAGCTGTGGCTACTAAGAAGCTTTCATTTTCTATCTCTAAATTATTTAAAATGTCTGCCATCTCCTTTGTTTTAGGAGAAATATCTATATTATTTAAAATGATGAGAAGATCTCTTCTCTTCTTCTCGGAAAGAACTTGAAATAAAGCCCTTCTTTTTGCTTTTTTATTGATCTTCTTTGTAAATTTTCTCTCTTTGTTAGGTCCAAAAGTAACTCCACCCTTTCTCCAGATTGGAGAACGAATTGATCCGTGCCTAGCTCTTCCTGTTCCTTTCTGTGGCCAAGGTTTTGAACCTCCTCCGCTTCTTTCGGATCGATCTTTAGCATGAGCAGTTCCTTGTCTCCTGTTAGCTCTCTGAGCAGTTACTACTTGATAAATCAAATCCTGGTTCAAGTCAACATCAAATACTTGCTTTTGTGTATCCACTTTTGATTTTAACTTATTTCCTTTTTTGTTATAAATATCTAATTTCATAATATATTTAATCTTTTTCATAAAACAGATTTAAATATCTAATTTCATGATATCTTAAATGGTTAAACCTTCTTCTCTATCCTCAATAAAGTCCCCTTTGCTCCGGGGACTGCTCCTTTAACTGCTAATATATTATTTTCTTTATCAATTTCTTCAATTGTGAGATTGGAAACTGTAACTTTTTCGGCTCCGGTGTGCCCAGGCATCTTTCTTCCTTTAATTACTCTCTGCGGATAAGCACTACCAATTGATCCTGTTCTTCTGTGATCTTTTTTAATTCCGTGGGTTCTGTCTTGTCCAGAAAAATTATGTCTTTTTACTACACCTTGGAATCCTTTTCCTTTTGCTTGCCCAGTTACTTTTACTTTATCTCCAATTTCAAATTGAGAAACATCAATAGTATCGCCTTCTTCAAAATCCATGTCGCTTTTAAACTCTTTTAGGTGTTTAAAAGCTTTTCCTTTCATAGTCTTTTTGATCTTTTTCTCTTTTTCAATTTCTTTGTATCCAACTTGAATAGCTTCATATCCATCATTCTCTTTATCTTTCTTCTGAGTAACTGTGCATGGTCCAGCCTCAATCAAAGTCACTGGAACTCTAGTTCCATCTTCTTTAAAAATCTGAGACATTTTCAATTTTTTTCCTAAGATAAATGACATAATTCTTTTTATTTAATCTTTTTCCAATGAAAAACTGGGCAATTGCCCAGTTTTTTAAGGAAAGGCAACCTATTTCATTACAGAATTAAATTTTGAAGTATAAGTCCTGCAAAAAGATTAGCATTAATGTTTATTTACATTTTTATTTCAATATCCACTCCTGCAGGTAAATTCAAATCCATTAATGAATCAATAATTTTCTGTTTTGGTTCTAAAAGATCAATTAATCTTTTATGAATCCTCATTTCAAATTGTTCCTTGCTTT
>CAYPLZ010000087.1:0-1516 GCA_964411855.1 uncultured Candidatus Saccharibacteria bacterium
CTTTGAGGATACAGCCTGAAAAGATAAGTTTAGGAAAAAAATCTTATACTTATGATATTAGAACTGTTGTTATTCAAAGAAACAGGGTTGTTAAACTTAGACCAAGAATTGAAAAGTGGAAGGCAAGTTTTGAATTATGGTGGGATGAAAGTTTAATCAGTTCTCCAGATTTGGTAAAACCTATTTTAGTAGAAGCTGGACAAAGAATTGGACTTTTAGATTTCAGACCACAAAAGACAGGTCCTTTTGGTTGTTTCAAGATTAATAAATTTGAATCTAAATAATAAGATTTAATAGTTTTATTAATTAAATAATAGGAGAATAAAAATGGGAACAAAAGAAAATAAAGCAAGAGAAGAAGCACTGAAAGAAGTTAAGATGTACCAATCAAACGATTGGGATTTGAAAGAAGAAACTCCAGAGTATTTCTTATTAAGAAGAAATAATGCAACTACTGGAGGACATATTCTTGTATTTCTTCTTACAGTTTGGTGGACACTTGGTATAGGAAATCTTGTTTATTGGCTAGCAAATAGAAAGACCAAAAAAATAATCAAATAACAATCATAAATCATACTTTCAGGTTAGGTATAGTGATGTTCTGTATGGTATGGTTCGGTGTAGTTCTGTAAGGTAAGGATAAAATAGAAAATAAGGTGATAAATCATATAAAAAATAGAATAACAAAATATTTAAACAAAATCTATTTTATTAAAATTAATCTCCTTTTTTAGTAGATTAAATTAATGAAAATGGACATGAATATAAATAATGAAAATGTGAAAAAAAGAGTTGAGTTTTTTAAAGAAAGAGATGTTATGGTTCATGTTTCCAGAAAAGATGGAAGATTTTTTAATGGTAAAATATTAGAAGTAGGGACTAATTTTTTTATAATTAAAGATAAAGTAACTAATTTTGAAATTATGGTTTTATTTGATGAATTACAAAAACCACTTGAAAAATATTATAACCCTGATAATGACCAGCAAAAATCAAATGGGGACTTTAATTCATAAAGAAACTCTAATTCCTAAAGAATTAGAAAATAAAGAATTTAAATTTATAAAGCTCCAAAAAAACTCAAAAGAACCTGTAAAAAATTTGAAATGGGGTGAAAATTTATTTAATTATGATAATGATGAATTAATAAATCATTTTCAACAAGAGGGTAATTATGGTGTTGTCGCAGGTTATGGGAATTTAAGAATTATTGATATAGATGATAAAAAGTTAGGTAAAAAATTATTAAATAAAATTGATACTTTAACTGTTCAAACATGTGGAGGTAATTATCATTTTTTTATTTATTCTGATTATGATAAAAATCATATTTTTAAGAAAAGTCAAGGTGAAATGAGAAGTAAAAATTATTATGTAGTTGGGCCAAATTGTTATGCTGAAGACCCTAAGAAAAAACATAAAGGATATTATAAAATTATTAAAAATTTATCAATAAAAACCCTTAATAAAGATGATTTATTAAAAATAATTGACCCTTTTCTTATTGAATCAGAAA